>CAYYLO010000032.1:0-1642 GCA_964472675.1 uncultured Gammaproteobacteria bacterium | reverse complement strand
AAACGGATTTTAATGCTTTCTAACCTGCTTCGTGTTTTGCAATTAGGAATCGAAAAACCGCGGCACAATGAAGACATGTGCCGCGGCGGATTGGGCGTTTTTTACTCCCTCCAATCCCTTAGACCAAACCTATCCTCCCCCCAGGTGATGACCAGCGAGATGACCCCGAAGATCAGGATAAGCGGGAGCACCAACGGCCAGACCAACGCCACGAACATGGCATCTTGGCCACCAGCACTCCATTCGAGATTCTCCCCATCTTCTTCGGTGGCTCCAGATCTCGACCACCACCCCCTTTTGATGGCGTAAAGACTGCCTAGAAAGGTGATGCCGGCTCCGACCGAATAAACAAAAACCTCCATGTTGTACCCTCCTTCCGCCTGGCGACAACGCTAGCATATTATAAAAATTTGTCAAGTATTGGCCCCATACCCTGAACGAAACCCGAACGCATTTTCAGTAAACCCTCGACGAATGAAATCGTCCCGTCCCCATATCCCCAGAAAAATAGGACAAATAGTAAATAGGCGCCAAGTACCTTTTTTGAAGCGGTATGGTAAAATAAAACTTGGAGTAAAGCTTGGGGGCAAACTTGGTTCGGTTAAGTTTTTCGTGCCGAACCATACCAAATCTCACCCCAAGTCCTGAAATCCAACTATGTTTGATTTTTTACAAACTCTCATCCATAACACGGTAGCTTTCTTTGTAGCTTCTATCATTAGTGTAACCGGTTTTTTGATTGCGACCCCAAAAACTGCACCATCCCTTCAACATCCTCTTGTAGTAGAAGAAGCGGCTCAACAAGATAAGAGTATTGTGAGGGATAAGCCGCAGGAGATAGATATGCTCGCTCAGCGGGATACAAACAAGAATCAAGGGGCTGAGCAATCAGTAGAAGAGTTAAAAAAGGGAATATGGCAAAGCCTAGAATTAGAAAGATTGAAGACGGACATGCAATCCTTCCAGCAGAAGGTGGTCCCAAAAGAGCAACCGGCTACTCCTAGTTTGGAAGAAAGAATCGTGGCCATTGAAAAAAGACTTAATCCGTCGGAGGCAAAGGATACTCAGATCCCAATTATTGACCCTCACCTCCGAAGATTTGTTGCTTCCATTGATGACAACGACTTTACGAAGAAACAGGGCGGTTGGCATGGAAACATAGGAATTCAAAGTGTCGTTGAAGACCAACAACCAAGCTCTGGAATTGCACTGATTGAATGGTATATTGACGGAAGTTCCTATGCTCGTACTACATATAAACCCGGTAACGCTTTTAGTTTTTGGCTGACAGACTACACTGATGGTACTCAACACGCAGATGCAAACAGAGATAAAATACCCTTTGACACTACCAAGTACCACAACGGAATTCATACAATAATGGTCAAAGCGACTGACAATGCCGGAAATATTGGGCAGTCCAAAGAGTATGAGTTTGTAATTAAAAATTAGAACCATGGGTAGGATGTAATCTTTCTTGCTTTTTTTCTTCTTTTTGTAGGTATAATGTGGTGTACAAAATTTCTGGACGAAGCTATTGGTAGGGCTGTTGAAGACGCTATGACCTAAGGAGAAGAAGGTCAAAGTTAGGCGTCAGGCGCCTTTTTTGAAGCGGTGTGGTAAAATCAAACTTGGAATCAAG
>CAYYLO010000031.1:0-2459 GCA_964472675.1 uncultured Gammaproteobacteria bacterium | reverse complement strand
AAGCTTGGTTTTTTCTTCTCCTCCTTCGACAACAGTTTCCTGGAACAAGGTAATAGACGGAGCAGAAGGGGCTATGGACGCTATGTCCGATGCAAAGAATCAGCCTCCTATCCCGGAAGAATTGTCAGTAAGTATTCAGGAGTTGAAAGAGCAAGGATTAATAACTTCTGAGGAAAGCGATAAACTCTACACTTTATCAAGTCGGGCTGATGTTAGGCAGGAGCTGGACAAGCTTGTTACATCTGGGGAGTTTCCAATAGCCGAGGTCATAAAACTAAATGAGAGCGTAGCTAATAACTATCCAGAGAGTTATAAAGACACAGAGGGAGTGCTAAAGTTTGCTGAACTCCGAACGTATGAAACCTTCCCTCCTCCTTCAGAGGAGATTCTAAATGGAATAGCAAGATGGCAAAATGATTCAGCAGATGTTCCTCCGCCCGGTGAGATTCGGCCATATCTTTACTGGAGCAGGGCGCAGGATCTTGCAAAAGATATTGATTTTAGCCGTTTTGAGGTAGAGCAACAATCCGAAGTAGCCAGATTTTATCCCGAGTCTGTTGTTCAAAATCCGACTTTTTCCGGCGCGCCTATAACTTCGCCGGCACCTGTTCCCTCACCTACTCCTTCTCCAACCCAAACAGGCAAAGTAACTCCAGCGCCCTCACTTTCACCAACTATTTCGCCAACTCCAGAGCCACTCCCAATCGGGCCTTATTTGACGCCTTACAATGGACCGTTACCAGGAACATTTGGCTATTTCTTTAAAAATATTGGTGAACAAGTAAGTCTTACTACAACTTTTGACTCCACTCGCCGTTTGGAGCTTAAGATGAATTATGCTGATGAGCGTTTGCGTGAGGCTCGTGCCCTCTCTTCTGAAACAGGCAAAGAAAAACTTTATGAAGATGCGCTCAATAGTTATCAGAAAATTATGGACTCGGTATCTGAAGACGTCGGGAACTTCGGTGGATCTGAGGAAGACAAAAGAGATTTAGCCAAAGCCTTGGAGCTTGAGGCGGCAAGGCATAATGTCATTTTTGAAAAAGGACTCCTACCTCCACCAAGTGGCGATACAAAAACCTATATTGCCGCAATTGAGGCTTCTGAAGACGCAATGGATAAAACAAGTGATGTATTAGGAAGGCCTCCGCTCCCAGTGCAATTAGTAAACAGGCTTCAGGATATGAAAGCTCAGGGTATAATTTTGGAAGAGGAAGTAAGTGCTTTAACTAACGCCAACTCCAGAGAAGAAGTTAGAGAAAAAATCCGTGAACTTACCCAGTCAGGCATTTTTCCACCTGCGGATGCAAAAAAACTTGACGAAGGACAAGCCCTCGTTACACCAGCGGATTATAACCAGCTTACAGAAGTACGAAAAATTGAAGAACTTCAAGGACTGCGTTTAGTTCAAGCAGAATTTGCCCAAACACCTACACTTCGGGCCACTAACGATTCTTATGCGGAAAGAGTTAAACAACTTTTGGAAAACATTGACCCAAGCCTTATTAAACCAGAGGACCTTGCGGGAAGAGATGATCTTCTTAAGATCTACCGAGAAGTTGCCGCTAAAGACATAGCGCGGCCTGTTAATAGCGGGCAATTCCCTACTCAAGTTTCGCAAACTCCACCCAGTCCAGCGGACGCAGTACTTACGATCTGTCCAATCGGTGCGGTATTTAAGGAGTCTGAGGGTTGTGTTTGGGAAGAAAACGGGCACAAAATCAACGACTATGAGGAGTATCGTTGCCAAAGACCTAACGAATACTACTCATTTGCCGCAAACAAATGTGTGATTTATGATCCGCAAGCCGGAAGAGCGGATGATGAGAAGCCTGTTTGCCCAGCGGGCTACAGCTGGTCCTGGGAAAACCAAACCTGTACGACTTCCTCCGGCGTAAGACCTCTTCCTACACCAGTGCCAACTGGAGAGCCAGAGGAACCAACTGATGAGGAAAAAGCAAAGCTTTGTCCCACTGGCGCAACTTATAAACCACCTCAAGGTTGTGTTTGGGATGACAATGGGAAGGCAATTTATGACAACAGCCAATATCGCTGTGGCGAAGCAGGCGGTTACTACTCGTTTGAAAAACGAAGGTGTGTACCAGCACCCGAGGGTAATAAAGGGTATCCAGAAGATGCAGCACCAACATGCCCAGAGGGAAGAGTTTGGCTCTGGAATGAAAATAAGTGCCAAGAACCGCAAACATTTGAGTCACAACAATATAGAATAGTTGATTCAAATGATTACAAACCCAGCTTTGTAACACCTGACAGTCCATTTTACTTCCTAAAGCAAACTGTGGAAACTATTCAATCTGCCACAGCGTTTTCAACTCAAAGAAGGCAAGAGGTGAGAATTGCTCAGGCAAAAGAGCGATTTGCGGAAAGTCTATATTTCCTTGGGAAAAAGGATGAGGAACGCTTCCAAGAAGTTTTAGGTGACTATATAGATACTATGC
>CAYYLO010000030.1:0-2791 GCA_964472675.1 uncultured Gammaproteobacteria bacterium | reverse complement strand
TAATGGGTGAAGACGTCCCTCCCCGACGCAAATTCATCCAAACACACGCTCAACTAGCTACTTTAGATATATAATGAGTGTCAACGAATTACCTCGGCCGATCCTGAGCCTGCGAAGGAGAGACGTAGAGATAATTAAATAGTTGCTCGGCTAGAGCCATCCCGCTCAGCGGGATACTCAAACTCGCTACCTTAGATATATAAAAACAGAGCTTGCTGAGCCATCCCGCTCAGCGGAACATTCAACTCGCCACATTACCCTATGATAAAAGACAACGCTAGCTATCATCATGAAAGAACCATTTAACCCTGGCTGGCAAGGAATACCTGACCCTGAACCAGAACAAAAGAAAGACATCCTCATCGAGATCGGCACCTCTTTATATCCACTTTCACCACAAACTCAAAAATACGTCGGTCTAGCAACGAAATCAGAGTATGAACACAACTCTTCGGTACTAATAATTAACGAACCACACTTTGACGTTACGGGCCAATTCGCTGTCTATAAACTTCTAGAAACATTCTTCACCGAAACCCCCCAACTCGTCTCAGAGACCACCTTTTTGGCTGAAGGCCTTCCAGTAAATCAGACTCTCTCGCTAGCTCCCTTAGTCGATGCTATCCCCAATCCAGACGAAGATACAATCTGGGAAGTTCTTTCAACGTTCTTAATCCCCGGCTATGCAGCTTATGCCTGGAAATTCAATCCCCATCTTCCAATAGTAGGAACGGAAGATCCTAGTTTGTATCAACTCTCTAGAGACATGTGGGCCAACATGCCAGCAAACCCGAGTGCTCAAGAGTTGGCACTGTGGAACGTTAGTGTTGCAGCGAGAAACAGGCAAATAGCAAAAACATTAATAGAACACACCCAAAGGCTTCAAAATCCCATCCTTTTTATAGGTGACGCCCATCTTTTAGGACTGTCGAAAGTCGTCGGCCGACAAGATGCAAAAATGCCCTTGGATATATATGACTTCCTAAAAGAAGAAAAAGTGGGCCACACGTTTCTAAGCACAACATCATCTAAACGCAGAACGAGACAGAATGTCGAAACATACAGACGCCTGATGCTTGCCCAGCAAAGTGGAAAATATGAAGACTATATCTCACTGATGCTTACAGGCGAACGTGAAACTACCGTCACTCCCTCTCCCGAAAACGCCGCAGAATATTTGAAACTCATCTTAGGAAAACGCCAAGGTTCTCCAGGGGAAACACACCCAAGCCCATCAAAGGCATTCTCCCTCCAACGGGAAAACAGATTTATCGATGCAGCCCAAGAATACTCTGCGCTAAGCGCAACTAAACCAGGCGTTCCTGGTTACATAATCTCTGTCCAAGAATCCCTTTTAAGGGATGTAACATCTAAAATCCTCAGAGCAAAAAAGGGGCCTGGGTCAAAACAAGGCCCACCAGAACCTAATCTGCCCCTGTTTGGGCCACGAATCGCCAAGGATCACTATCATCGAGTGTCACAATTTGCGACCCAGTTTTCTAAAACTCCCGGCCACCAAGAAACAATCAATAACGCTATGTCTCCTCAATGGGAAACCAGATATGGTGGTGCACTTGTCATTGCTGCGGCCGAAGAAATCGGCCAAGCAAGAATTAGGGCCTTTGAAGCAAGGCATACTCTACCCAATGGTCGCATCAACAGGGTAGATATCGCTACTACCAACAATATTGCTGTAGAGTGCAAAAATGCTGCAAGTTGGGTTCCTCGAAGCAGGATCAATAAATGGGTCGAGCAAGCTATCACCCGACTGAAACAAAGTCGAGAAAATTACCACTATTCCGCCACGGTGATCGTTGTACCACAACAACAGAATGCGGAAAAAATTCAAACCGAGGTAGACACTTACTTACGGTTGAAACATCCTCACCTCTTGCGTAAAATAAGGGTGTGCCGAGTAAATGAGCTGAACCAATTGCTCAGGCAATATAGATAAATAGATAAAAAGTAATATGTACGACTACGCATTTACGTTCTACAAACCAAACAAAACGTTTTTTGAACCTGGAGAATTAACACGAACTGTTAGCTTTCTTCAAAGAGACGGCTACGAAGTCGAATTCCGATCACCTCCACTAGCAACAACTAAAGAAGGCCAACCCCTCTTTAGGCCGAAAGAGGAAGAAATAGGAGCAATTATAAGAAAGGGGGGGGTGGAGCTTAATCTTTTTGCTAGTGCTGCCGAGGGCCCGATGGGGGCAATAGCTGACTTATCTATCACAGAAGACGACTTGAAAGAGTCAGTTACCCAAAATACCTCACTGTTAACCCAAGCCGCCATGATCGTTTTCAAAGGCCTACAACCCCTTTTTGCTTGGGGAGACCACGAATTAGAGCTGGATAAACTGCAACCATTCTTGAGCTTCGATAAAATAGGCGCCCTAGCCTGGGCTAACCTTTTCAGCCAAGAGCTCACCGAACATCTAGGGGGAATAGACCAAGTCTTACTCCATCCAACATGGCAGAAAGAGCAAAAACAAGCAAAGCTTACCCTAGGTGCACTTTCTTTAGTTTTGATAACACTCTCACCATCTCCAGCGGACCCTGTCCACGCCACTACTGCACTGCAATGTGACCGGAGATACCCCGGGGCCATTATTAAATCTTTCCAAACCCTTTCCCTAGCGGAGGCAAGAAATATTGTTAATGAATAAGAAACAAAAATAAAAGAATATGTATCTCCAACTCGCTCTCGCTTCAAGTTTAATAGCCGTCCTCTACGGTTTTTATCTCACCTATCAGATTCTCAAGCTTCCTCGGGGCACCGCTGACA
>CAYYLO010000029.1:0-2841 GCA_964472675.1 uncultured Gammaproteobacteria bacterium | reverse complement strand
ATTTTGGCAAAGGTTACTTTCCCTGATAAGGAAATCTATCCTCTGGCTGATACTGTTTATGAGCTTTACAAAGGTGGATTTATGAGTGCCTGGAGTATCGGCTTTATGCCTTTAGAGGTTCAGGATATTGAGGGTGGAGGTAGGCAGTTCAATAAGTGGGAGCTTCTGGAGTATTCGGCAGTGTTAGTTCCGGACAATCCCGAGGCTTTGACACTTCTTAGGAGCAAGGGTTTTAAGACAGAGGAGATTGAGAAGCTTATTGCTGATAAAGTTGAGGATAAAGGTGTTATTCCGTTCAAGGATACCCCGACTGCGGATCCTGGAACAGCTTGGGACGGCACGGCGGAGGTTCGCGAGGCAGAAGTAGACGACCTCAAGCTTATGGCTACTTGGTTCGATTCAGACAATCCGGATATTAAATCTTCTTACAAACTTCCCCACCACAGGGCTTCAGACCATTGGACAGTCTTAAGGGGAGTGCAAGCTGCAATGGGAGCTTTGCTTGGAGCAAGGGGTGGAGTTGATATCCCGGATGCAGACAGGAGAGGTGTTTACAATCATCTCTCAAGGCATTATGGACAATATGATGCTGAGCCGCCTGAGTTTCGTTCTTATACCGAAGTTGAGCTTAAGGAGTTATTTCCTGAAGAGAAAGAAAGGCTGGTCATTAGGGGGAAGAATAGAAAATTAGTATCTGGGGCTGTTGAAATTCTGGAACAGGTCATAGTTTCATTTAAGGAATTACTTGAGGCAAAAGAGCCCGAGGAGGGCGATACTTCTGGGGAAGACCAAAAAATGGTATTGGGTCTTGTGTCCGCGCTTAGAGTTGCCGACGTAACAGTCGGCACTGCGCTCAGAGACTACAAGACCAAATTGAGGGAACTGGGCATAGTACCCGAAGACTCTCTGCAACCCGAAGGGGTCAAAGATGGGAAAGGAGGAGACAAATAGCATGGATGATAAATTGACAATGGAGGAGTTTGAAAAGAAGCTTGGGGAAATGTTTGACCTCAAGATCAGGGAAATGGGTTTGGATAAGATTGACAGGAAGCATGGGATTTTCCCAAGTGAAGGAGATCCTAACGGTGATGACCTAAAAGACCTTTCCAAAGAGGAAAGGATTGCGAAGTTTCTGCAGGCTGTAGTTCAAGGGAACGCAACAATAGCTAAGGAGTTATCTGAGGGCGTGGGCTCTGAGGGTGGATTCTTAGTTCCAGAGGAATTTCGTGCCGCAGTTCTGGCCAAGTTAATAAAAGATGCGGTCATTAGGCCAAGAGCAACTACTATCCCAATGGCTAGGGATATTATGGATGTTCCCGCCGAAGCAGGCGGAGTGAATGTTTTCTGGGCTGGAGAAAGTGTTTCATTGACTGAGAGCAATCCTTCGTTTGCACAGATCAAATTGAATACCAATAAACTTACTGGGCTATCAAAAATGTCCAGGGAATTGTTTGCTGATTCAGCGGTTTCAGTAGTTGATTATGTAACAGGGTTGTTTGGAAGAAAGTTTGCTGAGGAAGAGGATAAGAAGTTCATGACCGGATCGGGTACTGGTGAGCCAAAAGGCTTGAGACAGTACACGGTCAGCTCGCAGGCACAAGCCGGAGCTTCTTTAGTTGCAGACGATGTGATTAAGCTCTTTTACTTGCTTCCGGTTCAATACCGAACAAGGGGTTCTTGGTTGATCCACAATTCTATTGTAAAACTCATCAGGCTACTCAAAGACACGAACGGAAGATATCTTTGGACAGACGGACTGACTGATGCTCCGGCTACCATTCTTGGCAGGCCGGTTCTTGAGCAAAATGATATCCCGACGAACTTAGGTGTCGGTACGAACGAGTCTGAGATTTGGCTTGGTGACTTGTCCTTTTACTTAATAGGTGACAGGCAATCGATGGAAGTTGAGTCAACAACCCAGGGTGCTGGAACATTTGAGAAACATCAGGTAGCTCTTAAGCTGATTGAAAGGGTTGATGGTCAACTGGGACAAACTGATAGTTTTGCCAAGTTAACAGCAGTGAAGTAATAGGGATACTTCTGCGCTGCCCCTTAGCGGCAATAATGCTAAGTTAAGAGGCAGGCAAAAGTAACATAAAGAAAGGAGGAAACATGAAAGTTGTTAAGTTCTTAAAACCTAGCTCGCCTTATGCCGAGGGTGATATTGCCGGAATTGATAATGATGAGGCAGCAGAACTTATTAAGGCAGGGGTTGCAAAGGCTTATGGTAAAAATGCGGATGCCGATGAAGCTCCTAAGGATAAAAATGTAGGTGAACCCCCTGAAAATAAGATGGTTGGGGAGCCAGACGAAAAGAAGTAGGTGTTTACTTTTTGAACTCCTTAAAATACTTACCGAATACTTTTTGGAATAAAATTGTTTTTTCGTGAAGCCAAGCAAAATAATTTTCGGCTTCGTTTTGGTCAAAAATACTAGGGACTTCTTTCCTGAGTTTTATTCTTGAAGCAACCGCCGCATCGACCCATTCTACTTTTTCGCCAATTTCTTTTTCAATTTCTTCTTTCCGCTCACGCAAAAAGTTAAACAAGGACTTGTTTTTACTGATATAAATCTCACAACCAAGCAAGTTTTCTCTGGAATTGATTGTTAAAGCTACATGCGCATCGGAGCTACCCATACTCACATCGTACCAATGTTGCGGCCGCGGTGTTTGTAAACGAATTTTTGTGTCGTTTGTACGGACATAATCTTTAAATTTTTTCCAAAAATCCAATTGCTGAATTTTAGTATCCGTCAATTCTCCGCTTGTCGCATCTGTCTTGATTGCTTTTGCCCATTCGTTT
Source organism: uncultured Gammaproteobacteria bacterium (assembly GCA_964472675.1). Taxonomy (GTDB): domain Bacteria; phylum Patescibacteriota; class Microgenomatia; order UBA8517; family UBA10165; genus 01-FULL-43-15b. The sequence goes on along the minus strand of CAYYLO010000029.1, from coordinate 37 downwards.
GGCCTAACCATAACCTCAAATTTTGGAGCGGGGTTAG
>CAYYLO010000028.1:0-3503 GCA_964472675.1 uncultured Gammaproteobacteria bacterium | reverse complement strand
TCAAGTCTACGCAACTAATTAAAAACAGTTTGACTTTTTTCTGCCGATAGTCCCTGGTCATCTTTAACCACCACATTAACTACCGCATCAACACATTCTCCAGGAGTATCGTATCGCCATTCTATCTGCGCGTCATTGGCAGATCCGACAAAGTATCCGCAGTTTATTTTCCAGACAAATGTCAGCTTTCCGCCTTCGGGATCACTGGCAGCGGCTTTTAGTAAGTATCGATGGGGCGTTTCTTCATAAGAACTATGCATCTGTGTATTATCGATCCTTTCTATGACTGGAGGTCGGCCTGTACTTTGAGTCTTTTTGGTCTCGTCAGGCGTTTTCTGTGTTTTGCCTTCAGTCTTTATTGCCCGGTCCATCTCCTCAAGTTTCTCATCTCCCGTAAGATCGTAAGCAATACGGTAGTCGGCTGCGATTTCCTGCTTGACAATATTTGCAAACAATTTGTTGACTGCATTTGTCTCAACACGAGTAATCTGTGACCAGTCTACTTTGGTTGGAGGTATGTCAATTTGCGCAGGGCCTTTACCCTCACAATCCCAAAAAGAAATGCTGAATTTGGCAACAAATTCATATTCAACCCATCTGTTAGTGTTTTTTGGATCTACCATAAACCCTTGTAAATCAAGCCTGTCAAGATTGATCTTGACAGCAGAACCTTTGCTTATTGGATAATCACAGTCTTGAGGCCCATATACCCAGCCGTCGCCGTTAAAAACTGTCTGTCTTTTGGAGATTCCCAAGAATCCTCCGACAGCACTGCCGGCTTTTTTAACCAACCTGCCAAGTGAACCCAGCAGATTGGGGGAAGGTTTTTGTTCGTTGGAGTAATATTCGTCAATGCGTCCGTGAACTTCACGATCAACTCGCCAGTTACGCTTATCTTTGGCAGCCTTCATGATTTCCCATTGCATGGTCTTCATTGCCTCTACCACCGCTTTTGGCCAGTTTTTGATATTTTCGGGTTTGCCATCATAAACATTTGAAGCAATTTCAGGACTGTCTATGCCAAACATCTCATACGCAAAAACATCACGGGCAGGAGCAAAAAAGAACAGGAATAATATAAGGATGGTAAGTATCTTTGGAGTAATTTTTATCACTGTTTTCATTCAATAGTCTTTCTTTCTTGATCAAACTTTACTTGTTGTAAAATAGCTGTTTGTTCGCCCGGATTTCGACTGACGGATATTGTGACTGTGGTTTCTTGCTTTGTTGATTCAAAAATAAGGCCTTTTTGATCTATCACCTGCCAACCGTTCTCTTTGGCATTTTTCAAAAGGAAATCAAAAACCTCTTGAGGAGAATCATTGGAGGCAAAAGCAACCGCAAAATCAGACGGCGGTTTGGTAGCCATTCTAAAAATTGTGGATTCGGGATAAACCGGGAAATCTGGAACAGCAATAGAGGATGTGTCAGAGGAAATCAGATCCAAACTGTCCTGATTTTTTACCATCACAAAAACAATTATCAGCAACATTACAGCGAGCAACAATACAATCCGAATGTTTAACAACTTTATTAGAAACATTGCTTAGTCCCCTCGATACCTTTTTGTTTGCAAGATGAATTTTTCATTCTAATACCAGTGTAGCAGAGAAATAAACGTAGGGTCAAGGGAACCACGAGTATCTTGAGACAAACATTGATGGTGTCTTTGCGTTTGGAGACATTGTAGGAATTCTGCCATTTAGACATACTGCCAATGACCAAGTCGGTTTTGCAATAAGAAATGCGTTTACAGAAAGACAAGTTCCCGCAGACTATTTTGCCATTGGTCATGCAGTCTTTTCCTCACCCCAGATTGGGGGCGTTGGTAAAACAGAGCAGCAACTGAAAAAGGAAGGAAAATTGTACAAGGTTGGTAGAGCAGAATTAAAAGATACTGGCATGGGGGGAGCACGGCTTAGCAAAAGTGCTGGTTGATGGGAACGATACGATTCTTGGGTGTCATATTATCGGTCCGCAAGCGTCAGTTTTAATTCATGAAGCAATAGTATCAATGAAAGCCAAAGGCACAGTTGATGCGATTACTAACGCTGTATATATCCACCCTGCACTTTCTGAGTGGCTTCAGCGGGCATTTTTTGCAATTGAGTAATATGTAAATCCACTTGACAAAAGGTTCACAAAAAGCTATTATTTGAATAATCGTTCAAATACTATGGCTGAATATCAACAAATCAAGAAAGAATTAAAAAACAAGAAAGAACTGGTCGCTTGTGCTGAGCAGTTAGGTGTCGTTGGTGATGCTACCCGCTTAAAGATCTGTTACCTTCTTTGTCGTCATCCAGAATTAAATGTAAGCGATATGGCGGAAATTCTTGACACCTCAGTTTCGGTTGTTTCGCATAGTGTAAAAAAGTTATTAGACCTTGAGCTTGTAACACGAAGAAAAGAGGCACAGACAGTTTATTATTCCTTAAAAACCAATGCTTTTACAGAAACATTAAAAGATTTCATTACATAATATATGAAAAACAATAAGCTGCTCTTAGGTCTTTTAATACTTATTATTAGCATTGTTCTGGTTCTTAATAGAAGAATTGATGACATTTCATCTAATAAACAAGTAGTTGCCCAATCCGTCGCAGACGAAGTGTCTACTACAACAGCAAGCATTGGTTCAAAAGCCTCTGATTTTAGTGTAACTACCCTTGATAAGAAACTATTTAGGCTAAGCGATAAGAAGGGTAAGACAGTCATCTTATTTGGCATGGCTGGATGGTGTGGAACATGTATCCCAGAAGGGAGAGCCTTAACTCTGATCAGGAAGGAATACTCGGATAAAGTGGTAGAAGTAATTGGGGTAGCTTTTACCAAAGGTGATAATGAAGATTTTTTGAAGGAATTCAGAGAGCTTGGAACAATTGATATTCCTTTAGCTTTAGACACAGATAATGTGGCGCAAAAATATAATCTGAATAGATTAGAGACTACGTACGTCATCAACAAAGAAGGGGTAATTGTATTTAAAGATGAGCAGTTTACAGATTATGCAGACTATAAAAGAGAGTTAGATAAAATCATATGAAAAGTAAAAAAGAACATTTAACAGGGATGCCAGCAATTTTGGCAGTAATACTTGGGGTACTTTGCCCTTTATGTTTTATTGCACCACTTCTTATCACAGCTGGCTTAAGTTCAGTATTAGCTTTGGCAGTTCCTTGGTTTAAGCCTCTTCTTATTGTTTCATTAGTTATCACAGTGGTAGCATTTGGTATTTCATTTAGACTACACAAGAACGCACTACCTCTAATCCTTGTTATTTTAGGCGGAGTTTTGATGTACTACGGTGGATATATCAGATTTGAGCAAAACGTGATCTACTTGGGAGGAGTATTGCTAATAGTTTCAGTTAGCTTAGACTTCTGGTTTAGAAAAAGGGTCAAAGATTGCATTGTTTGTGAGGTAAAAAATGAATGAGTATGACTTGATTATTATAGGTGGTGGGGCGGGAGCATTTGCTGCTTCGATTAAAGCAAATGAAC
>CAYYLO010000027.1:0-4210 GCA_964472675.1 uncultured Gammaproteobacteria bacterium | reverse complement strand
TTTGATATGTGGCTTTGATTTGAGGCGAAGCCTGGGCATCTTCGACGGGTTTTAGAAATCGCATCAGGATGGGTTGTTATTTGTACAACATTGACGAATAAATAGTATTGGCGTCATCTTGTCTGTTGGCCACAAGTTTAAAATCATAAAAAATCATTTCTTTGGTTTTCTTTAATTCTTTTATGGCTTTCTCTTGGTTTTGTTTGGGTACAAACCAGACTATCTTGGTATAGTGCGTGGTCACCACGCCTTCGGGGATGAATTTTTTGGCCACTTCTCTGATAGGTTGTGTTTGAATGGTGTCAAATGAAAGGGCGAGGTGTTGGCTATCTTTGATGATCACTCCGTTGGTTTCTAGCTTAAAGGGCAGAAACGGCCGTAGCTCTCGCAATAGATCGAGGTAGCGAGAGAGCTTTCCTACAGGCACTTCCCGTTCAATGACTAACGACAGATGACTGAAGATGCCAACAGCTTCACTGTCTTGGGAAATTTGACTATATTTGTCTTCTAGGGCTTTAAAATACTTCTCTTGCCCCGATTCAAGTCGACCAAATATCCCAAGTGCGTTGATGGTGTTGGAAGTTGAAGAAAGCGACATATTTTTAGGTGAAGTAGGGAATCCCCCACCAAAGGCTGGGGTTGACTTAGCGGTGGTCTTGGTTGAGGGCGTTGACACTCATTTAAGCGAACCTATTTATCGTCGAAACTAGAATATCAATCCCTTTATCCAAACTGGATCTTGGAATAGTCAGAGGAGGCATAAGTTGAATATTGCGGTCAGTATCAGAAACTAAATGGAGGCCTTTTCTCTCAGCTTCAGCAACTACGTTTACGGCTGTCTTTTCTTCTTTTAGCTCGACCCCGATTTCCATTCCTATTCCCCTAACCTCAACCACACTTCCGTTCTTTTTAAGTTCTCTCTGGAGGCTTTGGATAATATATCTGCCATCTTTCTTGGCTTTTTCCCAAACTTTATCTCTTTTGTGGATTTCAAGAGTTTTACTAGTTACAGCGCACGCTGTTGGCAACCAACCAAAAGTAGATACGATTCTGGCTTTCGGCGATCCTTTTTCTGCAATTTTATTTGTTGTTACTGTTGCTCCAATTGCAGCTGCACCATTTGATATGCCTTTTGCGAAGGTAACAATGTCTGGAGTTACTTCCTCAATCTGCATTCCAAATAATTTTCCACACCGAGAAAAACCAGTTCCCACTTCATCTAAAATCAATAGACTGCTATATTGCTTTGTTTTTTCTCTCAGTAACTTAAGAAATCCCATTGGCGCGACATACGTTGAGCCCCACCCAGTGATAATTCCCGCTTCTGCTACTATAGCTGCGACGTCTTTTTTAGAAAGCGCTTTGTCGAGCACTTCTTCGAAGTCATTCAGAACCTGTTTATCGTCTTTACTCTTATCGGTTCTAGGAAATTCTATGTGCCTAAAGCCTCCTACAACCGGAGAAATTGCGCTTAAATTCTGTGGGATATTGCCAATAGCCAACGTTCCAAATGATTGACCATGATACGTATTCTTGAACCCAACAATTATTTCTCTTTCGGTATACGCTCTTGCTGTTTTAAGAGCTTCTTCATTCGCTTCTGTTCCTCCGGTTGCTCTTAAAACTGTGTCCAGGCCTTTTGGAAGGGAGTTCGTTAGGGTCTTTGCGTATTCATTTTGCATTGGGTCAGCTGTCCACATTGGAACATAGTTACTTTTTTTTGCCTGCACTACCAATGCTTGAGTAATTTCAGGGTGATTCCATCCCAGATTAGTTACATTCCAACCAGAAGTAAAATCAATATATTTTTTCCCCTCAGAGTCCCAAAGGAATTCGCCCTGCGCCCTAGAAACATCAAACCTCCATTTAGAATACTCGGAGTATACAAGCTGCTTCTTAATCATAACGCTATTTTACCTCATTATTGAGAAGTTCTTTATTTATTGCTTGCTTGTTGGTTATAATACCGATTTACTGATGGCAAAGAAGAGGCGCAACCTCTCAAAGAGATACTTAATGATCGGAAGTTTTGTCGTGGCTTTTGCTGCGGGACTTTTCTTTTTGTTTAACGGCACAACGTTAACCTGGAAAACATATTCGAGCGACAAAGTGCCTTTGGCATTTCTTTTACCTGGTCCCTGGCCGATTAGCCATTGTTATAGTGGCGGTCAACTAGAATCATTCAACATCAAAGAAGAATTTACCTTCGTTGCCGATTGTTACTCGATGCAGAAAGGAACGAACGGTTCGATATCTGTAACGGACACCGGACAAGTTGATAACCCAGTAGAGTATTTGAAAAGTGAATTTAGTTTTCTTGGAGTTAGTGGAGATTATGAAACCAAAACGATAGGGGGTATTACGGGATACACACTGAGTGGTGCTGCCTCTAATGAAGGCAGGGAACGATATTATGTTTTCGCTAACGACTATCTTTATGAAATTAATCTCAAAAGCGATGGAGTGTTTTCTGAACTTGTCAAAAACTTGATTCTATCGACTTTCGTGTTTTAGTCTACCGGTCTTTAGAGGTGTTTTAAGATTTTACCGCGACCATGGAGATCTCGACTTGGGCACCGAGGGGGAGGGCTTTGACGCAAACCGTTTCGCGAGCGGGGTAGGGCTCTTGGAGGTAGCTAGCGTAGACCTGGTTAATTTTTTCGTAGTTAGCCAGATCGGTGACGTAGATGGTGGTTTTGACTACGTCGGCGAAAGTAACGCCGGCTTTTTCGAGGATACTTTGGAGATTTTTCATGACTTGGTGGGTTTGCTCTTCGATGGTGCCCTCGAGCATGGTGCCTGCGGGCGTCAAACACACCTGGCCCGAGGTCCAAACGATGTTGCCTCTGGTGATGAATGGAGAAAGAGGAGGATTGGCCATGTGTTTATCTTATCCCCCAAAGTGGATTTCGGCTAGGTGGCTCCAACCTGCAGGTTCATCCGTGTTGGGAACGATGGTAATCATATTAATAGGGAAAGAAAACTGCGGTGGAAGTTTTATTGCCGCAGCGATTTTTATCCTTAGGTCTACTGGGTAATTGCCATAAAGCAAACTGATGTGCGGGGTGAAGGGCGTATTTTCTGCTGCGAATATTTTTTTTGCTCCCATGTTTGCTTGCAAAAGTGCCGCTGTTGCTTTAACTCTGACGAAGACGCAATGGTCGTAAGTGGTGCTGGCAGATACTTCAGCTAATTCGACGGTGAAAGGGGTGATTTTTCCAGCGAGCTGTCTTGTTTTCTTGACAGCTGCTGTTTCTGTTATTGGGATATCGTCTAGGAGAGTTAAATGAGGCTCAAAAACTGGAGCTTGGTATTTTTGGCTCAATGCGCGGACGATTTTATTTAGCGTTTCCTGGGCGGGTGGTGGCGGGACAAACCAAAGAGTATGTGATGGCATCATGTGATGAAGGGAGAAAGTGGAGGGTTGGCCATAGTTGTTTCTTAGCATTAAACCTTGTGTGTGAATCTCTTTAATTAAGGTGAAGATTGAAAATCGATATGGTTGATAATTAGATAGACATCAGGCAATTGATTTTGAATGTTCTTCTTAATGCATCTCAAATATGCAACACCCCGGTGTATACCATCAACTATTGTATTATGTCTACTGTCCTTAATAAGGATAATAGGTTCCTTCCATTTACCTTGATTCATAGCTTTCTCGTAATCTAGAATTCTCAAGTCTTTAGAATGGTCGTTCTGGGTTGAGGTTGCTTTGTAACACTTTTCGAATATTTCAACTAGTTCTCCGAAAGTCTTCAAATTTCTGCTTTCATCACACATAAAGTTCGTAATTAGTGTTATTGATCCAGAAATTTCTCCTGGGGTAAGTTTATTCATCGCTAAAGTAAAAACTCAATAATAATCGTTTCGAATCGAAGGTTATTCCGTAGGGTAGCTGTAGCTAATTTTCTACACGTTTTACACGTTTTACGATCCCTTTGTTCGGGTCCACTTCCACATAATCTCCATCTTTAAACACCTTGGTGGCAAATTTTGTGCCGACGATGCAGGGTTTTTTAAATTCGCGGGCGACGATGGCGGCGTGGCAAAGAATGCCACCTTCGTCAGTGACATAGGCGGCGGCTTTCATCATCGCCGGCAAAAAGTGTTACCACCTGGGAGGTGGAATAGCTTTACACCTAGGGTTTTCGAGCTGCCGGGCCAGGATTCGAACCTAGAATAAGTGATTCAGAGTCACTCGTGATAC
>CAYYLO010000026.1:0-5422 GCA_964472675.1 uncultured Gammaproteobacteria bacterium | reverse complement strand
TTCTTCAACATATTTTCGCATTTCTTCGCGGGCTTGCTGTCTTGTTGCAGCGCCCACAAGCTTTGCCACTTCCTCTTGGCTTAAAATGCCCACAGCTTTAAGAGCTTGAAGCCGTTCTGCTACCTCTTCAGGAACCGCAGGTTTTCCTTGTATGTCTGCGACAGTATCGATTGTCTTTTCACTTGCCACAATGGCCTCTTTTACTGAATCTTCAGCGTTTTCAGGCAGCTGGAGAGCAACCTCATCCAGAACCAATTTATGTTTGCTTATTTCTTCATCGATTGCGCCAGATAAGTTAGTAATGTCATTGCCGCGCTCCTTTAGGCCACTTAACTCTTTTTCTAGTTGATTCATCATGGATCGATAGGAATTGGTTGCACCACGAACGTCGTTTATCTTACCGTCTGCGGTTGCTTTCTCGATTTCCTCCAACCTCTCGCCCGCAAGCTCTACCCTCAGCTCTTCTTTTCTTTGGGCATTAAAAGTGAACGCGAGCGTGATGTTCTCCTCAAACTTCTTGGTAAAATAGAGTGGATTAGAAGGTGTTAGTGATGAAGTAAAACCTAAGAAGTAATCATGTTGTTTATAATTTTTGTGTTCCTCTTGTGTTTCTTGCTCCTCCACGTTTTCTGCGGGACTAGCTTCTTCTTGGGCACGCACTTCAATGCCCAAGACTTTTTCCTGGGTTTGATAAGAATTCCAGTCATAATAAGAAGAAGGGTTGTCTATTGCCAAAGCTTCTTGAGGCCGAAAGAAAACGGTCGTGGCAATTGCGACGAACACCAGACCTTGGGCGAGAGTCTTTAATATCATTTTGATAGTACTTTCATTATTGAACCGACTCTCTACCGTTTGTCAACTGGCAAAATGGATGCAAGATTTTGGTATACTAAATGACAATGGCTGCCCAGGATACTGCTCAACAAGTTGCCGCGCTTGCCCAAAAACTCACTTCAACCCCGGTTCCTCAGGAGTTAAAAGACCGTGCGCAGGCTCGTCTGGAGCGCTTGTCCCGTGTTGATTCAAGCGCAGTTTTTGACGAGCTTGAGCATTTGGGAAATTATATCGATTGGATAACTGCCCTTCCCTGGGATTCCCGCTCTGGTGATATTTTGGACTTGGAACACGCAAAGGCAGCTTTGGATAAAAACCATTTTGGTTTAGGGGATATTAAAGACAGAGTATTGGAGTTTATTTCAGTAATGAAACTAAACCAACAAAAAGGGTTGGGGAATGAAAGATTGTCTCGAGCACCGATTTTATGTTTTGTGGGCCTTGTGGGTACAGGCAAAACAACAGTTGCTTACTCAATTGCCGAAGCCTTAGGTAGGAAAATTGCGAGAGTTCCTTTTGGTGGAATGGGAGGACCTTTAGATCTGCGCGGCCAGTCTCGAGTTCATCCTGAGGCCGAGCCAGGACAAATTATTAAGGCCTTGCGAAAAGTTGGCACAAAAAACCCTGTTATTCTGCTGGACGAAATTGATCGTGTTGCAGAAGAGGGCCGCTCCTCGATTATGGGAGTGTTGGTTGAGCTTTTGGACCCTGAGCAAAATAGCGCTTTCTTGGATTATTACGTCGATTATCCTTTCAACCTTTCGGAGGTCATGTTTATTGCCACAGCCAACAATACTACTAACATTGCCACAGCCGTTTTGGACCGGCTGGGAGTAATTCATATGCCGTCCTATACAGATGAGGAGAAAATTCAGGTGGCCAAGAGCTATATGTTGCCCAGGGTTTTAGAGGAGAGTGGCTTGCCCGACAAGATCATTGTCTTCAAAGACGAAGTGTGGCCAATTATCGTTCGTCCTCTGGGGTATGACGCAGGAATGAGGACTTTGGAAAGAACCGTTGAGGGTGTAGTTCGCAAAGTGGCCCGAGAATACGTGGAGGGAAAAACGAAACAGGTTGTCTTGACACCGGAGAATGTAAAGCAGTATCTTCCTTCGTATTAATGCGTGTACTCGTTATTTCAGACACCCATGGCAACATCAATCTGATCCGTCATGTTTTGGGGTTTGCCAAACAGCAAAAATTTGGGGCGATTTTTCATTGTGGAGACTTTTCTACCAATGCAGACGTGGCAGAAATCTTACGGCCGGGGTTGCCGGTTTATGCAGTTTTGGGAAACGCCGATGAGGCGCAGTATGGCAAAATATGGGGCATGTTAAGTAGCAATAGCGCAACTACCTGCACTCCAGATGTGTTGGAATTTGCTTTAAATGGGAAAAAGATTGCTATGGCTCATCAGCCGGGAAAAGTGCGGGAGCAAATGACGTCCGGAGAATTTGATGCGGTTTTCCATGGACATCTGCATTTGAGCGCAAGAGTGGAATATTACGACCAGACTTTAGTCGTTAACCCGGGCGCGCTTGGTAATACCACCAAGCCCTCCTTTGCCGTTTACGACACTTCCACAAATTCTGCTGAACTTCTGCAAATACCAATTTAGCCTAAGTGAAAATGAAGCTCTACTGAGCTTCTCATCCAGCTTTACAGCTTTGATGATAAAATACACCAAACACGCTAGTGGAAAATTCGTTTCTCTCGAGAAAGCGGGGTTTGTGGTAAAAAGAGTTCAAGTCAGAGCCACAATACTTAACCCAGAAAGTGGTCCCACGGAAGGTAGATTTGGCACAAAAATAGTTGTTAAGTGTCTAAACAAAGACCACAGTTTGCGAGTTATCTATGTGCAAAGCAATGATATAATTACAGTAATTACCTTTTACCCGGTCGAGAAAGGACGCTATGAACAAAAGAAGAACTAAAGATGTCTACTACGAACCCGAAGATGATGTTCTAAACATTTGGTTTTCACAGAAAAAAATTGATCACGCTGAAGAAACCAAAGAAGGGATGATTGTGCACTTTACCAAGGGCGGAGAGCCTGTTTATATTGAGGTGCTTTTTGCTTCCGAGCTGATAAAGGATATTGGAAAATCTCTTCCCAAAAAGCTAAAAAAAGAAATTTTTACCTCCGCTTGAGAATGTCCCCTATTTGACAATCCTTACAAAAGGTATAAAGATGAATTAATGAGCAAAAAATCCTCTCAATATGGATTTGCGCCGATTATTGTTGTCTTAGTTTTGGGGGCGGTGTTTGCTGCGGGGGTTGGATACTATTTGAAAGCTTCTCCAAGCAATCCTTTAAGCTTTCTTTCTGTCAAACCGACTCCTGCGTTGACTCCAGCTGGAGATGAAACCACGCCATCTCCAACAGAGAATGGTACACCGACTCCGACGTCTTCTGCTAAAGGTAATAAAACTACTCCTACCCCTACAATAAGGGCAAGTACACCTACGCCAACCCCTTCTCCAACTCCGACTCCAAAGAGAAATACATGTACCGTTAATGTAATTTATGGCAGACTAGGAGGCGGCAGTAATGATCCTTTGTTGGTGACATTAACCTACAGTTATTCGGGTTATAACAGTTCATATATGACGGGAGCTCAATGGGATTTTGATGGAAATGGTTCTTGGGATACTGATCTTAAACAATCCAACGGAACTATGGAACATACTTACAGCTCAGGAACATATCATCCACGTTTGCAGCTGCAAGGTTCAGATGGTGCCATGACTGATGTGTGCACAGGGAATGTAATTGTTGACGGGATGGATGTAAGCTTAAGCGGTAAAGTTTACACCGATTCAAATTGTAACCACTCTCTGGATTCTGGAGAGGGAGGTATCTCTGGTGGGCCAATAACTATTATGGATGCAAATGGAAATGTTTACAAAACGACGACGACAGATGGGGATGGTAATTTTTCATTTTCCACAAACATTGCCACCTCAGCTTCTTTAACTTTGCTCGTTTCTTACGATGGGCATGATAACTATTCTCCCTACACGCCTTCGGCTACAACTCTTAGCGCCAGCCGTAGAACGGGTATAATTAATATACCTTTTATCTCATATGACAAATATATGGGTGGTTCCTGCAATTAAAATCAAGGAACGTGGCTTTGTTCCAATCCTAGTTTTAATAATTATTTTCCTGGCGGCTGTTGTTGCTGTGGGCTATTTATTGCTACCCAAACCCAGTGGAGTAGAATACATAAAAAAGCAACTCATCTGGCCACGGCCGACTGCGACTCCAACTCCCGCTCCAGGTTGCTATTATCAACAAGTTGTGTGTTTTACTACTCCCTGCGACCCGATATTGGTTTGCCCAACCCCTCAAACTGGCGGTGCACTAAAAGACTACGGTAAGACATGTGTGAATTCTAACGAGTGCGAAGGTTTGTGCATTTCTCCTTACGGTTTGGCAAGTGGAGAAAAAACTTCAGGAAAATGCAGTGATTACAAAGTTGGCATGCGGGAGGGTACTAAAATAAAAGAGTGTGTTAACACAGTTGAAGATGGTTCTGTGACAAAGTACGCTTGTCCATACAACTCGTTTCAAAAGCCTCGCTAAAGATCTTGAAACGAGCTTGGAGAAGTTGTTTGACAAATAGCTTCATAAACTGCTTAACATTTGTTTTCTCGGACTCCTCTTCAAAATCTTTACCCGGTAGGGTAGACTCTAACTAGATAGATTCCGGACTTGATCCAGAATGGCATTATTGAGCGGATTGATTCTGGACGGGCCAGAATGACAAAGAAGAAATGAATAAAGCTGAAGAGTTGGCAAAATTAAAACAGGAGATGGAGGAGGACAACAGTCTTCCTTTAAGAACGAGTGAAACACGTTTGGTGTTTGGTGAGGGGAATCCTGACGCAGAATTATATTTTATTGGGGAAGGGCCAGGCTTCAACGAGAACTTGCAGGGCCGGCCATTTGTCGGACAGGCGGGCAAACTTCTTAATAGGACGTTGGAACTTATTGGATTGAAACGGGAAGATGTATATATTTCAAACGTGGTACGTTTTAGACCGCCGGAGAATCGCGATCCGGAGCCTCACGAGATTGCCGCTTTTCAGCCCTATGTTGACCGGGAAATTGAGATTATTAATCCGCCGGTTGTTGTGACTTTAGGCAGGTTTTCAATGGGCAAGTTTTTGCCTGGAGAAAAGATCTCACAAATTCACGGAAAGCCCCGGGAGCTGAAATGGCGCGGGCGTGATGTTATAATTGTACCAATGTATCATCCTGCCGCGGCCCTTCGTGCCGGAGTGGTGATGCAGCAGTTTGTGGAAGACTTCAAAAAGTTACCCCAAATTCTAGAAAAGGTTAAAGAGAAAAGCCAGCCGGAACCAGAACAAATGGAACTGGTGTAAAAAATTTTCAATTTTCAATCAATTTCTAATTACAAAATGTTTCAAACATTGAAAATTAGAAATTAATCAAATGGACAAGCTTAGATTTATAGCAATTTCAGGAACAGTTGATGTTACTGAGAATTTGTATGTTTATGAGTATGTACCGGACAACGGGCCGGCGGAGATTATTGTGCTTGATTGCGGCGTAGGTTTT
>CAYYLO010000025.1:3964-6264 GCA_964472675.1 uncultured Gammaproteobacteria bacterium | reverse complement strand
GAGATGTGGTAGGAAGTACTCGCCGTCACCGGCGAGATTCCATTTCGGCTGTCTTACGACATCCGGGAGAACTCCGGCGTGAGGTCGGAGTACCCTTTCTCCTTAGAAAGGAGGTGATCCATCCGCACCTTCCAGTACGGATACCTTGTTCATGTGTCTCCGCGTATTACTACGGGCATGGACTATATCTTCATCCGCCAATTGGCGGAGCCGACGTGTAGTCTCTACGGGGTCAACCTCGCCAAATGGCGGGCGACTTCCCTCGGTATTACCCACGTCTCTACGTTTGGGCTTCACCGATATAGTCAGGTTTTTCATCCCAATTGCTTGGGAAGGTCGCAAAAAGTAGTTACTTATACGACTTAGTCCTCATCGCTGAGCTCACCTTAGGACTCGTAAAAACGGGTACTTCGGGTGCTCCCAACTTTGTTGGCTTGACGGGCGGTGTGTACAAAGAGCGAGAACGTATTCACCGCGGTATAGCTGATCCGCGATTACTACCAATTCCGGGTTCATGCAGGCGAGTTGCAGCCTGCAATCCCAACTGAGAGGAGGTTTTAGGGATTAGCTCCGCCTCGCGGCTTGGCAACCCATTGTCCTCCCCATTGTATCATGTTTGTAGCCCCAGACATAAGGGCCATGCTGACTTGACATCATCCCCTCCTTCCTCCCCGCCAAAAGGCGGGGCAGTCCCATATGATCAATTTAACATATAGTAGGGGTTGCGCTCGTTCCTTCACTTAAGAAGATACCCCACGGCACGAGCTGACGACAGCCATGCAACACCTGTGCAACACTCTCGAAGAGGCCCGGCTTTCGCCGGACTTGCAGTTGCATGTCAAGTCTGGGTGAGGTTCATCGGTTTGTATCGAATTGAACCACATGCTCCACTGGTTGTGCGCTCTCCCGTCAATTCCTTTGAGTTTTAACCTTGCGGTCGTACTCCCCAGGCGGCTCGCTTAACGCGTTAGCTATGGAACGGATAAAATACCCATCCCTGGCGAGCATAGTTTACAGCTAGGACTACACGGGTCTCTAATCCGCTTCGCTCCCCTAGCTTTCGTCCCTCAGCGTCAGGAGTTTTCTAGATGTCCGCCTTCGCCGTTGGTGTTCCTTGTGATATCAACGGATTTCACCCCTCCACCACAAGTTCCAACATCCCCGAAAACCCTCAAAGTCTGATCGTATCTTCTGACATGCAGCAGGTTAAGCCTGTGCCTTTAACAAAAAGACGCATCAAACCGCCTACAGACCCTTTACGCCCAGTAAATCCGGACAACGCTTGCACCCTCCGTCTTACCGAGGCTTCTGGCACGGAGTTAGCAGGTACTTATTCTACTGGCTTTAGAGCCAGTCAAAAGGAGTTTACAACCCGAGGGCCTTCAATCCTCCACGCGGCGTCGCGTCGTCAGACTTTCGTCCATTGCGCACGATTCCCGGTTGCTGCCACCCGTAGGTGTATGAGCCGTGTCTCAGTCTCATTCTGGGGGATCATGCTCTCACATCCCCTACCCGTCATAGCCTTGGTAGGCCGTTACCCCACCAACTAGCTGATAGGCCACAGGTCACTCCCTGAGCGCCCCGTTAAGAGCTTTCACCTTGCGGTGATATGGAGTATTACCACACCTTTCGGTGAGCTATCCTCCACTCTGGGGTATGTCCCTGCGTATTACTCAGCCGTCTGCCGCTCACTCGCGCCTTGCGCGAGAATGACAAATCCAACAATGATAAATGACCAATGAAACTTTTTTTTGTTTTTCATTTAGCATTTATACGTCAGTTGAAAAGAAATTCTGATTTCTTTTAACATTTGTAATTTAGCATTCTTGTGCAAAACACAAGTTCGCTCGACTTGCATGCCTAAGGCACGCCGCTAGCGTTCGTCCTGGGCCAGGATCAAACCCTCAAAAAAAGGTTCCAATCGCATCCTGACCATCAAACTCATAAGAGAATTTTTCTGAAAAATTCTCTTCAACTCACGCATTCGAAAATTTCTCATGCGCTCGTATAGAATTTACAGTTTAAAAATTTCGCACTTCACTTTTTAAGGTGCTGTAGCAGCGCAATTGCCTGCGCGCCAACACTTATGAACTAAAAAACCGCCAGATGGCGGCTGCTGTTTTTGAATGCCGCACCCACAAAGCGGGCGGGCTGTAAAAAAGCTTAACTCATCTGACTGTTGCTACTATACAACAAAACGATTCACAGGTCAATTACTAATTGAAAAGCCAAACCTAACTTTTCTCAGGTATTTTGTTTTCTAAAACCACTCATCCAAAAACGAATATTTATTCTTTTTT
>CAYYLO010000025.1:1462-3954 GCA_964472675.1 uncultured Gammaproteobacteria bacterium | reverse complement strand
TTAATAACGGCATTATTTCTTTGCGCATTATAATGCCGTCGCGGTGAGCAATATTTTCTTCAAATTTTATAGCCAGTTTCTCTTCCAACAACTCCTTTACCCACTCATCAAGTGAGATAAATACATTAAAGCCTTCTTCGACATCTATACAGCTTAAGAAAATACCATCTAGTTTTCTCTCCTTTTTAATCTTTAAAAGCAATTGCTCAGTTTCTTCTTTATTTTCTTTTACGAATTTTCCTACCTCCAAAATTTCTAGCTGAATACATCCAAATTCTTTGCCATTTAAGTTAAATGATGCAGTTTCGCTTGCAAACCTTTCTTCCAGAGTCTCGTCCGTATATGATTTTGCGGCAAACATTTGATGCACAAAATCGGCAGGTAGATCAAGTTTTGCCAAAAGCCACTCGGCTATTTTGCGGTCTCTATCTGTCGTCACCTCGGCTTTGAAATTTATCGTGTTGGAAACAATGGCAGAATACAAAAGGCCTGCCGACTCGCGGCTTAACTCAAACTGGCTTTCGAAAAATTTTTCTGCAATCAATGTTGCCGCAGAACCAACAAATTCGATTTGCAGCTTGGCATTTGGGAAAAGGTGCGATTCGTTCACTTTTCTGTGATCGATAATTTCTACAACTTGCTCAGATATTACTAGCGGTGACAGTCCTCGCCTATCGCTTGCATCTACCATCACCACTTCAACTTCTAGCTTAATAAATTCTTCGGCGTTTAATACTTTGTTAACGCCAAAATAACTTAACACCCACAAAGCTTCTTTGCTTGGTATTCCAAAAAAGGCAGCCAGAGAGTTTTCTTCTTTTTTACTTGAATATTCGGCGTACCCAATCGCACAGGCGGTTCCATCAAGGTCAGGGTTTGTATATGCAGTAATTAATTTCACTTCTTAAAAGATTCTAAAACTTTGTATGTAACTATTGCTGCGGAGACGATGATGTGTTACTTGACTGACACCCAGTCGTGGGTTTTGCTTTTGCGATTCTCAAGCATTCCATGGACAAAAATATTCATCCTCAAACGCGGAGTCAGTATCCCTTCCCTATCCCGATCGAAATCAACCCCCCAAATTCGAACCCCCACATAATCCTCTGCAACTTGAAGTTCTTCCCTTAACACCCTCTTTATAGCTATGTCCAAATTCTCACCTGGGCGCACTTTGTCCATTAAATGCAAACCGGTCTCAGTATTTTTATAGTAGCGGTAATCATGTTCATCATCAAAGTCATAAACACATGGATCAATAAAAACTTTTCGATTTATGTTGAGCGCGTCAAAATATGTTTCGTTGATAATTTTTACCGGCTTGCTGTAGTTTTGGTAAAAGTTTCTTGGAACCAACCCCAGATCATATTTTCTAGCAAAATCTTGCATTGAATCGGCTACTTTATAAGAGAATTCACCGTTTGTCTCTTGGTTTTCTTTCTCGGTCAAAAAGCTAAGCATCGGATTGTTAAGAATATGAACTGTCCCGTTTCTTTTGTCCTCCGCATAATATGGTGAATAAATTACCAGAGCCGTTCGTCCATCCTTGAGATTCTCAATACCCTCAGGCGCAAATCGCGGGACAAAGTTGCTTTTGTCAAAAAATCCTCTAACAGATTTGTCTCGATTGAAATATGTGTGATCAATTGAAAGACTGTGGTCTTGAGGGAGCCTCGCCCCACCATGAACATTTGAATATACCGCAAGCAAGAGCCTGTTAGCAGCATATCTTATTGCATAGACAATATCATCATATCTGGGTGTGTCATCTTCTGTCGACTTAACATGCAGAACTTTGTCCTCAATTTTCAACGAAGCGACAGCTCGTTCGTCATAAATCAGCCTTGCCTCATCACCATCAGATATTTTCGTAATAGACCAACGCTTGTCTGTGTGCCTATCTACTGGAAAGCTATTGAGTATATCTACTAAGGCAGACTTAAACTCCTCTAGTGCTGCTTCACTGCTTTTTTCAAGCCAACTTTGTTTTATCTGTAAATCAATCACGCCTAATTGTACCAAAATCTGTCTTTATGCTCTACTGCGAATAAGCACAAGCAAAAGTACTATAATAAAGACATGTTAGATACAGTTTCTATAACCGAGTTAAAACAAAACACAGCAGGCGTAGTCAAAAAACTTAAAACCAGTGGAGAACCAATTGTTGTAATTCAACGCTCTGAGCCAGCAATGATTCTTATGGAGCCAGAACACTACGAAATGCTCGAAGCGCTTGAAGACGCTGCAGATCTTCGCGTTATCCACGATCGCAAAAACGAACCCACTACTCCAGCCAAACAGGTGGCCAAAGAATTGGGTCTCAAATAGATAAAGTCGCCAAAAAGATAACAATCATTAAAGTCCGCCACAGAAAAGAGGTCTACAAATAAGTCACGTCGTCATTTGTTCCAAAACTTTGTAGGTAACTATTGCTACCGAGACAATAACATTCAACAGATTTCATTTTATTTTTTATTCTAATTTTTTCTTTT
>CAYYLO010000025.1:0-1452 GCA_964472675.1 uncultured Gammaproteobacteria bacterium | reverse complement strand
AATTATGTCGGCCATATCAAGAACTTCTTTACTCACTCCTTCAGTTTCGTGACCAACAACCACCGCAATAGCGGAATTTTCAATGTCCAATGCCAAATGTCCAATTTCGGTATGTGGCACGCTTTTCTCGGACTGTTCCACGACCACTATTTGTATCTTGGAATTTGTTTCTTGTAATTTCTGGAGTGCCTCTTGAGCCGTAGGCTCATACCGCCATGGTACCCATTCTTCTGTCCCCACAGCTGCTTTATGAATCCTTGAAGAAGGTGGGGTTTCGGACTCGCCGCAAAGTATGACTTCCTGGGCCGTTACTGCCTCAGCAAGACGGAAAATCCCACCAATGTTGTAAGTATCCAATACGTTGTCCAGTACTATATATATGGGCAATCTGGAAACTGAAGCCAACTCCTCTTTAGTTGGCTTCCTATCCCGCAACTCCTTGGCATTTAACTTGAGCATGATTTTGTGTGCTACAATCATAGCATGGGGTTAACCGAAGTAACACTAAAAACAAGGAGCATAGATAAACCCGAGAAAGTCGCAACTGGAAATTTTCTAGTAGATAGCGGCGCTGCTTACACCGTTTTACCTCAACAAATGGTAAAAAAACTCGATCTCAAGCCAAGTTTTGAAAAAGAGTTTGTGTTGGCAGATGGCACGATGGTTAAACGAAAGATCGGCAGCGCCATAATTAACTACGAAGGTATAGAAATTGCTTCACCTGTAGTTCTTGGAGAAAAAGAAGATGCAGCGCTGCTTGGAGTTATTACCCTGGAAGGAATGGGCCTGGTGCTTAACCCGTTTGAGAGAAAACTTCACCCTGCACGTTTACTGCTTTAAAGCCGCATCAACAACAGACTTCATATCAGTCCACGAGTAAGCTCCGTTAAAAGGGCTGGCATTTACAAAAAACCCTGGTGTTCCTTGTACCCCGATGCTTGCAGCAATTTGTGTGTCTTCAGAAGGTTTATTGTCATACTTTCCGCTATCCAAACACGCTTTCATCTCAGAAACAGGCATTGCAGATGACAAAAACTCAGCCAACTCACTGGATTTTGTCTTGTCATTTTTAACCTGCTGATTGAGCACATCATACCCTTTATTATTCATTAGCAAATCATGCACTTCCCAAAACCTGCCTTTTTCGTATGCACAATACAAGGCCTTTGCCCCCATCTCTCCATTCCCATGTCCTGGAGTATAAATATACACAAACGAAGCTGTGCCAGCGTCAACCAGCTTCTTCATCTCAGGAACAGGAGCAACATAGCTGCCACCGTCTGAAACTAAAGTAAATCGCGCTCCAACTTCTTTGTTAAGCGCAGGATTTTTACCGGCTGCAACGTGGCAATAAGGACAACTTGTATCGGCAACCTCCACAAATAAAACTTTACTATCTCCCTTCCCAAACTTAATCAAATCTTTAGAAAAGAGATTTTTGATAATGTCTAA
>CAYYLO010000024.1:0-6500 GCA_964472675.1 uncultured Gammaproteobacteria bacterium | reverse complement strand
GGAAAACTCTTGAATCATTTCGTTTTCGTGCTCTGACCCAATATAAATCGTATAGCCCACGCCAACTGCACCCAATTCAGTTGCCTCTTCTACTGTACAATTTTGCACCGAGACCGGCTCTTCCCCGAAATGAAAAGCAGTCTTGCCATTTAGTTTAACAATCAGAGGAACCCTGTGCTTGCAGTAATAATGCGCCGCAACTCCTTTTTGACAAATTACGCCAGTGAAATATCCCGAATCGGCAATATCCATAATCCAGGCAGGGTCCGCTGAGCGTTCGTCAAATTCAACAGGCCCATGTTCAAACCCATGGTCATACGCCAAAAGCATCCCGTGTCCGTTTTGTAATATGGGGTCCAACGAGGCAGTGCTCATATATGCTTAGCGACGATATACCTGATCGTGACTACCAATATCATACAAGATTATTCCCTCTTTAAAAATAAAATACACAACGAGAAAATCCTCTCCTACCTGGAAAGAACGGTAGCCATGCATACTTCCAGTTAGAGCATGATCTTTCAAAATGGGGCTTGTTGGGTCTACCGAAAAAACTTCTAGAGCTTCAACAAATTCCTGCACCAGTCTCCTATCTTTAGCTATACGTTCTTTGTAAGACTTATTGAATTCAGTGGTTTTAGTGACCCTCACGACTCTCTAAGTCTTTCACGAATTCGTCGACATTGTCAAACCACTTAAGTTTTGTTTTCCCAGATAATATACCTTCAGTTATCTTGTCGTATCTCTTGGTAGCCTTCGGAGAAAGTTGAACTGGCGGAAATTGTTCGCGAATTATTGTTTGTACCTCCCGGTTAGCTAACTTTCGAAGATATACTCGAACCGCTTCCTGCAAAGAGGAATAGCCTTGTTCTTGGGCAGCTTTCTCCGCTTCCTTCTTGAGTTTGGGATCTACTGGTGTCTGTAAAATACATCTTTGCATACATACAATTATATTACTTTTGTATTATTTGTCAATTCCCTCCACAATCTCTACCGCGTGGGAGGTGCCAATACGGTCGGCGCCGGCTTCAATAAAAGCTTTGGCCTGTTCGCAGTTCCCTACTCCGCCGGCAACTTTAATCCTGATTTTGCCACCAACAACACTTTTGACAAGTTCAACATCTTTTAAAGTTGCACCTCTTGGTCCCATTCCCGAGCAGGTTTTGACATAATCTGCTCCAGAGGCCAAAACAGCTTGCGAGGCACGTTTTATTTCCTCGTCGTTCAAGTGCCCCGTTTCAATAATAAACTTCACAATAACACCAGCTTTTTGGGTCTTGGCTGCCTGAACAATGGCACACATCTCGTCTTGAACCTTCTCCCACTCTCCGGCCTTGAAGTAACCCACATTTGCAGAAACATCCAACTCGTCTGCGCCCAATTTTGCGCAGAGAGTAGCCGCAGCAATCTTTGATTCTTTTGTGTCCTGCCCAAGGGGAAAAGAAACAACCGTTCCTACGATTCCACCTTGGCCTAGTTCATCTTTTGCCAAAGTTATATAGCAGGCGTTAACAAAGGCTGCATGAAAACCATGAGAGAGCACCTTCCGGCAAAGCGCTTTGATATCTTCTTTCGTTGCTTCTTGGCGGTGATTGGCCAAGTCTAAATACCCAGCCAACGTCTTTTTGTCAATATCAACCATTGGTAGTTAAAACCATCCCATCAACCCTCTTGGGAGTCTTTGCTTCAAATTCACGAATTGCCGGAACAACCTGTTCTACTTCTGTCACAATTTTATAAACTTCCAACTCCTCTTTCCTCAACTTCATATTCCGTGCAATTTCTTCCAAAATCGGGTACCAAAACCCTCCAAATAAAATAAGTGGCTTGTGGCGTCCAAAGTAAAGCCTTGCCAGCCCCCAGGACATACCAAATTCTGAAATTGTTCCCGTTCCTCCGTTAAAAATTACATAAATATCCCCATAATCCAAAAGCTTCAACGTCCGCTCAACATAAGTTTTCGTTTCCAACAGTTCGTCAACCTTGTTATCTTCGTCCCTTCCTTCAAAAAAGGTAATGTTTTCCGGATAAAAAGTAATACCGACAGCATGCCCTCCAACAGAATGCGCCCCTTCCGTTGAGGCCCGCATTACCCCCGATCCGCCACCGTTAACCACTGCATATCCCGCCTTGGCCACTTCTGCCGCCACACCGTAAGCCTCCTGGTAAAGTTTTTCTCCAGGCTTTGTATCTGAATATCCCAAAAAGGTGACGTTCTTTGCCATAAAAATAAAAATCTGAAATTCTAATATCGGAATTGGTTTGTTATTGGATCTGTTGGTGCCACAGTCTTATCCACTGCTTGCCCTACCCTAACAACCTGCTCAACAAGCCTACACGTATAACCCCACTGGTTATCATACCATGCAAAAACTTTTACTAAATTCCCTCCCACAACTTGCGTTAGCCCCAGGTCAACAATTGCCGATTCAGTTCTGCCAATAATATCAGAAGAAACCAGTGGCTCCCCGGAAGTAACCAATATCCCTTTATACAAGGGATGCTGTTCGGCCTCTTTAAACGCCGTGTTTACCTCCTCCACAGTTGCCTCCTTTTTTAACAAAAAGGTAAAGTCGCTTATTGACCCCGTGGTTACCGGAATCCTGAGAGCCCGGCCGTCAAACAAACCCTTAAGAGCTGGTATCGTCTCGGTTGTTGATATTGCAGCACCGGTTGAAGTTGGAACTATATTTTCCGCTGCCGCCCGAGCGCGGCGCAAATCTTCGTGAGAGTTGTCCTGCAAACGCTGATCGTCAGTGTAAGCATGCGCGGTCGTCATTAACGCTTTCTCAACACCAAATTTAGCATGCATTATAGCAGCAACCGGAGCTACACAATTGGTCGTGCAGGAAGCATTGGATAAAACTTCTGCTTTCCCATCATACTCGTTTACGCCCAAAACGTAAGTAGGCACGTTTTCACCTTTGCCGGGAGCAGAGATAACCACTCTTTTTGCTCCCGCGACAGCGTGCTTTTTGGCACCCTCCGCGGTCACAAACTTGCCCGTTGCTTCAATAACAACATCAACGCCATATTTACTCCAGGGAATTCTTTCCGGATCACGTTGGGCCAAAAGTGGAATTTTAACTCCATCAACAACCAAATACCCAAACAATGGGTCTTCATCGTTTACTTTCTCGGGTTCTTTAACTTCTTCAAACCCCACTTCTTTCTCAAATTTTCGATATGTCGTGTCGTAATTTATCAAATGCGCCCAACCGGCAGCTTTCATTGATCCGGAAGTATTAATTGCTACAAACTCTAACTCATCTGCATGGCGCGTTAACCCGATTCGAAAGGCTAGTCTCCCGATTCTACCCAATCCGTTAATGGAAACTTTAGTTTTCATTACTTAAAAGATACCTTACTTAAGCTCGCTTAGCAAGCCAAACCATTACAGGACTTTTGTCTTGACTTGGCCACAGTGAGTGTGATATGTTGGTCCCATGAGAGCTCACATTATCATACCCAAAGAACTGGTCGAGTCGATTGACAAAACGGTCGGGAAGGGCAACCGTAGCCATTTCTTGGTTGAAGCAGCAGAAGATAAGTTGCGCAGCCTTCGACTTGCCCGTGTTGCAACTCGGGTTGTTGGTTCTTTGGCGAATGCGAACACTCCCGGTTGGGAAACACCAAATGCGGTTTCTGAGTGGGTTCACCGTATGAGACGAACCAACGATGAACGGCTAGAGAAAACTAGAAAGGATACTAAGTCCTGAGTCGGTATCTTGTCGACACAACGACTCTTATTGACTTCTCTAAGGGTTTTGAACCGGTAGCAACCCGCCTCAAAGCAATAATCGATGCTGGCGGGGAACTAATTGTTTGCGCTGTCCAGGTAGCGGAGTTTTACCGAGGATTGGAACCCAAGCATAGAACCAAGTGGAATGAATTTTTCGAAGTACTCACCTATTGGAATATTTCCCTTGTTGCGGCGCAAAATGCCGGCATTTTGCGAAGAGAATATGCTCGGCAAGGCAGAATATTAACCATAACTGACGCATTACTAGCGGCAGTTGCAATTGAAACCGGTGTCGAGTTGATCACAGAAAATCCCAAAGATTTTCCCATGCCAAACATTCGACTGCTATCTCTTCGGGGAAAAAGGTCTTGAAAAACTTACCCTCGCAAGGTGCGAAGTCCTGGTAAATCACCGTACGCTAAAAATTCCAGCATTGCTCCGCCTCCCATAGAAATATGATCAAATTTCTCAGTTAATTTAAGATTATTTATCGCGTGTATCGTGTCCCCCCCGCCTGCAACTTTATATGCACCACTTTCCGCAATTGCCTTGCCCACAACCTCCGTTCCGTCCCAATACCCACCGTCTATATCCCCCATCGGTCCGCCCCAAACAATAGTTCCCGCCTCTTTTATCACTTCAGCAAAATTGCGTGCCGAATCAGGAGTAATATCTTCTCCCTTGGGGGTCAAATGTGCCGCAGAAACACAAACTCCCCCCTCGCCTTCGCTTCCATAAGACTTAACAGTTTTTGGCAATAAACCGCCGACAAGAAGCCAGTCAGCTTTTTGTAAAAGTTTAGGAATAAGCAGCGCCTTGTCACCTTTGCCCCCTCCAAGCACGAAAACAACAGGTTTTTCCCGTTTTTCTAGTACTTTACTTAACGCTTCTACTTCGTGAATTAGCGAAAACCCTGCCGCATGCGGCAACACCTTTGGTAACCCTACAACTGAGGCGTGCTCTCTTGAGCATGAAGCAAACGCATCGTTTATATAAATATCCCCTTTGGAAGCTAACTCGCGAACAAGCTTGGGGTCGTTTTTTTCTTCCCCGGGGAAAAACCTTAAATTTTCTGCCATGTACATATCTAAATGTTCAAATTCATGTCCTAACTCCTCTTTGAGAAGTTTTTCCAGGTGTTTGGCTACCACGCTCAGACTTAGACTTTTTACCGTCTTCCCTCCTGGCCGCCCCCTGTGCCCCAAAACAACAATTTGCCCGCATTCTTCTTGAAGCAGATATTTTATTGTTGGGATCGAAGCACAAAGTCTGGTATCATCCAAAACTTTTCCACCTTCAATGGGAACATCTGTGTCTATACGCAACAATATCCTTTTATTCCGTAGATACTTACTTTGGAGCGTGGGTAACTTCATATTTTCGAAAAACAACCGGCCAACTCCGACAGAACTTCTCTTGGGTTGGGTGCCAATACTACCGCTGAGGAAACAGCCACGCCAAAAGCGCCTTGTTTGACGCTTACTTTTACATCTTCCCCGTTTTTAATGCCGGCTCCCACAATTAAGCGGATGCCAGCCTCTTTGGCAATTTTGGCTGCTTCACTAATAATTTTTGGCTGAGATTTGGCAACAGAAGTGTCAGGCGAGGCAATTAATTCTGGTGGTTCGTAGGCGACAAAGCTGGGCTTTAGTCCAACTACGCGCTTCAGCTCTTCTATATCTGAAGCAAAAATCATCGTCTCAAGGCCGATTTTCTTACATTTGTCATTTGTCATTTGGATTTGGTCATTTCCCATTTTGTGTTCGGAATGATTTAAGAAAGCTCCTGCTATGCCGGTTTCGGCAGCGCCCTCAACAGTCACCCACCCTGTTGTTTGCCCAAGTTCCTGCCAATCAAGATGCTGTATCCAAACCATATAGCCTGAAGTATTAACACAAAGCCGTGCATCAACTGCCTGAACTACAGGAATAATCGGGACCCTGGTTTCAGTTTGAACTGAGACAATATGTTGAGCTAAATCAACGGCTTTACCCGCCGTTGCTTCTTTGTAAGTCTTAAAATTAACAAAAATCATTATTGAGTTACTTTAATGGTTCCTTCCATCCCGAGCTCTTTGTGATTTGAAATGCTGCAACTGAAGTTAAACTCGCCTTCTTTGTCCGGAGTTACTTCCACCGAAGTTTCTTCTCCGTGTCCAATGGATTCTGTTTCTACACTCAAATCAGGAATAACCAGGTTGTGGATTCCATTACCTGTGTTTTTGAGAACAATTTCAGTCAGAACTCCTTTTTTCAAAGAAATCGTCTGGGGGGAAAAGGTATATTCACCAGCTGCAACCTCTATTTTGTTATCTGAGGTTTGATCCTGGCCCTTAGCTGTCTGAGAAGAATTAGTATCAGAATTGCGTGTTGCAGATGAATTGGTAAACTTTAAACCTTCAGCCAACACAACACCTAGGACAATTAGTGCGCCTAAAATAACCAGTCCCGATCGGCTCATACAAACAGAGTAACACGGAAAAGACTAACCAAACAAGCAGGCTGAGCTACTTTTTTACCGCATATTTACCGCGGAATTACCGCTCTTCCCTCTGATCGTAAACTGTGTTACCACGTCCTCCCTGAGGTCTTTCCTCGCGAGGTCTAGCCACGTTAACAACTAACTTTCTGCCTTCAATCTCGTATCCGTTGAATTGAGCAATCGCATTCTGCGCCTGTTCATCAGATTCCATTTCGACAAATCCAAACCCACGAGAACGACCGGTCATGCGATCCATAACCACATCAGCTGAAGTTAC
>CAYYLO010000023.1:0-8158 GCA_964472675.1 uncultured Gammaproteobacteria bacterium | reverse complement strand
GGCCATAAACAGAAATGTCGCCAACTTTACCCCCACGCTCTTCCAAAAACCGCTCACTTTGTACAAACATTCCGCCACTACCGCAACATGGATCGTAAACTCGGCCTTTGTACGGCTCTATCATTTGTACAAGGAGCTTAACGACTGACGCAGGCGTATAGAATTCACCGCCACCTTTGCCCTCGGCACTGGCGAATCTGCCGATGAAATACTCATAAACTCTACCAAGAATATCTTTTGATTTAGCTTGCGAATCTCCCAATCCAAGAGAGCTAAAAATGTCAATAATTTCACCAAGCCGTTGCTTATTCAAATCGGGACGGGCATAGCTTTTCGGCAAAACACCTTTAAGACTTGGGTTCTCCTTTTCAATGGCTATCATGGCATCGTCCACAATCTTGCCTATTTCTGGTTTCTTAGCGTTTTGTTTGAGATATTCCCAACGGGCAATCTCTGGAACCCAAAAGATATTTCTGGCCTTGTATGCATCTTTATCTTCCCATTCACCCTCAAATGCGTCTTTATCATTTTTGATTGATCGATATGTTTCTTCAAAAGAATCGGAGATATATTTGAGGAATATCAAACCCAACGCCACATGTTTGTATTCGGAAGGATCCATGTGTCCACGAAGTTTATCCGCTGCTGCCCATAATTTTGCTTCAAAGCCAAGATTAGCTGTCGATTGTTTGTTGCTGTTTGTCATAGTCATTTATATTCTTATTTTCATCGAGATCGATGGATTTATTTTTGTCTTTTCTTTTCTCCTTTAACCAACCTTTTCACCACCCGATCAAAGTCAGAGACATACTTTTCATCCTGCTCCACCCGGAATTTTTCATACTCTGCCTTGGCTTTCAATAAGGCTTGCTCAGCAGAGATGGTTCCTTTGTGGTTCAGGATTGGATACTCAGACAATTCCAAAAACCGGTTGAGAAAATCCGCCCAATCTTGCATGTTCATCACAATTCCCCGTATCGCTCTGTCTTCAGCCAGATCGAGGTAAGAAGAAACTAAACGGTTTAGCTGTTCGATATGTTTTTCACTCAGGTAATTTTTAGCAATCGCGATGTCACTTTGTAGTATTTTTCTCTTAGGAGAGTTTTTCCAAGTCTTTAGGCCCATAAAGGCCTTCCTGGCATCGGCTTCTGTGTAGATTATCTCCGCCGCGGTTTTGCCAGTTATTGCCCAATGGAGTTTATTCTGCACTGTGGCAAAAAATTCCTTGGTGGTTTTGGAATCTTTGTCATAATCCGCTGACAAAGCATAAATATCAGTTATTTTCTGATAAAACCTGCGCTCACTGGCACGAATTTCTCGAATTCTCTCCAGCAATTCATCGAAGTAGTCCTGACCAAAATGCCTGATTTGCTTTAATCTCTCATCATCCAAGACAAACCCTTTGAGGATAAAATTGTGCAATACATCAGTTGCCCAGATTCTAAATTTGGTTGCTCGATTTGAATTGACGCGGTAGCCAACGGCAATGATTACATCGAGCGAATAAAATAAGGTTCTATACGATTTACCATCAGTGGCAGTTGTCAAGAATTCCTTGACAACTGAATTCTCCTCCAACTCTCCCTCATCGAAAATGTTTTTTAAATGCAAGCTAATATTCTGCTTAGTAGTATTAAATAGCTCCGCCATTACTTTTTGAGTCAACCATAAAGTTTCATCGGCAAAAAATACATCAATATTTACTTTTCCCTCTTCGGTTTGGAAAATGACAAAGTTGCTGAGTTTTTGTAATTCGTTTGCCATATTATTTCTTTTTAATAAACCTCTTAATATCCTCAAGACGGTAGCGTCTGATTTTCTTCTCCCCAATGCGCACCGCTACCAAAATACCCTTACGGTCCCAAAGACGAAGAGTGTTGGGGTGAACGCTCAGTATCTCCGCCGCTTCTCTGAGTTTTAAGAGTTTTTCCATATGTACATTACTTACCAAGTGATGACACTAGCATACAAAATAGTTGCCAATTTTTCAACCGCCAGCACTCTGGCTACCTAAACTTTGGCATCAATCTCTATGAACTCTCTCAACGAGCCAGAGATATCTACGTTACCGCCAAAAAGAAGGATATGTTAGACGAACAACGAGCTCTGATCCGGCTGGTCTTCGCCAAGTTAACCCTCAACGAAGGTAAACTCAGTTGGGAATACTCCAAGGCATTTAGGATCCTATCAGAAGCAGTCGACCAAACCAATTGTTCTAAAGTGGAAAATTTGGAGAGTTTTGAAAAAGAAACTTTCGAACATGCAGAATTGCCCGACAAACCAACAAAAAAGGACGCTTTGTGCCTTAAGCGTCCCATCTGGCTCGAGAGATAAGAACTAAAAGACCTTGCCACTTCGTGGTAGGACGGTTTCAGAACTGCTTGGCAAAAGGAAGTACCAGATTGACCGACTTTACCGTTCAAAATTGCTAAAGAATTTTTGAGATGAGGAAAAAATTCGTCTCTTTGGGCGAAAGAGCAATAATTGGTTCGGACTTCCGCATTGTCAACCGCATGCTGGTGTGTGATTTCAAAAATGCCTTCAAAATTGCGGGAAAACACCATACCTAGGCGCTTTGCGCCGAGGCAACATCTTTCAATTTCGCTGAATGTAAAACTTGGCGGTGGGGGTGGGACTCGAACCCACAAGCCCATTGCTGAGCGCCGGTTTTCGAAACCGGTGGAATAGCCATTATCCAACCCCACCAGATAATATTTCGTTTGCTTTCTTTAATACTTCTTTCTCGCTTTTAAAGGTTAATTTCTCGAACGCTTGCTCATATGGGAGCCAAATTACCTCTTCTGTCTCCCAATCGTGGCCTTCTTTTGCTTCTTTTAAATATTTTATCAAGTAGAAGTTGATCTTCTTAACAATCCTTTCTCCTTTTTCAGCAAAAAAGATTGTAATTGTGTCAACCTTGCCAACCAGTTCTCCTTCAACCCCGCCTTCTTCGCGAACTTCCCTAAGAGCCGCGTTTTGGGAAGTCTCCCCCGAATCAATCCAACCCTTTGGGAGCTGCCAACGGTTTTTGCCTGTGGGTTTTACAATAAGCCATTCAATCAGGTCATCAGAGTTTAGACGATACACACAGCCGCCGGCAGAATACTGTCTGACCATTTTTAACTCTTCTTTTTAGAAAGTTCTTTCAAAACATCTTTAGCCTGTTGTAAAATTTTTCTTTCTTTCTCTGATCCCAGCACTCTGACAATCTGACTATATTGCCCCCATTTTTCCTGATGAGTTATTCTTTGTTTATCTGCAGGCGCAGACTGCTCGATAAGGTAATAGATAACCTTTTGGGAGGAGCTTATCCTTCCAGATTCCTCCAAAACTTCAACAGACATCCCCTGCTCTTCTCTTAAAATCCGCAAAATCGCGCCCACCGAAGACTCCCCGCGCCTGACGGGGCCTTTTATTAGTTCTCCAGGCGTTTTTGAACCAAACTTTACCACAAGCCATTCCGCCTGTCCTCTTTTTTTTCTAAATATTGTTGCTCCTGTTGTTAATTGTTCTGCCATGCGCACCCGATAGGATTCGAACCTACTGCCTCGACTTCCGCAAAGTCGCGCTCTATCCAAATGAGCTACGGGTGCAAAACTTCAAGCTTCCAAAGGAATTCTTCTTGACAACCATGAGGCAGCTTTGTCCAGGAAAGTTGGAGCAGCTTCCTCGTTTGTTAAATATTCCTGCATTATTTCTTTTACTTTCTCTTTGTCCTCCAAATTGATCACAAACTCAATCCTTCCGGGCAATCTGGTTGTCTCAACTATTAAAAGCTCACTGCCAAACCTTTCTGCCATCCAAAATCTGGTTAACTCTTCCCAAAAATAGGTTTTCCCGGCAAAAACCATGCCTCTTGTGGTTATTTTGTGCTCCGCTTGCTCCGGAGCAATCGTAGAAAGCACATAAACCAAAAAAACCAGAGAGATGATCACAACAACAGGCAAAACACCGCCAATGGTGAAAAAAATCACAGCAAGTAAAAAGGCAACCGCTAAAACCGTAGTGAAAAACTCTCTGTTTCTTTTTTTAAAGGGCCGGGCATAGGCGTGCCAGGAAAACAGCTCCTTTGTTTGGGTAACAACAGTCGGAGCTGGAGCGGCCAAGTCTTGCTCGGGCATGATTTATAGGAGATTATATCACAAAACCTGATATAATATGGTGCTCACAAGGAGGGTTGCCAGAGCGGTAATGGAGCGGCTTGCTAAGCCGTGACGGTGAATAACCGTCCACAGGTTCGAATCCTGTACCCTCCGCATTAATCTTTATGAATGATGGAAGGGTGCACCGAATGGCAAGGTACTGGTCTTGAAAACCAGCGCTCAGCAATGGGCTTGTGGGTTCGAGTCCCACCCCTTCCGCCTTTTAGGCACCTGTAGCTTAACTGGATAAGAACCTGCCTTCGGCAGAACCTTGTCCGCATTTGTTCAAGCACTTGTAGCTCAACGGATAGAGCATTGGATTCCGGATCCAAAGGTTGGTGGTTCAAGTCCACTCAGGTGCACACGGGCTTGACACTTCGTTTTTTATTCGGGTATTATGGTTTAATGCCCAGGTTGATTTTTCCTCTTAACACACAAGTCGAGTTCTTCAAATCTATTAGAGAATCTAGCGGCCTGTCAGCTAACGAGCTAGCGGGGTTCTGTAAGGTCTCGCCTCGCACTATAAGAGATTGGAGCCGCGCCAAGTTTACTCCTTCAGAATTAGCCGTATTGTTTCTATCAAAGAAATTTTCAGTTGAACTACCGATTGGAGTTAAGGTGGTAGATGACTTTTGGTACGGACTAAAAGGTTCTCGCAAGGGAGCACTGCGCAGAATGGAGCTTTATGGCCCTCCTGGCACTCCTGAAGGTAGACACAAAGGTGGAATAATTTCTCAACTCAAAAGAAAACAGAACCCAAAAAAGTATCGGCTGCTTAACTGTAATCTAAGGAAGAAATTCAATTTAAGAAAATCTGCAGAGCTGGCCGAAGCTATTGGAATCATTTTGGGAGATGGATGTATTACCGCAAACCAAGTAAGAATAACAGTCAGCAAGAGTGTCGACTATCTATTCGCTAAAAATATACAAAGTTTATTTTTGAAAGTTTTTGGTGAAAAGCCTTCTTGGCACACTTACCCAAGAACAAATGTAATTCTTCTAACCATATCCGGAACAAACCTTGTGAAAAAGCTAAAGAGCATTGGTCTTGTACAAGGAAACAAGGTTCGTCAGCAGGTTGAAATACCCGACTGGATTTGGTTAAAAACAGAGTTTCAAAAAGCTTGTATTCGAGGCTTGATGGATACAGACGGCGGATGCTATTTTCATACCCATCAAACAAATGGTCTTCTTTATAAAAATTTTGGACTGTGCTTTACCAATCATTCCTTTCCGCTTGTGGAAGGCGTTTATAAAATGTTAAAATCGCTAGATTTAAAATGCTACTTTGGAAGACAAGGTAAAGCTGTTTACATTTACGATTTTAATCACATCCAAAGATATTTTTCACTAATTGGTTCCAGCAACCCAAAGAATTTAGATAAGCTAGAACATTATTCCAAGTTATCAACACATCGTTTGGCTATAAGGTGAGGTTCAGGAGTGGTTTAACTGGCAGACCTGGAAAGTCTGTGTAGTCGCAAGGCTACCGTGGGTTCGAATCCCACCCTCACCGCAAGAATACTTACATATTAGTCTGTGTTCGTTGGCACACTTCGAAAGAGAATATGTGTAGCGAATCCCACCTCCTCCGCTCGTCTTCTCATTGACAGCACATGTGTTATGTGCTAAATTTAACCCATATGTATCGACTTCATCTTTACCTAACCGATTCTCTTAAGAAAGAATTGGAAGCCAAAGCCAAGCTGAGCAAAAAAACTAAGGCCGAGGTCGCGCGACTTGCCTTAGAGAAAGGGCTTAAACAAGTCAAAATCCCTAAATCTAACTCTGCACAAGCTTTACTGGCCCTTGCACGCTTTGCCGAATCTCTTCCTTACGATAAAAACGCTCCAAAAGATGTGGTAAAAAATATGGATTACTATACTTGGGGTGGCGAAAAAGATAAAGATTATGAATAACCGTATTGTCGCAGATGCCGACATCTTGGTGGCACTAACCTTCGACGAAGACCCGCTCCACAATAAAGCAAAGTCGTTAAGCGGAACCCTTGCTCAAATGGGCACAACTGTAGTTTTCCCCAACACTGCCATATTAGAAGCAATTACAGCATTAAAACGCAGCTTAAACAGACCAGCTGAAGCCCATTTTCTTAACCAACAATATTTGCAAGGTGCCTACGAAGTTGAATACGTTGATTCTGAAACTCAAAAAAGGGCAGGTATTATTTTTGAAGAAAAAGCAGTTTCAAAGAAAAATACTATTTTCGATGCAGTTGTTGCAGCCACTGCTGAAAAACTAGCAACAAATATCATTTTTTCGTTTGATGAGTGGTATTCTAAGCTTGGATTCAATCCCGTAAACACCCTATCAGAAAACTAATTGCGCCCTTACCCTACCCTTACCATAAAGTGGCGAGGTTCTTACAAAAATCCCCTTGCTTACATACCATTTTTAGAGTACAAAGAACCATCTGCCCCATTTCAAAAGATCATGGTTGCCTCAATAGAACGAGCTTGGTTTTCCAAGGTTGCAGAACAACTTCTCCCCACAAAAGCTCTTGCAATACCCCCAAGAGAAACCCAAGAAGTATCTTATGACCACACACAAATCAGTTTGTCGAGTATTGCTGTTCTTCAGCAAGTCAGGAAAACGTTTGAAGGAATTCCCGAACTTGCTCAAGATATTGCCAGCAAAGGGTTAATGAGCCCACTTTTAGTGGCAGAACTAAACACTGTCGAGGCAGAGCGGTACTTGGCGGTAATAAACGATCTCTGGAAAACAGACTACACTACAGACGACCTGATCCCAACGATAAGAGATGGGAACGCAACTTATCGTATTTTGATCGCGGGAGAGCGACGCTTAAGAGCTATCCATCATTTACGAGAAAGCGGCTGCCTTGACTGCAGCGAAGCGGGAGCGGATTGTTTTCACTTTGCAAAAAAGTTTCCAGGCAATCAAGCTCCGGTAACTTTGTGTGTTGGTATCTCAGCAAGAGAGGCATTAAACCGCCAAGCTTCGGAAAATACCCATATGAGCGTACCTTCCCACGAGGAAGCCGTTTTTTATTATGAGTACTACCGCGTTCTGCAAGACACAGTTGATCCTAACTATCCAATTGAGAGATTTGCACGGGACGTTGGAAGAAGTCCCGACATGGTAAGAAACGCCCTCCGCTACTGCGCGCTCCCAGCAAGAGTGCGAAGTCTAGTAGAGCAAGGAATTGTCAAATATGGAATTGCTTGTGTTTTAACTCGGTACCAAGCTTACGAGGCGACTCGAAAATCTGATGAAGAGATATACTACCTTGCGCTTCTTAATAAAGATCAAAGGGTTGAAGATTTTGAAGGAATAGTAAGCGCAGACATTGCTCGCACCAAGGCAGGCCAGCTTTCCCTGGCACAGCTTTTAACCAGCCCGGAAGACTTGATTGTGGAACGACAGACTCGAGTTAGGTTGACGTTTGGGAGAAGAATTGTGGATGGGCTACATGGGTTTAGAAGATATTTAAAAAACCTAAACGAAGCAATAATGGAAGGAAAAATCGGCCAGGAGAGTTCACCTTACTCGGAAAGAAGTCCTGTACGTATGGTTGTAGAAGTTGCAAGAGACTTGCAAGCCACAGCCGCGGTCATGCGAAGAGCCCGGATGTTATCTAAAGATCGTTTTAGAGCAGTATGCCAACAAACTCAAGAAGTGATAGACGAGGGTACCCTGCTACTACCCCACACCAGCGAGAAAGACGAAAACTTGTTAAATGTTTTTGGCTCTAATATTTACCAGGCTTCAAACAAAGCTAACGGGCAAGCGTCAGGCAGTACACTTGTTGAACACCAGCTTGCTTGAGTGTTTTTACAGCTTCTTTTAAGGTTGAACCGGTCGTCCAGACATCGTCAAAAAGAATAATCTTTTCTTTTGGGTTCAAGACGATCCCCTTTTCAATTTGAAATATTCCACCAACATTGGTTTTGCGCTCCTCACCTTTTAAACCTACCTGGTGTTTGGTGTTTTTGGTACGCACTAATAGATCTTTAGACTCCCAACCCAATTTTTGG
>CAYYLO010000022.1:0-9353 GCA_964472675.1 uncultured Gammaproteobacteria bacterium | reverse complement strand
CCAAACCGCAGCGCAAAAGTTTCCAAGGGCGTTTTATACAAACCTTGAAGTTAAAAAATTCAAGGAGTTAAAAACGCTTGAGACAGAAAGGCCTGATGAGCAAACACTAAACCGCGTCCAACAGTTTGCTAAGGAATACAAACCTGGAGAAAGTGTCCCGCCGGATATCAGGCGGTGGTGGGTACCCATGGTCAGGCTTGAGGAACTACAAAATACAATAAGGCCCGATCTTATTCCCCAAAACCTTTTGAGAAACCGTCCCGAGGAGTACCAAAAATACCAGGAAGTAGTTGAAAGAGTAAAGCCAAAGAAAGAGGACTTGGAATATGTAAATAAAATGATACAGCAAAATCCCAATCTTCTTAACGACCCTTCATATGCCCGAATCAAGGCTTTAGCAGACAAATTCGGCTCCACAGATGGAGGAGTTCAGAATAACAGTGGCAGGCCGGCAGAGTACTGCGGCACAGATTCCCACTGGGTCAATATTCCATACATGCCTCAAGGAGGCTATTGCGTGCCAAACTATGACTTTCCTGCACCAGGAGATGGTTCTGAAAAGGCATGTCCTTCCGGCTACCACAAACCTTTCCCTGGAGCTGCTTGTTATTCGGATGACTCTAGCCAAAACCGTGGGGGTATTAGCACAGCTCCAGGAACTTGTCCGGCCGGGTACAACTGGGTTACAAGTTCAAGAGGCAATGACGGCTATTGTGCTCCTAAAACAGTAACTGATGGAGGAGGATTCCCAAGTCCTATTTATACCGTCGGTTATTGCTTGCCAGGTCAAACTTTTGTTGACGGAAAATGCGAAACGTACAATCAACCACCTAAGGAAGGTTGTACATCCGGTAGCTGGTGGAATGGAAGTCAAAAAAAAAAAAAAAAAGATTGCGGCCAGGGTAGTTATCAAGACCGCAATGGAGAGTGTAAACAGTCATCCTCCCAAAGCACAGGAGGAGCGGGGAGAGTTTGCCCAGCACCGCCTGGCGGATGCGGACTTAACTCTCTTTGGGATTCGGTAAACTGTAGTTGCAGATCAACCTTTGATCCGCGACCAGACGGAAACAGGGATCAGTCTGGCACACCCAGCCGCGACCAGCAAGAAGCAAACTGCAGAGCAGGCGGCGGAACATGCGTAAGCTGGGTCAATGGTGCCTGTGGTTGTGAACGCTCATCTGGAAGCACAGGAGGTTCCAGGTGCGGTGATGGATATGACTGGAACGGCAGTTATTGCTATCCAAGAGGAGGCTCCAGTGGAGGAACTTATTCTGGTGGCGGGTCATATTCTGGAGGTGGCTCGTACTCAGGCTCAGGCAGCAGTGGCTCTTATTCAGGAGGTAGTTACAATGGTGGCAGTTATTCTGGGGGCAATTATAGCGGGGGCTCTTCAGGAAGCGGTAGTTATTCTCCACCAACTGGTTACAACCCGCCAGCCGAATCGCAGCCTATTTCTCAACCAGCACAACAATCTGCACCCGCGCCTGTAGAGTCCGCTCCTGCTCCACAACCAGTACAAGAGTCAGCACCTCAACAGACTGCTCCAGTCGAATCTGCACCTGCCCCTGCTCCAGCCCCTGCAGAAAGTCAACCTGCTCCTACACAATAAGCATCATTGAACAATTATGGATCCTTTTTGGGAAGGCTGTAGGTGATTGTGATAGTTAAAAGTTCCTGTTTCGTTAAAAACCAAAGACGCCGACTTTTGATCTTGAATATTACCTAAGTTAAGAGGAGCGTAACTAGTGTGTTGCGGGTGGGGATCGGAACTAACGTTTGCCATCTTGCTACCTTCGTTCTTCCAAGTTACTTTTGTACCCTTCTTAATGGTTACACTAGAGGGGGAGTATCCATTTGCGCCAATTTCTACAGTTTGTGTGTTTACATTTTCTATTTGTTCAGAAACCGTAGGAACCAGTTCTTGCGCACGATCTACGGCAGTATTTAATGAAGATGTATTATTCCCAAAAGAACGGTAAATAATATAACCTCCGCCTAATACTAAAAGCACTACCACCAAACCCCATAAAGTTCTCATAATCAATACTGATATTACATTATATTCTCAGGAGTAATTGATTAACAAACAGTAATAATATTGTAAGGCTTAAAAGCTTCTCTTTGAACGGTAGGGAAAGCGTCTGACCTATGTAAAATGTGTTGAAGATTAGGTCTTCTGGGGTTATCATTCGCCCATGAGCCAAGGAAAAGAACGAGTTCTGTCCTCAGAAACTATTCAAGGGCATGATCAATTTCATCATCTAGTTGTAGATGGAAAAAGTATCCCGCCAATTCCTTATTTATATTTGCCCTTTCAAGAACAGGAGCTAATAAGAGCCGCAACTGCGCAACGACATAGCGCGTTTGACCGAAAGAACTTGTACTTCATCACACAGGCCTGGTATCTAAGACACGATGAGGCAGAGTTATTGGGCTCCCGAAGCCATTTCGCTATAGATTACAATGTGCCTTATGCTACTCCAGTTGCTGCACCGTGCGACGGCTGGGCCACTTCAACCTACTGGTCATATTACCCTGTTGCAGGGAATCTTGTTGAGTCGCTTCCTGAAAAAATGGTTTCCCCCTTTCAACTCCAGACAAGAAACCAATCATCCAGGAAGGACAACCAATATCTTTCGGTTTTGGCTATCATGTAACCATTTACAACCCCACTTCAGGACGATACGTGCTACTCGCCCATCTGTCAGACGTTGCGCCCACTATTCCTTTCAGTCCTCCAAGACTTGTTGGTGAAGGCGAATGGGAACCAGTAAATCACAACCTCTTGCCCCAAGAGCTTCAAAATAATCCGGCAGTAGTATGGGTTAAAGCGGGAGATATTGTGGGCAAAGCGGGCTTTTCTGGGCTCCGTCGTGGATACCAAGAATACGTTCCAGAAGCAGATCGTCCTATTGCTTTAAACTTGGATAGATTTAGAAGTTGGGACATCCCACATGTCCATGTTGAAGAATTCTCTAGAATGCCGGATAGAAGAAAAATTGGGAGGCGAGAGGTACACAACTCATGCAAAACCACAACCAATAGGCGAAGAGCCCTTGTTTCACCTAGACCAAAGCGAACTTCCTAAATATGCAGGTAAATAGATTAAAACCTTCTCTTTGAGGGAACTAGTCTTGAAGCTGGGAAATGAGGACCTCCAACTCCACCTTCTTGGCGAGAACCATGCCCATTTTCAGATCGCTCGCGTCTAGGGCCAGCTGGCCTTCTGGGGACTCGGTCATCGCCACGACCTCTTGCGCTTCCTCCACGTCTGTCGTCAAACACACCAGGTCCGCGCCTGGGACCGGCACTTCGTCTACTCGCTTCGCCAGCTTCGCGGGGAGAAGGGCCAAAGCGCGAGCGAGGCGAGTCATCTCGTCATCGACCACCTCTGAAACCTCCACGATCTCCGCCTCTTTCTTCTCTTGGCTTGTCCGTTGACGGATCCATCCTCATTGACAAGTTAATTCTTCCTAAATTATCAACTTCTTTAACCCTAACTTGAACTTTATCTCCAATTGAGACAACATCCTCAGGATTTTGGACAAAACCTTCGGCCATATCGGAAACGTGCACTAAACCATCTTTACCCGGTAAAACCTGGACAAAGGCTCCAAAAGGCTGGATGCGAACAACTTCCCCTTCATAAATTTCCCCCGGGGCAACTTCTTTGACCAGGCCTTCAACCCATTCTCGAGCTCTGGTTGCCCCATCCGGATCAATGCCAGTAATAGTCACTGAACCGTCGTCTTCGACATCTAACTGGGTTCCAGTTTCCGCCATAATTTTTTTAATAACCCGTCCTCCAGGACCTATAACCTCACCAATTTTTTCAACCGGCACATGTATGAGCACAACCTTTGGAGCGTATTGAGAGATGGAACCACGGGGACGGTCAATGGCAGCAAGCATAACATCCAAAATCTGCAATCGCCCTTCCCGGGCTTGCTTGAGAGCTCGCTCCAGGATAGGTAGAGTGAGCGAGGAAGTCTTAACATCTAACTGAATTGCCGTTACTCCTTCTTTTGATCCGGCAACTTTAAAGTCCATGTCGCCATTTCCATCTTCTATCCCCATAATATCTGACAATACAGCAACGTCTTGCCCGTCAATTACTAATCCCATGGCGATACCGGCAATTGGAGCTCTCAACGGCACGCCTGCGTCCATTAAGCTCAATGTTGAGCCGCAAGTTGAAGCCATAGAGGTTGAACCATTCGAGGACATGACCTCAGAAACTAAGTGAATAGTATATGGGAACTCTTCCTCAGAAGGAATCACTGGAACAAGAGCGCGCTCAGCCAAAGCCCCATGCCCAATTTCACGCCTACCTGGTGCCCCAACTCGCCCTGTTTCTCCAGTTGAATACGGAGGAAAGTTGTAATGGTGTATGTAGTGTTTTGTTTCTTCCCCTTCTGCAGTTTCCAAAAGCTGGGACATTCTTGGTGAACCTAAAGTTGCCACGGTCATGACTTGGGTTTGCCCTCTGGCAAACACAGCCGAACCGTGAGTTCTGGGCAAAATTCCAACCTCTGCTGCAAGGGAACGAATTTGGCTATGTTTCCTCCCATCAAGACGAGTTCCGGACAAAATTTGCTCCCTGATTTTTCTCTTCATTACCTTCTCAACTGCACTGGCAACCTGAGAAGCTTTTTCAGACCCTACTTCAACAGTAATGGCATCGATCAATTCTGTATTGCGGCTGCCGCCTTCTTTGGTTGCGCTTGTTTTGGCAAAATCTAAAATTTGGTCGCCGTATTTTTTATAAACAAGATCAAAAAGCTCCTTGTCTTCAGTTTCGGTAAATGCATCCTTCTTCTTGGCCACTTTGTTGGCCAACTCTTCAATCCCAACAATAATGTTTTGAGCCTCACCAAACCCAAATTCTAAAGCTCCCAGGATTTTTTCTTCTAAGACTTGTTGAGCTCCGGCTTCAATCATAAAGATACTTTCCTTATTGGCCGTCATAACTAAATCCATATTTGAAAACACCAGTTCAGAATCTACCGGATTGACAAAATAGGTACCGTCTTTCTCGCCAACCCGCAAAGAACCAACCGGACCTTTCCAGGGGATAGAAGAAGTAGCTAAGGCTGCAGACGCAGCCACCATAGCCAGTGTTGCAGGATCATTTTCCCCATCAACTGACAAAACTACAGCAACAACCTGAACTTCTTTCTTGTAACCTTTAGGGAAAAGTGGGCGGATTGAGCGATCAATTAAGCGACTGGTTAAGATTTCTTCATCTGTTGGCCTTCCTTCCCTTTTCACCCAACGGCTACCTTTTATTCGACCGCCGGCATAAAGCCGCATCATGTAGTCAACAGTTAGAGGGAAGTAATCCAGGCTTGTATCATTTTGAGAGGCTACAACACTGACAAAAACCATCGTGTCTCCAAGACGCGCCACAATTGCAGAATTTGCCTGCTCGGCAAAGCGGCCATGTTCAAGGGTAACAACCTTGTCTCCTGTTTTGATTTCTTGAGTAATGATTTTACGATCTGACATGTGTTATATGGTAACTTGAAACTCACGAGTTATGAGGCAACGAGTTACTTTATTTTGATAATTCTAGTTTCTGTATTATTTCTTTGTATCTATTTATATCTCTTTTTTCAAGATAAGACAAAAGGCGTCGGCGTTTGGCAACCATGGACAAAAGTCCACGGCGGGAATGAACGTCCTTTTTGTGCTCAGTAAGATGCTTACTTAGGCGTTTTACCTGTTCAGTAAGAAGCGCTATTTGCACTTCGGGGCTTCCTGTATCTCCAGCACCGCCGGAGAACTCATCAATAATTTTTTTCTTTTCGTCTGAAGTTAATGCCATTCTCTAAGTCATGTTACCCCAAGCTACCCAAATGTGAGGCAGGCGGGTTAGCCTAGTGATACATCCAATGTATGTGATTATATCACTACGAAATCAAAAATTAAAGATCAAATCTCAAATAAGCATATTAAATAGGTAAATACTTAACTTTTTACCTTTGTGTATTTGCTTTTTGATATTTGATTTTTGCTATTTTATGGCAGTCTATTCCCCGTAAAAACCTTCGGTTCTTCCATCCAGGAAGAAGGTGCTTTCTCTGCTTGAGGTTGGTTTTGTGCCGTATTGGGTGTTGTACTTTGTAAATCAAGTCTTGCTCCGGCACCCACTAGTCGGGAAGCCGCAGAAAAGGTTTCGGCTGTAACTGCTCTTTGGAAAGAATCGGTTCCAGCTCGCAAACCAGCCAAAAGATTTGTAGCTATATCAGGATTTAAATTTAAATTCAAGCCTTCTATAACGCGCAGCGTGCTTTCAGAAACAGATGATGCATCAGGAGATATGAGTTCGGTTGCAGAAGAAAATCCGGAAACCGGAGCATTGTTGACCAGCGCTACCTTTGAACCCTCACCAAAAAGTTCCTTTTCCTGGTTGAACTTGCCCAAAGAGTTTTTTGTAAGAGCTCCCACAACAATTATCAGATCACCAGAAACTCCACGATAACCCAAAACAATCTGATCTTTATTTGGAGCAGTTGTCCCGCTTTTTGGAGAAATAACCAACATAAACTTGCCGCTTTCAATATTGTAAGAAACACGCTCAATATTGGTTGCTTCGTAATCTTCAAAGGAAATAGTTAAGTTGCGATTTTCGATAGAGTCTGTAACTTTTTGAACCCCAACCAAGCGGTTGAATTCAACAAGCATTGGAGAAGGACAGGCAACTGTGGTTTCTTTTTTATCTTCACTTAAAGCAAGGCTTAAAGCTGTAGCTGATGCCACAATATCAAGAGTAGGCTTTTCAGGCATGAGGATAACTACGGATTTTGCTTCAGGAAGAGCCTGTTGAAATCCTTTTAAGTCTAAATTTTGCATGCGCGCGCATTATAACATAACTACAGGCCAGATGCAAATACTGTACTTGTTCTGCCTAGATTGCTGTCATTCCGTGCTTGACACGGAAACTATATAAATAAATGGTTGGGAAGGAGTTACCGCGTCGTCAGTCGTCCACTGGACAAGACAATTTGGCTTCCTTCCCAACCTACACACATGACGCCTCTACAGCGAACTGCGGCCAGCCGGGTAAAGAGCTCTGTTGATCCGCAGCAAGAGACTACCGATGCGAACCCGCGCTGACACTAAGGACTTATCAATTTTGATCAGCTGCTCGCGAGTGAACATCTCGGGGCGGGCAGCGGCGAGTTCACACACCCCAATGGGGTCATACTGGCCCGTGGTTCCACCGGCATGCTCCCAAAGTAATGCCAACCTTTCGGCCGCCACTCCGCCATGAAGAATTGTCCCATTAGGCGCTAAGATCCTGGTCTCTGAGCCGGCTCCCTCTACTGCGTAGTACGTCTTGTCTCCATCGGTGCGAAAGATCACCTCCACACCGTGGTCCAGCAATTCTGTCCCAGTCACCTGAAACGGCATTCCAGCCTCCTTGTAATATGTGCCTGAGTAAAAAAAACGAAATTGCTCTCGTTTCTCTCTTTGAAAACACCACTTACTGTCATTCTAGCTTGATCAGAATCATATGATGTACTCAAAGAGATGCCGGGGACGGTCAGTTCTGGTATTACACAGAGAAAGACCGTCACCCTGTTTTTTGGTTAGCTGACCTTGTCCTCGCGCTGCAGTCGGCGCCAGTCCTGATGAATCGACAACCAGCCGCGAATTGGATCACCGCAAATGGCGAGAAACACCCTGCGCAGACCGGTCAGCGCGACGACCGCGAGAATCCCCAGGAGAAGTCCGGCGAAAATGTGAGGCCCACCCGATAGCCACGTCGTGAAGGCGAACACATAGAGAAAGGTCATCAGGAAGAGGCCGACAACGGCGCTCTTCATCTCGTCCGGCGACCTGTGTTCCATCATTCCCCACATGAACACGCAGATGGGGAAGGCGGCGCCCCAGAACATCGGAGCCTCCGATGGAATCCCCATCCCCTGGTTGTGCCAGTCGAACTGCAATAAGAAAGACGTGACGGCGAAAAGCAGCCAGGCCATCAGACCATAGCTGATCGGCGTAAGAACACCACGGTACCGTTTCATTTCAGCCTCCTTGTGCTGACTAGACATAAAAATGGAATGTGCGCTGATAGAAACAAATTGTTTTGCTTCTCTCTTTGAAAACACCAAAGTTTTGTGCCTCCACCTCGGAGGTGTAAAGCTAACAGTTGTGGTCCTCAAAGATGCCGAGAGTCGAGACTTTCCAGTTCCAACTCAGTGGGCACATTATACAGCAAAACCGATAGTAAATCAACTTGGGATGTGCTATGCCTTGAGCAAGCTAAGGTTGTATTTCCAGATTTTACTATCACTTGTGATTAGCTTTAGCTTTTCGGTTTTTGCTTGAGCAATTAGCATTCGATCAAAGGGGTCTTTGTGGTACATCGGAAGTTGATGCAAGGTTAAAACGTGACTGAATGTAACGGGCATAACACCAAACTTTGAAAGTAGAAACGTCCTCTTGAGAGATTTTTGGAGTTTGAAGTTTGGCTTTGCTTTCAGCTTTATGCTTATTTCCCAAGCAGTTATAGTGCTAACAAAAATTGTATTCTGGGATTTAGCTAATAATTCTCGAATAGGTACTTTTAATTTCTTATCCCCATTGGCCCACCATAAAAAAATGTGTGTATCCAAAAGATATCTCATTCCTTAGGAAAAAGTTCACCTTCATAGAAAAGCTTATTTATTTCTTCATCTTCGTCATCAAAGTCATCAGGGATGGAGATCTTGCCTTTTAGAAACCCGAATTTGCGAGGCTGAAGTTCTTCTTTGTGAGGCACAAGTTTAGCAACCGGTTTACCAGCTTTGGCTATTACAACTTCTTTTCCCTGGGCTACTTGTTCAAG
Organism: uncultured Gammaproteobacteria bacterium; assembly: GCA_964472675.1. GTDB lineage: Bacteria > Patescibacteriota > Microgenomatia > UBA8517 > UBA10165 > 01-FULL-43-15b. The sequence goes on along the minus strand of CAYYLO010000022.1, from coordinate 514 downwards.
AAGTCTTGAAAGGTTAGTTTTAGCTTCGTGGATGTTTGCTATTATCATATCAACCCATCTTAGCTAACTTAGCTAACTTTGTCAATAGATTAGGTTCCAGAAGAAATTTTGGGAGGGATGTAGGCTTCGAGGGTGTCGCCGAGGTGGAAGTCTAGTTGAGGCTGGAAGTAAGAACCCGAGCTTCACTCGGAACCTTGTTTATCGCAACACGGCCTATACCATCCGTGGTGGAACATAAGCCTCAATCACATCCCCAACCTGGAAATTCAACTGGGGCTCAAAATAGATGCCAAATTCGCCTTGTTCGACCTTGTCCAACTCTTGTTTTCGCTGTTTTAAAGATGAAGCACGAACCGTTCCTAGGACTTTGTCTTCACGCATTACCCTTAGTTTATCTGTTTTAGTTATCCTGCCTTCAGTCAGCCTGCAGCCGGCAATCTTTGACTCTTTATCGTGTGGAAACTGCGCAATTATTTGGGCTTTGCCAACAATTTTCTCGCTTTGCAGCTCTTCA
>CAYYLO010000021.1:14335-15200 GCA_964472675.1 uncultured Gammaproteobacteria bacterium | reverse complement strand
AGTAAATCGCGCTCCAACTTCTTTGTTAAGCGCAGGATTTTTACCGGCTGCAACATGGCAATAAGGACAACTTGTATCGGCAACCTCAACAAACAAAACTGGACTCTCTCCCTTCCCAAACTTAATCAAATCTTTGGAAAAGAGATTTTTGATAGTGTCTAAGGTTGCGACTGTTGAAGGCTGCCTCGCAATGTCCGCAGCGCCCGCAGCCTGACCTCCACCTGTTCCTGCGTTTGCTGCTGTCTCAGGATTTGCAGCCTGGGCAGAAGTAACTCCTTTTTGCGCATAGGAAAGTTTTGTCCAGAGAACCCCAATTAAAAAGGATGAGGCAACGAGCAAGACTATAAGAGCAGGGAGTAAAATTTTGGTCAAAGAAGACGTGCCTGAAGTCACATATTGGACAGGCTGAGGAGTTTCTGTGTTGGCAGTTTGCCTTCGGTTAGCAGTTTTTCTAGCCGCCATTATTTTCCAAAGATACCTTAGAATTTGACGAGAGTCAAATTAATTTTCAATTTTCAATTTTCATTGAATGCTTCAATGTTACAATTCTTCAATTGGAAACAATGAATCATTGAAAATTGATTGTAAACTGAGAATTGAAAATTTTCCTCACCTTGTTGCCTGTTCTACACCCAGCCATTTCTCCAAATCCATCGCAGCCATACATCCGAAGGCTGCAGCCGTTACTGCTTGTCTGTAATGGTGATCGTGTACATCTCCCGCCACAAAAACCCCTTCCGCCGAAGTAGAAGTCGGATAGATTCGTTTCCGTTCTCCCTCATTGGAAATTTTCTTAATGTACCCTTTTTCGTCCAATTCTACCTGTCCTTGAAAAATATTTGTTGATGGTTTATGCCCTATCGCC
>CAYYLO010000021.1:0-14325 GCA_964472675.1 uncultured Gammaproteobacteria bacterium | reverse complement strand
AAATATTCCGTCCACTTCTGTTTCTATAATTTCCCCACTAACTGCGTCTTTTAACCTTACTCCCCTTACCTTCTCTTCCCCTAATATCTCTACCACCTCAGAATTCCAGATAATTTTAATTCTAGGATTATCAAAAACTTTATCCTGCATTATTTTTGAAGCGCGAAATGCATCTCTTCTGTGAACTATCGTAACCTCTCTTGCAAACTTAGTTAAAACCAGGGCCTCTTCCATAGCCGCATCTCCTCCTCCAACAACTATCACGTTTTTCTCCTTAAAAAACGGCGCATCGCAAGGCGCACATGAAGAAACCCCGCGGCCAATTAACCTCTGCTCTGAAGGAAGTCCCAGCCATTGGCTTTGAGCGCCAGTGGCAATAATCACCGCTCGACTTATGTATGCTTTCCCATCCCCCACTATCCTTAGTTCTCTAATTCCCCCTACTTCCTCTCCCGAGAAATCCACTTTCTCCACATCAACATTTAAAATCTCTGCTCCAAACCTTTCTGCTTGCAGGCGCATTTTCTGCATTAAGTCAGGCCCCATAATCCCTTGGGGAAAACCGGGAAAGTTTTCAACGTCTGTGGTTAACATCAACTGCCCGCCCCACGAACTTCCAGCCAAAACCAGTGTTGACAAAGCAGCGCGAGTGCAATAAATCGCGGCAGTCAAACCGGCAGGTCCGGAGCCAATGATAATCACATCAAAATTTTTGTCCATACACTAACAACTTACGCCGCTGGAGGCGTCTGTTGCCCACTTTGCTCTTCCCCACCTTGCGGTTTTTCTGGCTCCACTGGTGGATTATTCGGCTCAATTTTAGGTATTTCTGGGCCTCCTTCTGGCGAAGCGGGCCCGCCTAAACCTCCATCTGCTGGCTCCGGCGAGGCTGGCCCTCCCAATCCCGGATCGCTTGCTGGCTGATCGGCAGGAGTCGGTGTTGGTACTACCCCGGCAGCCGGTTGAACTGGTTGTAAAGGGGAAACTCCTTCCGCTGGTACTTGTCCATTATTGATTGTTGGTTCCATCAAATATCACCACCTTTCAAAATGAAATTTTCAATGAATCAATGTTTAAAAATTGATTCATTGAGTTTTGAATGAAAATTGAAAATTGCAAAATTGAAAATTCTCAAAAAAGCCCTAGGCTTTTTGTATAAGTTCTGCAAATTTTTGTTTCCCTCCAAACCCCACCTGTCTTCCCACCTCTGCACCATCCTTAAAAAGAATTGTCGTTGGTATAGACATAACACCTAATTTCTGTGTTGAGTTAGGGTTTTTATCAACATCAACTTTTACAATTTCAACCTTGTTTTTGTACTCGTCCGCCAGTTCATCCAAAATCGGCCCGGCCATCTTGCATGGCCCGCACCAAACAGCATGGAAGTCGACCAAAACGGGTTTATCTGATTTTGTAACTTTTTGGTCAAACTCTGAGTCGGTAATTTCAGCAACAACCATACAGGAGAAAACTTATCATACTCGTCAATGCTCGCGCAAGAACCAATTTTCACAACGCCAGGCAAATTGCATTCCAGGCGCAGTCAAGAGATCCCTACCTGTCCGGCAGCAGCTTATTGGCGATGCTTCATTTTTCAATTATTCTCACAAGTTTCGCACTTCTTAACAAAATTGCTTCCATGTCATTCCCGCGAAAGCGGGAATCTATAACGGAGCAAAGCTCCGATATATCAGATCTTCGATCTGTTATAACGTATTCGTTTCTGAACGAAGTGAATATATCAATAATTATTTGTATAGATTCCGTATCCCGCTGAAAGCCCGCTTCGCAGCGAGGCCTCGTCAAAGACGGGCGAGGCTCGCCTCTGGCGGCAAGTACGGAATGACAGGAAGTACGAAACTCGTGTATCATCTAAAATTGTATGGAGAAATAATTGTGATTGATCTAACGCCAACCATTAACCAAGCACAAATCGCTTTTGTACTAACAATTATCGCTTTTGTTTTGGTCTATCTCGCCTTCAGAAAAAAGCCACGCAAGAAACGCTGACCACACCCTCTCCTACGCTCCACTTCCCGAACTTTTTGTTTTGAAAGTAAATCTAGTGGGGGCTTTGCTCCGCTTTAGCGGTTATTCATCAGTTTGCTCAGGACCACGGTTTTCAAAGGCTTTGACAAACTCTTTAATCTTTCCATCGTCAACATTACCCAGTTTTTCTATTCTCCCCCAGGCAGTTAGGGCAATAGGTGTGTCCATTCCCAGGCGCGGGACAACAATTACTCTTTTTGCAACTTTTAAATACCGGGCCAATTGCCCGGCAAGAACCTTACATGAGTCTGTTTTGAAAGCCTCCGGAAGTGCAACTACCTTCGGCGCGTTCTCGGGTGTAAAAGGTTCGCTTTCCCCCGCTACAGCCAGAGGTTGAGCAGCTTCTGTGGCCGATAAAGTCGCCGCAGGTTCTTCGCCCTCGTGCGCATACGCTACAATGGAAAATGGAAAATGAGAAATGGAAAATGGTTTCGTACAATCATACGAAACCACCACATACCCATGCTCCAAAGAGTGCAGAAGGTATCCGTCAGACAAAATTTCGTCATACGCGCCTGCTTTGGCCCAGGCTGAAAAATGAGGCCCGGAAGTCGGCGGACTAGAACTATATTGGACATTGGAAATGTCCGTTACATGATCACGACTCAAAAGAGTTACGGCTTCCCCCGGCAGCGGCTTATTAATTGACTTAAAAAGAAACCACCCCAAGCCTGTCAACACTAGAGCAACTATTATCGGAAATGCTATTTTTTGAAGCTTGTCCATAGTTAAATTGTCATTCTGGGAAGCGTTAGCGACACCAGAATCTGATCCTGGCCAAGCCAGGATGACAGATTACACGGGATGTGCTTATTTTACAGGCAAGGTACAACCGGTTTTACCAGCCAAATCTTCCAAACTTATTTCTCCTTCGTTTCGGGAGCCATCCGCAAATATCCAGGTTGGATATCCCTTTATCTTTTGTTCCTCACACTTTTTAACATCTTGAGTACACTCAACATAAGACACATAGGCAAAAGATGACCCAAAAAGCTTTTTCTGGTTTTGGCAATGTGAACACCAGTATGCCCCGTACATCGTTACGCCCTTGTCCTTCAAGCACTGTGCAAACTGATCTAGTTGTTGGCCATTTGCTCCCGAGGATTTAAATTTCAAAAATAAAATAGCAAATATCAAAAAAACAACTAAAAAAGTACAAACTATTGTAAATTTTAATATGGGTTTTTGCATTTTGATATTTAATATTTGGTATTACTCTTTGCAGCAGTCCACTAATTTTGCCACTAAATCCTGCGTTGTCCAGGCCCCATGATCCTGAGCGGAGTCAAAAGACTCTTTGACCTCTTTACCGTTTTTTAATAACTTTAACTTTAACGCCCAAAACAAAGAATAAACTTTATATGCGCGGTCAAACATTTCTTCAGCCTCTTTTTGATTTTTGGCAGTTTGTAATTTTGTCCCAACTTCAACCAGCCGCATAGTTGCAGCCAACAAATGCTTTGATATGCACCAGGTCTCGCCTTCGTGATTACCCACCAGTTTGCCCAAAAGTTCTTTTCTAAGCTCTCTGGTTTCGTTTAGCATCTCCAGATATTCCTTTTTCCCTGTTTTTTCAGCAGTAAAGAAAAAGTGCTCTTCCAAACTTATTAAGTTGGCAACAGCCAGACTTAAATCTTCATCCGTTGAGAGGTCGTATCCTCCCCTCTTTTTGGAATCTTCAATTTTTTCTAATAATTTTGAAAAGTCTTTTTTCGTAAACATAGATCAAATCTTTCTTTTTACCAAGCGCACGGCAGGAGCACTGCCCCGGGACAGGAGAACCCGTGGCAGGACCCGAAGCAGGTAATAAGCCTACTGTACCAACAAAATTACCAACCCCAGCACTATCAAAGCAACATCCGAACCGTATTTGCTAATTGGTGATTTTTTCTTTTTCCATTCCTGCACCTTCTCCAACAGCGCCGGACTCGAAGCAACCAACAGAATAATAACCAATGGAGCAACAAAAATCAGATTATAAAAAGCTAAATAGAAGAACCCCGATATAAAAGTTGCCTGGTCATGCAACAACCCAAGAATTAATAAATATGGTCCGCCGGTACAGGGAAATTCGTACATACCCACTAAAAATCCCAAAGAAAACGCTGCGGGTATTGACGCACGGCTTATTAAACCAGCAATTCGCCTGTGGGCAACTTGGGGAATTTTCAACTTAATAGGAAACTTAGGGAAAATTGTTCCCAAAAGGCCAACCACGCCAGTTGAAATAACTATTAGCGCTCCAACTGTAGCCAAAATATGAGGAGCTCCAAAAAAACTCAAAGCACGCAAAGTTCCCAATCCAACTAAAACATAGATCAGAAAAATACCTGTCACATACGCCATCCCTGTCCGCAAAACCTCCCCCCTGCTTTTTTTCAAACTAAACAAGAAACCAATAGTTAAAAAGAGTACGGAAATCGCGCAGGGATTTATCGAATCAATGGCTGCTGCTGAAAAAACTACCAGAGGACTAAGCATTGAAATCTATTTTACCCCTAATCTCCCTTCCTTTCCATATCTTCCCAGATGTTTTTCTCTAGATCTACATGCGTCTCATCTACAAAAGTAACCCCCTCCAAAAGTAACTTTTTCTTCTGCTCACCACCGCCGCCAAATGCATAATTGACGGCCACTCGACCTTCCCTGTTTACAACTCTGTGGCAGGGAATTCGGGAATCCTTGTTTCCATGCAACGCCCACCCCGCTATCTATGCCTACGCCAACTGACTACTTGACCGGCTCTCTAGGACATTTGGGCGACATTGGGGCCAGTGACATGGGCGAAGTGCTACCACGGCGCGCGTTGATCTTCGCCTCTGCGGCCAAGTGGTGTCTGGTACCCGGGTACTCAGGTACCCTCGTGCCATGGTACTCTAGTCGCCAATATGGCTGGAGGCGAGCCGCACCCTGGTTTGACCCGAAGGGCAGGCAGTCGCCTCACTTTGGCTAGGCTACTGGCGCTGCGGGCCCAACGGAGAAGTTGGCCACGTTGCGGCCGTTCTCAAAAAGGAGCTAGGTAACTGGTGCGCGAGGTTGGTCCTGCGTTTCACAAGCCGCGGGTGAAGGCATGGCTACGGGCAATCTGCTCGTGTGGCGATAACGAGGAACTGCTGGAGCGGCTCTTCTGTGACATCATGACCGAGCAGGAGGTCGCGCGGCACGCGGACAGATGGGCGGTAGCGTGTGAATTGATGCGCGGCTCAACGCACAGTCAGGTTGCCAAGACGCTGGGCCTCGCCTCGAAGACTGTAACCAGAGTTGCTGAGTGGGTCGACGACGGCCGGTTCGCTACTGGGGGCTGCCGTGCGGTTTTCCGTATGCTCGGCGAGGAGGGCGGTAGCCCGCGTGAAAACTGACTACCACCGGACTACCTCGGGCCATCTTCCTCTGATTTGCGACCCATGGGTTCACCGGCCCCTTCTGCCGCCCGTAGTCGCCGCGCACATGGCATACGATCGGTTGCCGCGACTTCGAGCAGGCTGGCAGAGCACCGCAAAGGACCATGCTGGCCGCTGCTGGCGGGCAGCGTCTGGCAAGAGGCCTGTCAAGTGCAGTTTCGAGGGCGTTGGCCAGCCTCGCACCGGCCTCGGCCGCCGGCGGGTCGTGGCGTGTAAGAAGCAGCAGCTAGGTGTACAACTGAAAAGATGAGCAACCTAAGACCACAAAAGGGAGGTGATGCTAATGAGCATAAGTAAGGAGATGATGATAGAACATCATGGAATAGCAGTCGACGGTTTGAGCACACATCGCGAACCGATTGTAGTCAACGGGAAGAGTGGTCCTGATGATCTCAGGAACACACGGATGGTTATTCTGAGATGGCTAGCAGATGCAGCAGTGTCGGAGCAGAACAAACAAACTGTAGAGGTTGGCGAAGAACTTGATGCGATTTACTCGTTCTGGATAGAAGCTAAGACACTAGGACTGATTAATAAGTTATTGATGGGTTATCACCCCGAAGGGCCATTCTTCTATGTCATCTCAGTTCTCCCTGGGTGTTTGCATGCTGTAGACGACTGGACCCTCGATAGGCACGCGAACGAGCGCCGCTTGTTTGCGCTGCAAGAGAACCTGTCAGGCCGTCAGATACCCATCTACATCCGGTCTGTTTCAGCAGCAGCAGCCGGCGACCTCGGAGACCACGACATCTTGCAGACCCTTGCCCCAGCCGGTACCGTGCTCCCCGCCATCTATCGTTCCTAGGCTTACACATTCAGGCGGCGAGGAGCTGGAATGGGCAAGATGCGCGAGGACCACTTGCAGGCCGCAAAGCGTAACTGTGAAGAAGCGGGGAAGATCACAGCAGGAGGTGGGCCTGGCGCAGACCCATTTCTGACCCATCAGGCTGTTGCTCTGTTGCAGGAAGCTGCTCTAGAGTACTTCTGCGTTATCTTGCACGACTTCGGGCAAACCTTCCCAGGTCCGGGTGGGACACCATCACATGAGCCGATGCGTAATGCCGCGCAGCCCCACAAGCACCCAAAGGTTGGCCTCTGGCAGATGAGCTTAAGGGGGCAGGTGAAGCAGATCGCTTTTGATACACCCGGCATCTTGGGTGTGTTGCGGGCATATGAGTGTATCCAATACGCAGAGGGTGATAGCCTCCTGGCTCAGCGGCGCGGCGTGACCCCGCCCGAATCGCTTATGCCACTGGCAAGAAACGCGCTGCGGCTCATCGCTGGCTGGACTCGAGCACTGGTCGAGGATGACAGGCAGTGGCGTAGAGTCCAAAACGGTGTGATTCACGACTAGCCAGGCCGTATGTGACTTGCAGGCTCACCCTAGAGCGAGCTCCGAGCTCTGCTGTTCCTGACGGGTGAAGACAGAGGGCATGGCCTCTACGGGAGCTTTGTGAGTGTCGAGCTCGCAGCGCTCCGGAGGAAGCCATGCTCCCATCGATCGATGGTACCCTGGTGCGCCCTTCTCTTGGTGACCTTGGCGCCGCGCTTCACCGCCCCTACTAGACCTTCTACTATTCGGTCACTGACTGGCTCCGGTACGCGGGGCGCCACACGGTGACGGGGGTGATCCTGGCGGCATGTTCCGGCCTTCCCCCGCTGCTTCAGTCCGGCGCGGTGGGACCCAGACGCCCTCGGCAACGTGGTGTTCACGTTGGCGTTGCCCACGTCCGCCGACTGAAGGTCGCGCTCGGTCAAGAAGCCGCGTCTGATTCTGATATAGTACACGCCCCCTAGTTCGACATCCCTCTCGCACGCGGAAAATCGAGCACGGGCCAGCCTCATCTGAAGCCTGCGTCATCTACGTGAGCGGGTTAACGGCACGGCCCGCTTCAGGAGTCTTCCGGCCCCTCTCCAGACCGCAGTCCTTCACACCTGGCCCTTACGTTGATGCTGCTGACCTTTGCCCCAGAACCGAATCCAAGCAACAAGCGTGCCCATAAAGGAGCGCCAGCCAAGATCCTTATTCAGCACGGAAGAGATGATGGATATCGCGCAAGCAGAGTCCAGTATCGTAAAGTGGTCACAATCATTATCTACTTCCCGGCAACTATTTCCGAATGCATTTTGCTCATATTCACGTAGGCATGTGTCATCGTAAAAGGCAAGTTCGTCGTGCCCGTCCACACAGTGGATGCTAACAAGCCTATTAAGCCGAGGAAGATCACCGATTATAACGTTATAATCATCTAGAAGTGTCCAGATACCGGACCGACGGCGCCCACTAGCGGGCAGATCGGGAAGAAGACCTGCATCCATGTGTATCGGGGATGCTAACAGATACACTCGGTTAATGCGCTCGTAAAAGGCAGTGGCCTTGGCCCTATCCAGAGTATAGGCCAAAATCATTCCCCCAAATGAATGGCAGATAAGATCGAAACGGGCCATTGGGTATCGTGTGAAGTATGCCTGGAGCCTCTCGGCCAGTTGACGCATGCTACTGATGTTGGGCCACATGGCATCGGCGCGCGTATAGGGCGTGTTGGCGTCGTGGCCGAGGTAGTTGAAGTAAAGAACGTCGTGAGTCCGCCGGAACAGGTACGCGATCTTGTCGAGTCGAGTGTCGTCGGCGGAACTGCAGTAACCTCGCACGACAAGGGCAATCCGGCGACTGCTCTCGCGGACGGTGGCCGGTATCCAGCTTCCATCCTCCTCGTTGTTAGCCGTACGGCCACGTGCCTGGTGCTCGTAAGCGGCGAGCCGCCGATTAGCCGCCTCGATGAAGCGACGGTATGCTGAACGGCGGTCATCGTCAGTGTCTGGGTGTGCTGGGGCGTGCTTTTGCACGAACCGACATGCTCCGATGCGTGAACGATGAACGGGACAAGTGACGGCGGCCTATTGCCGCGTGGCTCTCACTGCTGCGAAGGCGGGGCCGGGGATGGCGGCATCCCCTCGCTGAGGCGACCCCCGCCGCTCGCGCAATAATGCGGCAAAGGAGGCCAGCTTGTCCAGATCGTCGTCGGAGCAAATGGGTTGAAGTCGCTTGCGTGCGTCCTGAGCGTCAAACTCGAAAACGCGCCGTACACTGCGAGCGGCGTCCTTCAGCGGCCATGCTGCCTCATCCTCGAATGAGATCCCACACGCGCATTGCAGCGCTGGCGTGTTCGGCACGCGGCACTCAAGAACGGCGGTGTGACCCCAGTGGAATCGGTGAGTCACTCTGACTGAGGATGGCACCGTGCCGCATCGAGCACATGGACCCAGTACCCCTATGTTCTCAGGGGGAAACTGGACCTTCAGTTCAATCTCGTACTTGATCTGCGGCCAAATCTCTGCTGTCCAGAGCCCCGGCCGCTCTTTTGATGTCGTGGCTCCAACATACTCTGCTGCCGCGGCTGTGTCAACCGGTTCTATGTCATCTTCCGAGGTCACCCACGGATGCTTGAACTGGTGGATGAGCCAGCGGCGAACTACATGTGTTGCCGTTCTTAACCTCCATATAGCTCGCGTGAAGTCAGTTCGCCATACAGCCAAGCAGAGGAAGGCGCCGAGAGCGCCGACGACTAGGCGCCGCATTAGCGGCTCCCCGTACGGGCCGGGGACCGATGGTACATAGCTAAGAGCAAAGACCGCCGCGGCTGTCGTGGCCAGCACCCAGAACCGGCTGATCTCCCCTCCGGCAATTCGGGGCCCCGGCGGTCGCCAGGAATCGTGGCGGCGGTCGACCCAAAGTCGGTTGCTCGTCTCCAGGTTCTCCCCATAGAAGCTTCCATCAAGTTGCAAACATTTTGTCAGCCTCCCTGGCCCACTGATGTTTTCTTCCTCCCCTGCTTCCCCTATTATCCTAACTCCCCTTATCAACACCGCCTGAGGATCCCCCCTTCTTGCGCAAACGATATTCAACATCCAATGCACTCCATATGTAAAAAACATATAAACTGTTCCCGGGTTTCCATACATTGCCTTCGTCCTTTTTGTTTTCCCAAACCTTGCATGTGACGCCAAATCATGCTCTCCAAGGTACGCTTCTGTTTCTGTAATCACTCCCCTGATTTCCTTACATTTGTCATTCTGGCTTGGCCAGAATCTTCTGACCATCATTTTCCCCAATAAATCCCTCGCCACTTCCTCCGCCCCTCTGGCAAAAAATTCCCTCTTTAAACGCATATTATTGCACAATAAGTATATGCACTAGCGCAATTGCCTGCGCGCTTGTATTTTCAAGCGCACCTGCTAGAATCCCGTGTAGTGATCACCGAAAGAAAAGAAAGCACATTGCCGCGCATTGAGGTTTACAGAGCACTCATTCTGGACGGCGCGGGATGTGTCCTTTTAGGCCTGCGAGCTGCAAATGACGGTTGGGCCGCCAACCAATGGGAAGCGTTTGGGGGCAAACGTGAACCTGGCCAGGCAACTGGCGATGTTCTCCCAACAGAAGTAATGGAAGAAGCCGGTCTAAAAGTGGGCTTTGATGATAAGCCGGTTTACACTACTTCTGGCGAGTGGAATGGTAGATTTTACATCGTGCAATATCATTTAGCCTGGGTTACAGGAGGAGAACTAAACTTAAACGAAGAGCATCAAAGACACGGCTGGTTTTCCTTAGAAAATGCCCTAGCACTTGAAAACCTCACAGACCAAACAAGAAGCGCCATTATCGCACTCCAACAGACGACACCAACCATTACCGCCTTCCCTTCCCCAATTCCTTCTTCAGCTGGGCTAATTTCCACATGAAGAGCCTGCCTCGGTTTTCTACATGTGCAGCATCTTTGACAAAATATCTGGCCTGTTCTAGAAGCTGCCGCGGAGTCGTTTTAGCAAGCCGCATATAGAGGCTCTTGTGTTTTTCATCGCCCAACTCCGACGCTAAATCATACGCATATTTCTGAAACTCCCTTGAGATGTATTTATCCTCAACTGGATTGAAGCGTTTTAAAATATCTGCTGTTGAATCAAAACCTGCCACGCAAATCCTCCTCTATTTTTCCTATAACCTCCTTTAGCCTCCTTTTTTCTTCTTCTGTAAAATTTTGCAAAACATAGTCCTTCCCAGACACTCTGTCTCTTCCTCTGTCTCTGCCTTCAACCCCTATCCTCACATGCCAAAAATTCTCTGTGCCCAATGCATTTTTTACAGATTCCACCCCGTTGTGAAGCCTTGGACCGCGCCCTTGAACAATCTTGTAACTGCCCAAAGGTATATCAAGATCATCATATACCAAGTACAAGTTTTGGGGAAGAATTTTGTAAAAATCGATGAGTTTTTTGACCACCCTCCCCGATTCGTTCATGAATGTCTGATTTTTTGCGTACAACACATCTTGTCCCGCTTTTCCCACTTCTGCTTCCAGTTTATTGAAAATTGAAAATTGGAAATTGGAAATTCTTGATGCGAGCGTATCGAGCAGCAAGTGCCCCGCATTGTGTCTGTTGTTTTGATACTTTTCTCCTGGATTGCCTAAACCTATTACCAATTTCATACAAATTCCTTTCGCTTTTTTTACGGAAACAAAATTTAACTATCGGGTGAGATTGTGAAAATCACTTTTTTACTCAGTTGCTACCATTTTGCATTTTGTACAGTTGCTTAAGCTCATGTACAGACGTTGACTGTTCTGGCGACTTATCGTCTCTTATTTTGACCAAACGGGGGAATCTTAAGGAGTACTTTGCAGCATGCCGGGGAGAAACTGAAATCTCGTCCGCAAGTATCTCCAACACAACTTTTGGACGCACCCAAATGTCGGGGACAACAACAGAAGGGACTTCGTAGGAGTCCGGCTTAGTGCCAACTTTCAACTCTTCTACTATCTTGTACATTTGCCTAAACTGCTCGTCTGTCAACCCTGTCCCTAAGTTAGAAAGGGAATAAAATTTGTTGTCCAAACCCAGTATGCCCAACAAAAATCCGCCAACGCCAAAACCTGCCCTTTTCCCTCTTCCACGGTAAGCACCCATCAACACGCAATCTATGGTATCGGCAACCTCTCCTTCGGTGTGTCTTTTATACTTCACCCAGTGGAATCCTCTACCGCCTGCCTGATACGCCGCATCCAGCTTTTTGGCTACAATCCCCTCCAAACCTTCTTTGATATATTCATCAAAAGCGGTTTTCAGATCATTTGTATTATCAACAACAATTTGTCGGGTCAACATTATTGTTCCTACCCGATTGCCAACAACATCTTCAAGAAGCTTTCTGCGCTCTCTAAAGGGTCTGGACATGACATCTTTACCATTTAAGTACAACACATCAAAAATAAAAACTTTCAAGGGAATCTCGCCAGCCTTAACATCTACATCGTATTTTCTCTTGCGCTGGACGGTCTGTTGAAAAAGTGCAAATTTTTGTGTTTCAGGATTATAACCAATCGCCTCTCCGTCAAAAATCGCATCCTTTACAGGTAATTTTTTGACTGCTCCGACAATCTCGGGAAACATCGCGGTTGTATTTTCATGGTTTCTTGAAAACACCCTAACATCCCTGATCCCCCCAATCTCCCCAATATGAATTTGCACCCTAAACCCATCCATTTTGGGCTCTACAGCAACTAACGGCCCAACTTTTTCTATAATTTTGGCAGCAGAAGGCAGGCGCTCGGCAAGTGATGTTCGCACAGGAACACCAGGCTCTGCGTGTTCTTTTCCCAAATATTCCAAGCTGTGGTTTTTAACCTGTTGGGCAATCCTGCCTATGTCAGACGCCACATTATATGCACCCTCTATTACTTTCCTGGCACTTTTGTCCCCAACTTTCACTAGAGAAAGCGCGTCCAAAATTGTGGCATCAGAAAAGCCCAGACGAAGTTTTCCCAAGGGGATTCTCACAATATATTTTGCTGAAAGCGGATCAACTTCTTTCAAAAGTTGCGCCACACCCGAAAGCTTTCTCTCCTGCGAATCCTTTCCTCCTTCCTCTGCCACTTTATGCAATCGTTCATATACTTCTTCCACAGAAAGTTTGCCGTTTACCGTTTGTTTTGCGTGTGCCAGCTCTTCCACAACATTTCCCAAATCCCCTTTCTGTTTGTATTCTTTAAGTATTTGTACCCCATCTGTCATGTAAGCCATACTCGCCGCACGAATCATCATTTTCTCGGCAAAATTAAACTCTACTCCTGTATACGCCGGCTCGATTCTACCCAAAACAAGGTAGCAAATTTTGTCTATTTCACTATCCGCGGAAATCTTAAATAAATCCGCAAGAATTTTTGTGATCTCGTTTCTTGAAGAAGTATTTTCAAGTTTTTGAAGATATTCGGCAAGTTCTGAAAATTTCATTAGTCTTTACGGAGAAATAATCTTAATATCCCTCATCGGAAAATCTTTCATATTGTTTGTTACGACCTTTAAACCATGAATCTTTGCCTGGGCAGCAACCAAGCAGTCTAAAAGAAAAATCCTTTTACTTTTTCTTAAAAATTGTTTCCTATATTCTCCTGCTATTTTAGAAACCTCTTCATCCACTATTAATACAGGAAATTGCTTGAGAATACGCTCAAATTTTAGATTCTCTTCGTCACTACTTAGGCTGTAAAATTCTCCAATTACTATAGTCGAGATAGCCAATTTTTTTCTAGAAATCGCTTTTTGCAGAAAAAGTGCTTCAGGTTGCTGTCCTTTCAGAGCCAAGATAAAAATATTAGTATCAGGCAGGTACATTATTTCTTTAGTTTTCTGGTCGCCTCATTCCATCTCTTAATCCAATGCTCATCTTCAGCTTTTCTTAAATCATGTTGCCAGGCAACTGCGTCTATCCCCTCCCACCCACTTTTTTCAACCCCAGAGGTTACTTCCTTAGCCAACTTTTCAAGGTCTTGCTTCTTCTTTTTATCTTTTATTATCTTTTCTTCTGCAGCTCTTCGAATATACTCAGACATACTCTCTTCTCCACGATACTTGTTAATTCTATTCCTTAAGTCCTCCGGTAAATAAATTTGTGTTCTTAACATACATCATCAATATACATCACTTAGTCAAGCCTGTCAAGAAGGGGTATTGTCAGCAGTTATCAGCTCTCTGCCTTTAGTTTTGACTTTCTCAATTGATATCATGCAAGAATCGTTTTGAAAAACAGAAAAGCAAAAACCACAACGGCAATGAATATAATCCCAAAGATAACAGAGATCCAGCCGCCGGACTCTTCGTGCAAAAGTTTTGAGATTCCCTCTCCCACAAGAGTTAAACCAAAAAGGCCTGGTAAAATAAGGATCATATATAGGAATTGTGGATCAGTCGGCCTCATAAAAATAACAAATTACAAGATACAAACAAGTTCCAAATCTCAAACCCTGAACCGTTTGGAATTTAATTACTTGTGATTTGTTTGTTTCTTGGTGCTTGTAAACTTAAACTTAGGTACTAAGCTCGTATACTGCTCCTTTTGTTCTTCCTTTTTTACTAACTATCCCCTTGGAAATCATCGCCTGAATATCTCTTAATACTGTATCATCTGAGTAGTCCGGGAACAAATCTTTAAGTTGAGACATTATAGCCACAGAGTTCTGCGATAAATATTCAACTATCTTTATTTGCCTGTCAGTTAACAAAAGCTGCTCTCCTCTTTTTGTTTTGACACGGGAATCAATTGATAACTTGCGAACCTTTTCTTTAACTCTTGAAAGCTCAATCGATAACCCAAGAGTAAAGTACTCTAACCAAAAGGTTAAATCCCGCTCAACCAAGTCGTTTGATTGGGAAGATGTAGTAATTAGCGCACGGTAATAACTTTCTGCGTCACGGTCGAAATATTCCTCCAGCGAGAAAAGCCTCCTTATATCATACCCCTCAGAAAAAAGTATCAATGTAGCAAATGCACGAGATGTTCTACCATTACCTTCAACAAAAGGATGAATGGCAGCCAGCGCAT
>CAYYLO010000020.1:0-16550 GCA_964472675.1 uncultured Gammaproteobacteria bacterium | reverse complement strand
GAGATCTCTCGGCTATGCCTCGAGATGACAGCAATGTCATCCTGACTTGTCCAGATTCGATTCTGGCGTCGCTAACGCTCCCCAGAATGACAACCCGAATACCCTCATAACTATCCCCACCACTCTCCTTTCTCCCGCTACCTACATCCTATAACCTAGCCACCAACTACAGGGTATTGACATTTGCTCATAACCCTATGTATAATTATTTTTAATTAACTCGCCCCAAAAACGAGTTTTTTGCTCTGTAACATACAACTTAATAGGCTTTACTGAAACTCCAAAAACAACCCGATAGCTCCGGGTGTCCGTTTTTACGGACCCCTTGAGCTGTTGGGTTGTCAAGCCAGAGCAATCCTAATTGCGTCCCCATCAAAGCGAATGGGTAGAACGCAAGAAGCCTGGGGCTTCGCAAAGCATTGCCCTAGAAAATCTGGCATGGAGGAACCGGCATGAAGTGGGACCGAACTAGCCCGCGCATGGAGCGCAACCACATCGTGGCAAGCTAACCAACCGTCGAGAAACCAAACACGCAAAAAGGAAACGCACACAACGTGAACTCGTCCGTTCTCAAGTGCACATATGTGAATATCGCGATCACCGTGCCCGCCGGCGCCGCGTAGCCCATCGCGACCGGGGCAGGACGCCCAGCCGGGTGGCACTTTGAGGTTTTGGGCAGATGCGGAAGTGTCTGCTTCGGCCAAACCACCCAGAAGGTGGCTTACTCAAGGACTCCGCCCGGCTGGCCAACCCGCACTCGGCTGGTAGTTCAACGGTAGAATACTACCCTTCCAGGGTAGAGATCGTCGGTTCGATTCCGACCCAGTCGACCGGGATAAGCCCAGTTTAAAGCCGAACCGGCTATGATGGTCTTGCATATCGTAATTGCGAAACCACCCTCTAGCCGGTCTTTTTTTGCTTAAAATTTCAGGGTTGACAACGGTACAATTTCCTCCTACAATTTCTTTAATTCCCTGTAAGAAGGGTGTACCTTGAGCGGTGACGCTGGTGTCTTCAGTAGTAGGACCCGGACGGGTCCCCTAAAGACAAAATAGAGTGGTTCGTCGTCTCGAGGCCTGGCCAAAAGCGCAACCGCTCCGAACTTGTTGACACCAGCTAACCAAATTTGAAAGGGGGCAGCCTATGGCTGACACTCCGCCGGGCGGGACTGCTTGAAGCTTCGGCTTCAAAACTCCCAGTCGGCGTGACACAACGGACGGACGCGAAAGGTTCCTTGCCTATGAATGTCTTGGGGATGTACGAGTTTCTGAAGAAGATCAAGGCGCGGCACATCGTCCCCTAGCGACGGCTCGCACACCACCACCGTTCGCACCCACCCGGCCAGCTGGAGAATACTGTTTGCACCTTCCAAGTGTGATACAAGTTCTCCAGCCGCCGGGTCTTTTTTTGTTAAGACGATTCACACGGATCCAAAGCGAATTCCCACTGATCCCCTGTCATTCCTGCGGATGCAGGAATCTATTGTCATCTCGAGGCGCAGCCAGGTACCGGCCGGCACTTGGCAAAACCGAGAGATCTCTCCTCCTTGCAGTCGTCGAGATGACAATTGATTGGATTCCCGCCCCGCCGTTTGCGGGAATGACACTTCCACCACTGAGTTACTCTCCTTGCTTTTTCTTCTTCGGCATACTATTCTCTATTTGCATCTCGATCGGCGAGGGCTCCCAATAACTTGGGATGGCGCGTTTCGTGTTCGCAAAGTTGTTCTTCCCCGGTCACTTTTTTTGATTCTGGACAAGCCAGAGTGACAGTGTTAAAATACTTGACAAGAGCTCGCAATAATGCGAGCTTTGTTGTTTAATTAAGGTATGAACCCGATAATGTTCCTAAGCGAGGTCATTGCCGAACTTAAGAAAGTTGTCTGGCCGTCACGCGCTCAAACGATCCAAGCAACAGTACTGGTTATTGCCATATCGCTAATTGTAGGATTATATATAGGGGGTTTGGATTACGTTTTTACAACGGTTTTGAATAAACTGTTATTTAAATAATTTACAATTTTACAATTTTCATTCAATGTCTCAATTGATCATTGAATCAATGAAAATTCATTGAAAATTAGAAATTGAAAATTTTTTTCAGATATGTCTGACGATACAAAAAATTTGCCAGTCGAAGCTGAGGAAGAACTCAGTAAAACTGAGGAACAAGCCTCCAGTCATCCCGCACCTGATGCGGGATCCATACAATTGGATTCCGGCCCGCTTCGCAGCGAGGCGAGCTCTACGGCCAGAATGACAAGTGTTTCAGAAGAGGAATCCAAAATACTTCCCGCCGCAAAAGCCGACACAACCGCGGCTCCAACAGCCGCTACCGGTTTGGAAGAACGCGGCGCAGGTTCAAAAAAGCTTTCCGGGCATATTGTCATTTCCAAAACTGATGATCCCCGCGCCCGCTGGTATGTTGTCCACACACCTTCCGGCCATGAAGCTCGTGTTGCTGAGTCTTTAAGGCAAAGAATCGAGACGATGAGTTTGACAGGGAAGGTTTTTGAAGTTTTAATCCCTACTCAAGACCGCGTAGTTATCCGCTCGGGACGAAAAGTTACCGTTAAAGAAAAAATCTTCCCGGGATATATTTTGGTTAAGATGGTTTTGGACGAGGACGCTTGGCTTGCTGTCCGTACAACGCAAGGAGTAACGGGGTTTGTGGGCGCAGGCAATAAACCCACTCCCCTTTCCAAAGCCGAAGTTTCCAATATTGAGAAGTTTACTTCAGCCCCTGCGGCAAGATATAAAGTTCGTTTTTCTGTCGGCGAGGCGGTCAAAATTACAGACGGTCCGTTTACAGAATTTTTGGGAACAATTAACGAGATGGATGAAGAAAGAGGAAAGGTTAAGGTTATGGTGTCCATTTTCGGTAGGGAAACACCTGTGGAATTAGACTTTTTGCAAATTGCAAAAGTATAAGAAAATCAAGAAGGTGCAAGTCCCAAGCACCAAGATACAAACAAATCACAAACCTTGAAATTCCCAATATATTTTGAGATTTGTAATTTTGAAAAATTGTTTGTTTCTTGTAATTTGGAGCTTGGAATTTTAAACATATGGCAACCAAAAAAATAAAAACACTAATTAAACTAAACTTACCGGCCGGGGAATCAACTCCTGCTCCACCTGTTGGAACAGCTCTTGGTCAACATGGAATCCCGATTATGGATTTTGTGCGCACTTACAACGAAAAAACAGCCAGTCAAAAAGGCAACATTGTTCCTGTGGTCATTACAGTCTATGAAGACCGGTCATTTACCTTTGAGACAAAACTTGCACCCGTTTCTGCTTTAATCAAGAAGGAATTAAAACTTGAAAAAGGCAGCGGCACGCCCAATAAACAACCTGTTGGCGTTTTAAGCCAAGAACAGTTGAGAAAAATTGCCGAAACCAAGCTTCCCGATTTGAATACTACTGATGTTGACGCGGCAGCCAAAATTGTTGCGGGAACAGCAAGGAGTATGGGAGTAAAAGTGACAACATAAGCTGTTATCCTCGCGAAAGCGGGGAACTATCTAAATAGATTCCTACCTCCGCAGGAATGACGAAAAATATGTCCAAAACTAAAACAAAAATAATTGACGATTCGATAGCAGAAACTCCAAAAAAAGTTGGGGTTGCTGTGGAGGCTGGCACTTCTAATTCCCCTAAATCTCCCCGACTTGCCAAACTTAAGAAAGTCAGAGGCAAAAAGTACCAGGAAGCAAAAAGTAAAGTAGACGCGGAAAAGTCTTATCCACTTCCTGAAGCACTTCAATTAGTTAAAGTGGCTTCATACGCAAAATTCGGTGGACCAGTCCAACTTCATATAGTTTTAACAAAAGGCAGCATTAACAAAATTTTAGATCTTCCCTACTCATGCGGAAAAACCAAAAAGGTTGAGGTGGCAAGCGACGAAACTGTCACAAAAATGCAAAGTGGCAAAATTGATTTTGATGTATTGATTGCGCATCCTTCGATGATGCCAAAACTTGTGCCTTTTGCTCGAATTTTGGGGCCAAGGGGCTTGATGCCCAATCCTAAAAACGGAACAATTTCGGACAATCCCGAAGAGGCAGCCAAAAAATTTGGCGGTAATTCTTTGCAAGTAAAGTCTGAGGCCAAGGCTCCGCTTGTCCATACCACAATCGGAAAAATTGACCAGCCGGAGAAAGAGCTGGAAGAAAATTTCAAAGTTATTACTGATGCTGTCGGCGCACGCAATATTCAAAAAGCTGTAATCGCCGCAACTATGGGACCGTCAATCAAGGTCGTTGTTGCGTAAAGTAGTTTTTATATAGTACAATACGTATATCCAAAGACAGCGGGCAGAAAAGCAAGCCCCGCCGAGGAAGTAATAGCGAACTTCAGTTCGCGTAGTGTGTAAGCGCGGAATAAATTCCGCTACTGCACTTTGTACACCTCGGTAATGCCGAGGTTTTTCTTTTTAAAAATGAAAAAAGCACAAAAAGTTGAAGTTTTGGAAACTCTTTCAGGGAACTTGACTCGCGCAAAATCAGCAACAGTCGTTGGCTATCAAGGTTTAACCGTCAAAGATCTCCAAGCCTTGCGAGCAGAACTGAACAAAGTTGGGGGGACATTCACCGTAGTAAAAAACACCCTGCTTAATCTGGCGCTTGGAAAAAACCACGAAGTCCCCACGGGTGCATTAGACGGCCCAACAGCAATTGTTTTAGCCAAAGATGACGAAGTTGCTCCCCTTCAATCCTTAGCAAAATTCGCTAAAGAAAAATCTTTACCAAAACTCAAATTCGGAGTTTTTGACAATGTGATAATTGATGCCCAAAAACTTGATATTCTTTCCAAATTGCCCAACAAAACAACACTTTACGGCCAGCTTGTCGGAACACTTATCGGACCAGCATACGGTTTGGTAGGCGTACTTAATGCTAACTTACAATCTCTAGTTTATATCTTAGACCAGAGAGCAAAAAAACTAGCACAAGGGTAACCCAACCGAAGGAGGTGAATTTCATGGCAAATTTAGAAAAACTCGTCGAAGAAATCAAAGGTCTTTCCGTAATGGAAGTGGCCGAGCTGGTAAAAACTCTCCAGGAAGAACTTGGAGTCTCTGCAATGCCAGTCGCAGCCGCAGCCCCGGCAGCACCCGCAAATGGGGAGGCATCAGGAAATGGTGCTGAAGCAGCAGCAGGCGGAGCAGGAGTTCAAACTGTAGTCCTGGCAAATGCAGGAACAAACAAGATTGCAGTTATTAAGGCTTTGCGCGAAATCAATCCCAATCTTGGATTGAAAGAAGCCAAAGATTTAGCCGAAGCTGCTCCTAAAGAAGTAGTAGTGGACGTTAAAGCAGACGAAGCAAAAGCTGCAAAAGAAAAGCTCGAAGCAGCAGGAGCTACCGTTGAGCTAAAATGACACTCGGCGTGTCATCCTGAGCAACAGCGAAGGATCTCTTAATACAGAAATTCCCCGCATCCCGCGGGGATTTTTGTTTGAAGGCACTTTATCCGGTTAAAGTGGTCAGATACTTTAATATTTCCTCTTCAACTTCAATCCCTGTCTCTTTTTGAAACTTTGCCCAGCGGGGAGCAGAATTTACTTCCAAAACATAAACCTTCCCCGTTTCATTATCGCGAATGACATCAACTCCGGCTACATCAATTCCTAATACTTTCGCCGCCTTAACCGCCAACTTGCAAGTTTCCTGTTCTGCAAGGGGACCCCTTGCAAGGCGCGAGATATCGAGACTTTGTACATAACGCCGCCATTTTGTGGGCAATGTCACACTACTCATAACCTTGCCGCCAATTACAAATACCCTTTCCCTTTGTGTGATCTTTATAAATTCCTGCGCTAAAAACCTTTTCCCTTCTTTTTCCAAGTCCTCTAATCGTCCCTTGATCTCCTCTAGCTCTCCTTTATCTTTAACCAGCCACACGGCATGCCCTTGTTTCCCGTACGTGCCTTTAACAATAAAGGGATATCCAAATTCTTTAGGCGCTTTAAATAGTAAAAGTGCCAGCGATCCAAAGATTGTGCACGGCATAGGTATTCCTGCTTTTACTAATAAAAGAGTTTCGAGCGATTTCTTAAGCGGTGCATGTGCCACGGGTCCCCTTGCAAAGATACTGTCCACAAGTGGAATTTTATTTTCAACTGCGTACTGGGCAACAATTGCTGCATCTTCAGAGCGTTCTCCTACTAATCTAATATAAATCACGTCAAAATTTTTCAGATCTTCTCCGCTAATTCTTAAAACACAATCTCCAGAGGAGTATTCAAGTTGCGAAAAAGAAGCAGCCACGACTTCAACTCCCAGCCAAACTCCCGCTTTCACAAAAGGTTGTAAATGTTTTGTCCCACCGCCAACCAAAATTAGAATTTTCATTTCTTATACGAAGTTGAAGACAAATTCCGATTTGTTTTATTTGGGTCAATTACAAACCCTGTTAAATCCCGTCGGCCAATAATCATAGGAGTTTTCAGTCTTTTCCGGTCGGCAACTCCGGCCTGGGTAGTTATCTTTTTCCCTGCAAGCCAAAAAGTGATATTGACAACAGGCCTTTTTTGCTCACCTAAGGAACTCAAAAACTTGCGATCCCAAAGCACATTATTTTTTTCCAAAAGCCCCAAACTCCAAGCATGTGTGCGATCAATAGCTGTGCTTTTTGCTCCCGTGTCAACTTTTGCTGCCAAAACTTTTCCTTTTTTGCCATTACCTTTAACTTTTACTTTCTCAAAAATCCCAACACTTAACTCTTCTGTTTTCAACCTCTTTTTCAAGCCAGAATTACCATGAAAAAGCGCTTTAGCAACCTTAACACCGTGTTCTGCGTCTAGAATGTTTAAATCTTCAACACGCTCCAAGCGTTTTCTCAAACCCGAAAGATTGGCAAGTTGAATTTGCAAGCCAGGCTGGGAATTTATTTCTAAAACCAAAGGGCCGCGCTCGGGGTGTAAAACAATATCTATCCCCGCAAGATTTAATTCTGATACTATTTGCGCTTTAACCGCAATTTCTAAAATATGGTTCCAATGAGGAATTTTTAAACCAGATAATTTATACGAATTCCGATTCCCCCCGTTTTGGGTGCCTGGTTTGTAATAAATTGGTTCCCCATGATAAACCGCACTTGTTGTTATTCCAGTTTCCAAATCTATACCTGTCCCTACTGCGCCTTTGTGAAGATTAGCCTTACCCCCAGACTCGCGCGTGGGCAACCTTAACATAGCCATCACGGGGACACGGTTAAAAACCATAATACGGATATCTGGTGTTCCCCGATAAGCAAACCGCCGGAAAATTTTATGCCTTCCTACATACTCTTCGCAAAAGGCCACATCCGGAACACTCCCGATAGAATAGGCGCCTTCTAAAATGTCTAAAATATGGAAATTAAAATCCGAAGAATTTAACTTTTTTCTTTGTGTTGTCACCCACGCTTTCCCATCATTTGACTTTTTGCGTATTATAATAATCCCGTCACCGTAAGAACTTTTGCTGGGTTTTAAGGCAAAAGAGGGGGGAAGCTTGCCCCAATCAAAATTGACAATGTCTTCATTTTTTCTAAAAACTTTATAAAGTTCCGGAGTCGGAATGCCCATCTTGCCCAAAACACGTTTGGTGAGTATCTTGGAACGCGCAATTTTCCTCCCTGTTGAGGAGTTATTGGCAAAGAGACCGTTTCGGGCATTAAGACCGAGAATAGACGACAATTTCATAAAATTTGTTTTTTTGGATTTGGTGCTTGTTTGTATCTTGTAGTTTGCTATTTGAAAATTTTACTTACGTAGCAATGTTCTAAATCTCCACATTTCCAACAATCTCAGACCCATATAGCGGCCCAAGAAAACGTCGAAAAGGAATGCAGCAGCCAAAACCAGTTCCGGATGCAAAAGCGCAAAAAGCTGCAAGGGCCGGTATGATAAAATAACGAACGACAAAACGGCCAGTATTAACGTTTCAAAAGTTAACGACGCAGCAAATTCAATATTTTTCCCAAGCTGAACACGGGTAAATTCTTCAACCAGCAAAACCATAATCAAAACCGGATAAATTGAGATATTGGCAAAGTCTAGACCAGTTACATACGGCGAGGCAAAAAGCACACCTAAAACAGATAGGGAAACAAGCCAAAGGATAAGCGACATGCGAGGAAGATATGCAAGCCTGGCCTTAATTTTTTTCAAAAATGTCCGGACAGCTGTAGATATCAGAACTATTAATAAAAACAATGCGATTCCAGATATCGGGCCAATTGCGGCAAAAACTACCCCCAAAGAAGCCGGGAAAAAAATACCAAAACCGCGCAAACCTACAAGGTGGCGCGCGCCTGCAATAAATGCCGTAACTACAGGAAGGAGCAAAAGCAAAACTATTGTAGCAATTGAAACACCTGAGGAAATTGCATTTCTTATCGCATACTTAATTGGACTTCCCAAAGCTGACCCGATATTTTGCGCTTCCAAAGCTTGCCTGAATTCCAAAGTGTCAGGGACCGGAGATGCCAAAAAGGCACCCTGGGCAAAAAGTGCAAACAGCAAAAAAACAGCAAAGCTGGTAGCCAAGCCAAATAATATCTTTTTCATTGCAGGTAGGGTTGATTTTACCACTTTTGAGGCTGTTACTCCATATCTTTAGGTTGTATGCCCAGAAGCCAGAGGACGGCTTCTTTTTTGTAGCGGCGGTCACCGCGGGAGTTGATGCGGATAGCGGGGAGTTTGCCCTTTTTGCCCCAGCGCTTAATCGTTAAAGGCGAGACACGTAAAACTTCTGCCACCTCTCGAACAGTGAGGAGATCTGGCAGTTCATCAATTTTTAAAGCTAAGCGGGTTCTAGGAGCCATTTACAGTAACTTCTGTAAAGAAACATATCAGACCCCCACGAACCCTGTCAAGGGGCAAACATGTATAAAAATTGTAAGAATTGTCTATTGACAAATACTATAGCGGGGAATAGAAATAATTATGCCCTGGGCGGAACGTTTCCGTGCTGTTGCTTTCGCAGGCGCACTAATTTTTAGTGAGGCCACAGCTTGTACCCCCGCAACTTCCGGGAAAACCCCTCGTCCTGATTCAAGACCAACTGTAGCCCCAACCACACTTTCCCAACCCGCCGTTATCCGCGCAGAACCTATCCCCGGCTCTGTCTGGACAATTAAAGAACCAGATAATTCCTATACAAAAAACGCTGCTCAAACGTCCCCTCTGTTAACCGGCGAACAAATGATAGTAAGAGACTCTACAGGACGAATTGCTTTTGTAGACCGTAACCTAAATACTGCCTGGCGTTCAGAAGCTCAGGGCACACCCGCCACAGCAGATGGTGAAAAATTTGTAGCATTAATGAGTGGCGACAATCTTTTCCACCTCTTTGATATTAAAAGTAAAAAAGAAATTGCTACTCTCCCTTCTGAATACAAAGCCGTTCCAAAAGACCAACTTCCTGTTCAATTTTCCCCAATCCCTCGTTTTGTTGGAAACTTGTTGGTCGTTCCTTACAAAGCTACTCTTCCCGAAACCCTGGATGGCTTCACTGTTTATGATAAAAATAACGGGCAAAGACTTTGGGGGACAAGGGAAAAGCAAGCCTCATTTGCTCTTCTGGAAACGGGAGAAACATATCTGCTGGCCGGTTCCGGAAAACAAATTTTTGTCCTGAGCATGCGAGATGGTAATTCAGTTTTGCAAGTTGATGCAAATCCAAAGCCTGAAACTACAGATCAATGGGTATATGCAACCAAAGGAAAGTATTTAGTAACTCTTTTTCAAGATGGACAAACCTTTGGGTTAGCTTCTGCCGGAAAAGAGCCCTCTCAAGTTGCTTTAGTAAGAGTATATGACCTAAATACTGGTAAGAACGTTTTTGAAGGAAAAATTACACCGGGAATGTTTAACAAAGCCCCAGAGGTAAACAAAGATGCCACATGTCTTGGTTACTGCAATCCTAGTTTCGATAGGCTATATCTAAAGGATGTTTACAACCTCCTAGATCAGGCTCTTATTTTGTCAATTAAAGCTGAGGGTCGTCTTAAACCTGAAACAGTGCCTTACATTAGATATTACCCTTATACCAACTATCATCTAATATTTGGGTCTTCATCCACTAGTTATAAAAACCCCAGAGAATTTGGGCTTTCGCCTTCGCGTGACGCTTCTGGAAGCGATGGCTACATGAACTACGGCTCAGCAGATGCTAAGGAAATACTTTACTACAACACCAATGCGCTTGCCCACACACTAGAAGGCAAGCAAAGATCATTCTTGCTTTATGCTATGTATCCAGAAAATGGCAAACTTGCTTTACGTTCTGTGACTTGGAAAGAAACCGACATTTTAACCTACCTTGGGGGTGACGGGAAAACTTTTGCGTTTACCAATTGGCCCCAATCTTCTGACTTTGAAACTCCGCAGTCTTTAGTTTTTTATGGCATTAACCCCAGCCAAGATAAAACCAAACCCATTTGGACACAAAGTTTAGGTCCGGCTTCTCAAGCAAAGATGTTAACTGCCAGCAATATTGTTTGGATAGTTGCTGACTCTCTTTACAAAATGGATTTAATTTCTGGAGAGGTCAGCAAACCACTTGCATCTATTCCTCCGGAGATGAAAAAAGCAGAAATTGTAGAAAAAGTTCTGTGGGTGACAACCACCGACGGAAAAATTTCAACATACATTTTAAATTAAAAATCACATGCCTGCTGCTGCCGAACTTACTCGCAGAGGTCTTATTAATAAAGCTTCAGGGCTTGTCCTTTTGCCACGATTCCGTCCCGACTTTGCCACTTTAACTGAACAAAGTGAAGCCCCATCAGATCCATTTTTATTAGGCCAGCAGGTATCACTTGATACACGCGGTAAAGTTGTTGTTTCCAATCTTTTTACAGGCGTTGAAAAGCAATTCCAACTTCCCGTTGGAGATATTTTTGGCGTTCCTAAAATTTCACCAAATGGGGAAACAGCAGCGTTGTGGTGTGCAGAACCCAGGGTGAGACGCTCGTCTCTTTTTCTGGCAAATCTTGCCAATCCAAACGTACCCCCTGAAAAAATTTTCGAAAGCACAGGCAGCGACGAAACAGCATATATTAGGTGGTCACCAGACAGCCAATGGGTAAATGTTACCCACGGAACATCTAGAGAACCTGTCTGGAAACTGTTTTTTCTACCTGAGAAAAAGCAATACTGGAGCGAGTACTATTCAGGCGGCACAGTTACCTTCTCGCCAAATGGCCGATGGATGCTTGAGGCAAAAACAGAATGGCGGATGCTTTTTGACCTGCAGACAAAAAACGTCACACGGTGGAGACAACCTATGACAGGATATCCTTTTGACACATGGTCACCGGACAGTTCCATGGTGGCTTTTATAACCACCGACGGAAGGAATCGCAATTTACTTTGTATGACCAGTCCTGAAACTGATCAGTTTATAATCGTTGGAACAGGTTCTACACCTTTTGGTTTTTCTCCAGATGGCCGCTTTCTTGTCTATCTTGAAACTGAAACACCAGCAACATTTTCGGTTTTCGACAAGAATATGGGCAGGAAAAGAACCATCGCGAGTCTAAGCAATTTGCACCAAGGGACAGAGGTCGTATTTTTAGATGAGACTAGATTTCGCATGGTTACAGTAGAACTTATTTCTAACAACAGAATTATGCAGCCTGTCTATACTGTAAGCGTCGTAAATGCGGAAACAGGCAAGGTGGAAAACAAAAGACAAATCAAACTTGACGACGTAAGATTATTCAGCCGATACTTGCTCTCAGATCCGCCTCTTTTTACTAATTCAGATTGGATCAGTGGTGTTTCCTTACGGCCTGAAAATCCAACGCTTTATGCAATTTCCCTAGAAACTGGCTATGTGCTAAAGACTACTAACATTACCTCCGTGGCCACAGGTTACAGCGACACACAGCTATTCGTATTGCAACAACAAGCCGCGATCCGCACGCCCAAGGACGAAATTTTTCTGCCCAGAAACGGAAAATTACATCAACTGGAAAGCACAGAAACCGCACAACTACTTCAAGTGGGCGTGCCTCAAAAAGCAATTTCCATTCCGCATCATGTGTTAGAGTCCTTGCCCACAGGGGAAAATTTAAAATTTATTTTGGGAGATCTGGTAACCGCGGATGGAAAAACTTGGTGGTATTTGCGCGACAACAAACGTTACACAGTTAGAGATGTTAATAAATTTATAAACAACTCGCGTTTTGACAGAAGAAAACATATAGTACCTGATTGGGCACTTCAACCGGTTGAAGTGGGAGAAGAGCAAATTGGAGAAAAAGATTTTTTCCTGGACTGGGACGGAACACCCAAAGAAGCACAAAGAGACGGTGGCAGAATGATTTTATTTATAAGCGGGTATGGAACAAACAGCGAAAGTCACGCAGAAACCTGGGACAAGATCATGCGCTATTTGGCCAATCACGGCTGGAAATATACACAGTTTTTAAACGGCACATATAATGTCGAGGTTGCCCCTTACACCCACGATATAGTTCCCCAAAACTACGATGGGGAACATACAAAACGTTATCCTCCCCAAAACTTATCCCGATTCAATTTATCTTTGACGCGATATAAAAGGTTATTTCCCCGTACTAAGATTATTATAATTGGCCACAGTTTGGGAGGGCATTTTGCAGTCAACTTGGCCTTAAGACATACGGATGCTGTTGAAACAGTGATTACTTTAGATAGTCCGCTGGGGGGAGTTAATTTGGACCGTCTGGGTTTTTTGGCAACGCTCGTTACCCCCGCGATGGGTGTTCAATCAATTCGCGAATGGCTTTCTGAGCAAATAGGCCAGGATACTTCAGAATATCTAATCGATCTTTATGAAAGACAATCTGGAAGGGCGCGTGCCGAAGGACAAGTCCAGGAGTTGGCAAGAAATAGCGTAAAAGTGTTCACACTCGAAAATACAGACGATTGGTTTGTAACCCCGGACGTGGCATTACTTGACAACTCTCTGCACGAGGTTAACGGACAGCCGGTTCAACTTGGCTGGCAACTGGGTCATACGCCTTTTGGTGGCAGCGCAACTGAGATTTTTACAGGACACGGACAAATTCTTCGAGATAGGGATGTTTTGCGAACTATTGCTACTATCTTATCTTGAAATATGCCCTCACAACTTGTGCCGTACTTAGCAAACTACTGGGGGTTATTGCACAATATTAGTGATCATATTAATTCTACCAGTAACAATTATTCACAAACCAAATTTTATCCAAACTCCCGTCATCCTGTTGTACATCACCAAAGTCTACATCAACACCGTCGGGCGCGAAACGAAGCTACACAAAACGCGAGACAGGCAGAAATCAAGGGGTCACCCTTGAGTGAATCGAATGAGTCTTTCGACTTGTTCAGAATTACGGACTTGTGCAAAAATATAGATGTACACTAATTTTACTCACCTTTGTGTTTTTGCAGATGTTCTGGTACTCATACTCTAATTAAGAGACTCTTTCAAAAAATCCTGCTTTTTTCTGTCATGCTGCGGTCAGAGTGTGTGCACTTGATTCAGTTAAGGTTTGAAATAACTTCTAGTCAAAAATGATGGTTCGCCATTTAAAAAAATTTATTTTTGTGAACGACCTTAACACAGCGCTAAAAATTTCGACAGGCCTTCCAGGTCATTTAATGAGCTCGGTTAACCAAAACCCATAGTCCACTTTATCCACAACCGATAACATTACTTTGTGTATATCGTGCCTAACGGTGTTTTTCGCCTGCTACTCATATGGCAAATATATTTACCTCCCACAAAGCACCTGTAGGTTTAGCGTCTGCCATCCTTTACCTCTATCTATCTCTATCTTTTACCTTTTCCTTAACCTTAGATAACTTGCACCCCGATTCCGTCCATTTTCGCGTATCTAGCCTTGCATTATTTCCCGCGATCGCGATCTTTCAAGCAAGGCTAAACATTTTCCGCTATAATTCACGAACCCCATATTGTGAATGGCTTTTTTAGATTTTACCAAGAGAATTAAGAAGTTTAAGAGCTGGAACACGTGCCCAGTCTGAGGGTAGAAACTCTTGAGGAAGCAGTGGATCCAGGGCTAGTGTTTGCATAAACAGATTGAACGCCCGCTTGTAATGCTTCTTGCTTTGTAATCTCTCGCTCTCCCCTTCTCTCAATATCGAAATAACTCCCAAATAGCGCGAGTTAAGTTTATCCAGTTCCCAAACCCTCAAGGCGAGCCTTTTGAAATCCTTCTCCCAAAGCTTTTTGGCGGCCAATACGTAAACAATGTCATCCAAATCCTGAGCTCTTAAAAACTGGCGAATGTCCTCTTCGAAATGGTAGGGGCTGATCCAGATCGATTTTTGAAGCATGCCGAACCCCAACTCCCCCAACTTGGCACGCAAGCGATCCCGAACCTTTTTGTGTGTTTCAGGCACGTCGAAAATAACCATCATGAAATTCCCATCCCATTTTTTGCCAGATGCAACCAAGAGTGGAAAGGTGCGTTTCACTTCTACATTCCCCCCTGATGTAAGCTCGAGGCAAACTTTTCCGTCTGAACCTGTAACCCGCTTGATATTGCCTGTCGACAAGTGTCGGGAAACAGCTGACATATAACTTTGCCGTTTGTATCTTGCAGGCACAAAACCATATCGGGCTTCCATAATGCTCGGGATCAAACCTCCCAAGAGCCGAAATTCTTCAAACGCCTCTCCACCCACAGCAGCCCCTAACAATATGTAGTCTCTTAAAGTTAATATTTTGCCCATTGATAATTTAGCCTTGCATTATTTCCCGCGATCGCGATCTTTCAAGCAAGGCTAATACAGAATAGAAAAGAGAAGCGGTTATGTCAAGGGGGCGCGTAAAGTGAGGGAGATGAACTACCACAGTTCGACTAGCTTCAAGCGACACAGTCGCTTGCCTTCACACTCCGTGTTCGGGAAATCTTCATCCACTTACTCGCGCAAGTGCTTTCAAGATTTGTCGCTATAAAGTTT
This sequence comes from uncultured Gammaproteobacteria bacterium, assembly GCA_964472675.1. Classification (GTDB taxonomy): domain Bacteria; phylum Patescibacteriota; class Microgenomatia; order UBA8517; family UBA10165; genus 01-FULL-43-15b. The sequence goes on along the minus strand of CAYYLO010000020.1, from coordinate 1,596 downwards.
GGAAAGGAAAACCAGCCAGGGGAAAACAAAAAGAGCTGTGGCTACCCTTCTAACACGCCCACGCTGGGTGATAAGCCGCCAAAGCCACTCAAATCCTGCAACACTTACCCCTTGGGGCACACGGGGTACAATACCCGCCGTATAATCAAAAGCTCCCCCGACAACCATTGCCACTCGCACATTAAGACTGCTAAGGTGCCTATGAACCCAAAACTCCTGCTTCGGGTGCCCAAAGGCAACAAACAAAAGATGTGGTTTAAATTTATTGATCCGCACTATGCATTCCTGCTCAATTTTCGCCTGGGCATTGTCTGCCGGCTCCCCCTTCCTGTTTAGCCACGGCCCGTTTTCATCTATAATTTTGAATTGACTAGAAACTGGAAAATGGAAACTGGAAGTCAGCTGCCGCGATGCAGCGCTTGCCACTCCCGGCTTTCCACCCAAGAGGCACACCCGCCACCCTTTTTGCGCTGCAATAGCCACAAGCTCTTCAAAAACCACTCTCCCGGCAACAACCTCACCTGCGCTAAACAACCACTTGCGGTTAAAAAATACAGAAAAGACAATCCCCAGGCCTGTTTTCAACATGTCAACAAATCTTAAGCCGGGAATATCGCTTATTGGTGCGGAAATATATTTTTGTGCCAGAATCACGCCTATCCCATCCGGTAGAGAAAGGCTTGCGCGCTGTAGTATACTGGCAAAGTAAGGATCTTGTGCGCCAGCCACCAGGATCTCAGGATTTGGAGTAACAATAAACAACTTCTCTCCAGCCTCAGAACTTAAGAAACGTAAGATATCACTTAGCACTTTATCTTTGCGAGTGCTATCCACTGGAATATCCAATATTGGCACGACTTTACGCTCTCTTGTAGTGTTTTTATAAGCGTCTTTATTGCCTTTGAAAACCTTCACCGGGGGTTTGCGCATAAATTTTTTCAACCTTTGGTAAATCAATGGTAAGGCAACAGTAAGAAAAGTGCAAAATTATCAAGTTTTGTCAAATTTTTTAGAAGCCTTCATGCGATTTATATAGGTCTTACATTAAGCAAGTACACCTCTCCCCTACCAAAATGAAAGCTATTGGTTACAAGCCTATTTTGATTTTAGATATATTTTGCGTATTCGAGTTTTTGCACACATGTTCACCTCAAGATAACCGCCTCACCCCGTGCGTGCTTATTATATTTGTATGCCCATAATTTATTTACTCGCAACTTATTTCTACAGGACACGAAGCATTTGCGAAGTATGCATATATAAACTTATTTCAGTAATTAACAGCTCTACTACTACAAGTCGCTTATTGTATCTGCTGTATTACTCATAGTGCAATCACGTCGTCATGTTTACCCGGCAACCTTTAACCAACTCAACAGTTATTGAAAAATTAGACGGTTTGGTGACAAGCAACATGTGTATTGACAGATTTCAATCTGCACTTCTTGGCCTAGCGCGCAGTCAATTGCGCGAGCACATATCTTGCCATGACAGTGTCAAAGGGTAGTTTTTGGCATTCTGGCTTGTCCTAAATCTTCAGAGATTGCTTCGCCAGGGCTCACAATGACGCGTTTTTGTCATCCCCGTGCCCCGACG
>CAYYLO010000019.1:17285-19288 GCA_964472675.1 uncultured Gammaproteobacteria bacterium | reverse complement strand
TCTCGATTCAACATAGGTTTTAGGGCCTTTTAAGACAATAATTCCATCAAACTCCGCTGTATCTAATACCTCACCAAGCAAAATCGGAGCATGTTTCTCAAGCGTTTCCATATCGTGTATATCAAAAAGTAAGGCAAATTCTTTTTTGTTGGGAGTTATTATGGAGTCTTTTGGCAGGAGTTTTCTGTCTACTACCTGTAGCGCTCCTCCGTCGATCACCCACTGTTTCTCCGGAAATTGCCTTAACAATTTTTCCACCACAAATTTGGTAAGTGTGCCGGCATCATCAAGCGTCGCACCTTCTTTAAGTTTCGAATTTAGTGCTTCGAATTTTGAATTTTCTTTATGGTATCTCTTCATTCCAGGCCCAATCAAAACTGCATCTGATTTTTTAATATAATCTTCCACCTCTTCCCAAGGCACCCAAATAAAACTCGACAAACGACTCTTCAGTTGCAACGCAAGCTTCGAAAATGAAGGCTCAGGAGAGGAAAAATAAACCATATCTACAACGCGCGACGCGGCAGTCAAAGATAAAATTGGGGCGCCGTGGAAAAGATCTGAACCGCCAATTATAGTTATCTCCCCATTTTCCGGCAACTCCGAGCGCTGATGAAGTTCTTTTAATTCTTCGGGGCCAAAAATCCGCATGCTCTTAGTATGCCATTGCGAACTTTGCGAAGCAATCGACCTAGACCACGCCCCCCACTTCCGTTTTTGGACGATTCTTAATCTCTACAAGTTCTGACTGCAGTTTCTTTGATTCTAAAAATACTAATTTACTCCTGGCTTCTTCCGCTTTTTCCCCCGCCCAGGGAGCATTCCCTGCAAGGAGTTCTCCGAAGAGCTCTTTGGCTTGATATTTCAAAGCACTTGATATTTCATCAGAGCATTGTCCCATCTCTTTTTCTAATTCTTCCGAAGTTTTGGCAAGCAACCCTTTCAATCTGAAATAGTAACCAAGAGTGGTTATTTTATTAAGCGCCGAGCGAGAAATGCGAAGCTCCGCAACTGTAGCCTTTTCGGGTAAACAATCGTACACAATTTGCATCTGCTCCGAAGTTGGGTTTAATTGTAATACTCGCCTTTCTTCTGGTTTCTGTTCTCTCGAATCAATTTCAGGGGCATCTGTAATGGCCAGCCTGCGTGCCACGCTTCTCAGCTTTTTTAATGCCACGGCTTCCATCTGAACTATCCTTGTTTTAGAACATTCTATGTCATCACCCACCTCTCGCAGAGTTCTTTCCTCTACAATTCTTCCGTAAATCACTTTTTGCTGTCGCGGGTTTAAGCGCTCATTAAACCCACCAGCAATAATACATCTCCCTTCTCGGGCTGCTGCTTCCTCAAAAACAACATCTACAGCTGAATCGTTTTGGGCAGTATCTGTAAAAACAAACTCATTCGCATTTCGCCAGCCACGTTCTTCCAGATATTTTTCCACATAACCATTTGCTTTTCGGTTAACTTCAGAAGCACAAGTTTTAACATCCCACGTTAAGGATCTTTCCCCGCTGGCCAAAGCGGCAACCATTTCTTCTATCGCTTCGCCCTTTTCTGTCTCATCCAAAGCCGCGTTGGGTGAAACCACACTCAAGATGGAGCGCAGGGCCCAAAAGCATAAAACTACTCTTCCCACCCTTTGTGTGCCCACGTCGGCAGTGTTAGATGCTTCTATTGCCGCTTTCAACTCTATTTCGTGAGTTCTTATCGGCAAAAAACTGGCAATTTTTTGATAATACTGAAAGGTGGAAATTTGGGGGTCTGCCTCCAAGACGCTATGAGATAACCGGTCAAGCATCTCTGCTTTGACCAAAACGGAAGCACCTCTATATCTGCCGACAAACAATTTTGGGTCCGTCAACCACAAAGGTGTCTCACTAATTACTCCTACCTGTCTTTCGAGGGAAACCATAGCAAGAAGACTATCACATTGTTATAAGATAGTCAACTTGAGGCAAGCCCTTTTTGGATATATTGCTTAATTAGAGCTTGATAAGGAA
>CAYYLO010000019.1:10943-17275 GCA_964472675.1 uncultured Gammaproteobacteria bacterium | reverse complement strand
CTATTGCGTTTGCTTTTTCTTTCAACCTATTAATCATGTAATTAGGCAAGCGAATTGATATTGGTCTTGTAGTTGGTTTCAAGTTAGGAAAACTAATCGGAACCATATCGCTTGGTTCATAATACTCGGACAAATCCAAGTTACTCCAAAATTCCCTTTCTTCATTCTCGTTTTTAAATTTTGGTAGTTTAAGTTTCTTTTTCATATAACGAAATCTCCTTTTTGTTTATATCTCGCGCTGAAATTACTCTAATTTTGTCTCCTCTCTTGGTAAAAACCACAAATAATATTCTGCCTTTCTCTGTCTTTCCCACCACCCTAAACCTTTCTTCTGCACTTGAGTGCAGGACATCTGGGAAAGTTACTTTCTTTTTGTCAAAAAATACTTCTTCAGCTTCCTCATTTGTAACTTCATGCTTAATAAAATTCTTGTCGATATTTCCCTTGTCCCAAGCAAATGCTATTACTTCCTTTAATTTTTTATTAACCACAACACCAGTATATTGTATATACAGGACGCTACGTTGTCAAGTACAAAAAGACACCGCGGCTGTGGGTTGTTACGTCACCACCACGGTGCCGAGCAGTTTGTATTAGCGCAGGCAATTGCGCGCTAGTTTCTACGCCGCCTCCGTACATACAACCAGTCAAGCGACTTATTGACCGACTTGGTCAAAAAACCCATCAAGTAGACCCCCGCTGGGACAAGAACCAGAAGGCAAAAATTAACACGACATGGCTTCCAACTCCTCATCGGAGAATTCGCCAGGCCAGGGCCGGTAATAGATCTGCAGCTCCTCTTCCCTTGGTACAGCTTCAACGCCAGAAACCATGGAAGCAGGCAGCTCAGAAACTGGCGCCGATGGATGTGGAGCTGGCACAGCGGCCTGATCCAAAACCCCCGGTGCGGATTTGGACGCGCGGACTGGAGTCTGGACAGGATCCGGCGGGGCAGAACCCCTTCCCCCAAGTCCGAGTATTGCAAATATCTCCTGCACGCGAGCTTTGTGTAAGGGCTTCCCCAACTCCTCTGGCATGAAGCGACCAGATGCCAGCACGCGAGCTCGTTCTGCGGCGGTCAACTGAATCTCCCGACGGTGTTTGCAGGGATTGCGCTTCCGCAACAAAGTAGGCATTTTCTCTCCTCACAAACAAATTTCAAAGAACCTTCAGGCTCCCGTTAGGAGATATTATACTGTTCTTGAGGCGTAAGCTCAATGATCTTGACCATAGAGCTTTTCCCCACTTCGCGGGGCTCGGCGGCAGTCAAAATTGTTTGCTGTCTGCCAACTGTCTTCATCACCATCTCGTGATGCTGGGGATCAAGCTCCGAAAAAATGTCATCCAGCAAAAGTACCGGCCGTTCTCCGGATTCTTTCTCAATAAAGTCAAGTTCTGCAAGTTTTAACCAAAGAACAGCCATTCTCTGCTCCCCTCGGCTTCCGTATTTGCTCACCTCCCATCCCATATTTCCCTTGTTTCTCCTACTTCCCTTAATCTTGAAAACAAAGTCGTCCCTATGCGGCCCGACAAGTGTCGTTGCCGCCATGACCTCCTCTTGCCTGTATTGCTCCAGCCGCCCTTCGGAGATTGCACTGTGGTCATATTCAATTGACAATTCTTCTCCTGGAAAAGTGGTAGAATTTACAAAATCAATAAACCGCTCACGAGCCGAGGACAAATAATTACCTTCGCGGATAACCAAATGGTCCCAATAAAGAAGCTGGGAACGCGTGGCTATTCCCTCTCTAATCCTTTCCAAAACTCTATTTCTTTGTCTGATTCCTTTCTCATACGACAAAAGTGACCGTCTGTACTCGCGGTCAACTTGCCCCAATACGTTGTCTAAAAATTTCCTTCGAACACCTGGCGGACTGGTTACCATCCCCACATCCCAAGGCCCAAACATGACAGTTTTTAAAGTGCCGGCAAAAGTGAAGACTCGTTTTGATACTCCATTTACCAACACTCTTTTTCCACCGCGTTGATGTTCCGTTTCACCAACCAAAACCACTTCAAGCTTAACATTCTCTACAACCTCACCCTCCACGCGGGAGATCCCTTCGCCTTCTTTGATCATTTCTGCCTCAACGCCTGCGCGGAAAGACTTGCCAGACGAAAGCAAGTTTATGGCTTCTAAAATATTGGTTTTACCGGCAGCATTCGGACCAAAAATAATGGTTGAACCCTCACTAAAATCGAAACTCTTTTTCTCAAAGTTTCTAAAATTTTGAAGTTTTAAGTTTTTTATAAGCACTTTTTGTAAATTGTAAGTTGAAAATTCTGTCACCGCTGGCAAGCGGTGCAGTAGTATGTTCCTCTCCCTCCTATGCTTATCCTTTTTATTAACGTCCTACACTTTTTGCACGGCTTCCCCGCCCTGCCATACGCCAAAAAATGGTTTTGATACTCACCCTGCTCTCCAAGAATATTGACGTATGTGTTCTCAGACGCCCCGCCATATTTTAGTCCGCGTTTCAATACCGCAAGTATTGCTTCGTACAGCTTAGACTGCTCACGCAAGCCTAGACTCTTGGCTGGTCGTGTTGGATTAATCCCTGCCAAAAACAACGCATCGTTGGCATAAATATTTCCAATTCCGGAAATCTTAGTCTGATCCAACAAAACCTGCTTAATTTTTGTGCTTCTGTTTTGGAGAATATCCCCAAACTTCTTTAAGGTTAACGTACTAAATGGCTCAGGGCCCAGCTCACTAATAAACTTAAAAAGCTCTACTTTGTTTGTTGGGATTATTCTCATCCACCCAAATTGCCTGATGTCGTTGTAAAAAAGCTTACTGCCGTCTGTGAAGTAAAAAATAATGCGTGTCCACCGGTTTGGCAGTAATCCTATTTTTGACACCTCTCGCGCTTTCCTAAAAACGAACTGTCCCGTAAGTTTAATGTGGGCAAGAAGAGAGAGACCGTTACTTAAATCCAAAACCAAAACCTTACCAAACCTCCTTGCCCTTATTACCACCCTATTTACCAAATCTCCCACATTTCCCTGGTATATTATTTTCGGAAGCCTTACCTCAACCTTTTCAACTTTCTTCCCCATTACATACTCTTCAAAACCACGGCGGATTGTTTCAACTTCAGGCAATTCTGGCATGTTGTTGGAGGTATTCTACTGCGCTAATAATCTTCTGTACAGTAAATAAGCGCTTAGTAAAAGCACTATCGCTTGGGCCAGCACACCCTTTTTAAATGTTGTCTTGTTATGCAAAACCCCAGGATATGGGTGAAAACCTTTCTTGATTTTGAAAAGGATTCTAATCGGATATTCCACGTCCCAAAGAACACCCCCCAAAGCCGCCCAAAAAGCTCCCGGGACACTTAATCGGTATAAGTAGAATAGGATTACAGAAGCAGCCATAGCCTCAATAAGAATAAAAGTCCACACGCCAAACCGCACTTTACGATTTGGCGATAAAACCGGAAGATCCCAATGGGGGATGAAGTCCAAAAACGGATGGCTTGCCACTCCCAGCACTAAAGCCAGGACAGGACCTTGTATGTACGAGCCGGCAAGCGCCCCCGCCAAAACATGAGGTAAAGCAGTCATCCTCTATTTTACTACCACTCAAGACCAGTCTGGAAGATTGGCAGTAACATCATTTTGGGTACTACAACGGGGACACGCAATACCCGGGTTGAACTCACCGGAAAACGCATCCGGTTCAAGATTGTCACTTGCCGGACTTGCATTGCGAAGAAGTGGCGCCGGATATTCATTGCCGCAAAGAAAACACCTAACTTTTTTCATAAATTTTTGCTCACAATCACCCCCTCTCTTGCTCTTTTCAATCTACCGCCAATTTGCAAGAATGGGGTAAGAAAACACAGCCTCTAACAAATTACCTTGAGAACTTGGACAAAATGTAGGCTTGGATCTCTTTTTTAAACCGCGCCGAAGAAAACTTCTGAGCAGCCTTCCTGCAATCTTCTGATTTAACCCTGATTCCCCCTAATTTCCGTATTCCCCCTATCAACCCCTCGACAGAATATTCATCAAATAAAACACCAGTTTTGCCGTGCGTGACACTCTCCGGATATCCTCCGCCATTGTAAGCAACAACAGGAGTTCCCCAACTCAGCGCCTCAGGCAGAGTCATCCCAAAATCCTCATCGCGCTGGAGGGCCAAAAATGCTTTCGCCCGGGCGTATAATGTACCCAGCTCCCCATCTGGAACATACCCTAAAAGCTCAACCGTTGGTCCCGCATTTTTCTTTATCCATTCGTAAGTTTGAGAATAACCCGAAGGGCTGCCTGCAATTTTCAAAGGAATTCTGAGTCTATTGGCAGCCTTAACCGCCATCTCAATACCCTTCCCTCCCGTAATTCTAGAAACGATAAGATAGTATTTCCTTTCTTTCCCCCTACTTCCCTTAATTCCCTGATTTCCCCTATTCGTTTTCGTTTCTATCGGCGGATAAATCACCTTCGGCTCTCTCCTGTAAAACTTCTCAATCCTTTTTTTTATGTTTTCAGAGTTGGCAATAAAATAATCAACCTTTTGGGCCCTTTCAAAATCATATATCCTCATAAAATGCGCAAGAATTGCGATATATGCCTTAATAAAAGGATTTTTCTTGTTGGCGGGCGAATCAAAACCATAAAGCCAACGCGGCGGCGTATGGCAATAGCAAAACTCGATTGGTCCCTTGCTTCCCCTACCGTTCCAACGGGCGCTTTGAGCATTTCCCCAACCTTTCGTTATATACCACGAGCTTGAACTAATAACCACATCATATTCCGAAAAATCAAAACTACCCCAAATTAAAGGCGCTAAAAACCTCAAAGGGCTGTGCAATTTGGTAGCAAAAAAAGGAATGTTGTTTGCCCAGGAAGTGATAATCCTTTTCCCTTTTAACTTCTCCAAAAACTGGCCGTGTCTAACAAAGGAAGTATAAATCGGCGCCTCCGGCCAAATTTTTGATAAAGCTAACACCACTCGTTCTGCTCCCCCAAATTCTCCAACTGAATCATGAACAATAGCAACTTTCATCTTTTCCAAAAATATACATCCTTATACTTTATGATATATTAATTGTAGCCTGTGGAACAGCAAAACGTCTCTAGCAAAATTCTGCTCGTTAAAAAGGCCATTTTAGGACTTTTTACTCTAACTATTATGTTTTTAGGTCTTGCCACAGGCTCTGCTCTTTTACAGCAGGATCAGGACATAAGAAACAAAGCAGCAGAACTTCCAACAGATACGCTGGAAAAAACAAAAACATACACCTCCCAATATGGCTATAAAATAAACTTCAACCCCAACCTCTGGACTACTTCACAAGATTTAAGTCAAGGCAACTTACAGGAAATAACATTTTCTCTGCAAAAGGAAGGTATTGCTCAGGTAAAAATACAAATTTCACCTCCACCAAAAGCTCAATTGCCGACAAGAAGCGAAAGGGTGATAAGGAAAGGTAAAGATTTAAACAAGCTAACCTACGAAGAGTCAAGCCTGGGGCAAACAAGCATTTATTATCAATATGAAATTGAAATCGGAGTAAATACTTTAGTTATAGAAGCAAAATACCCCCAAATAGACTCCACATCCGCAGTACTTACCGAAGAACTTATAGACTCAATTCTTGCAGTTACATTTGACGATAACCAGGTAAAAGGGATAACTTCAAGCCTTTCAGAATCTCAGGCAATAGAACTTGCAAAACCTTCCATCGTCAATATTACTCATCTATACTGCAACACTGTAACTGCAAACAAGGATAAAACTGTCTTTTTAAAACAAGAATACGTCATTTGCAATAACGCAAAAGGCACTGGATTTATAATAAACAAGGAAGGTTACATCGCCACAAACGGTCACGTTGTTCAGGTCTTTCCAGAAGAAACACTCACTAAAGCGTTTTTTGAAAACCAGGGGACACTTGCAACAGATATCGTTCGCGAAATATTCTTAAATTTTGAAAACAGGCGTATTTCAAGCTCGGATGCAGAGATTATTCTGGCAAACTCAAGGAACAATCCCCTGTTTTTTAATTCACTCCTGAGTTACGCCTACAATCTACTTGACCAAAAAGCTATTTCTACAAACCGCAAAGATTCAATATACTTTATCAACACGGGAACAGAGCCAATTGACATAGATTTTGAAAAACTGCAAAAGGGCAAACTGCCCACTCAAAACACATTACTAACCTCCCAAAGTGTTAAAGTAGCAAGACTTGTAGGCTATGATTACCCCAACCGCTACACACCAAATGCGATACTTCACAACAAACTACCCCTGGGCTCAGATGTTGCCATACTAAAGTTAGAGGGAGGAGAAAAAACATCACTCCCTATACTAAAGCTTGGGA
>CAYYLO010000019.1:0-10933 GCA_964472675.1 uncultured Gammaproteobacteria bacterium | reverse complement strand
CTGGCTCCCTCATAAACTACTCCTCGTCAGTAAAACCCACAATTACCCGAGGAGTTGTAAGTTCTGTCAAGACGGATCAGGCCGGCAACAAACTTATCCAAACGGATGCCTCAATTGAACGAGGCAACAGTGGCGGACCCGCTTTAAATATAAACTCGGAAGTGGTAGGAATTGCAACTTATGGCTTTGCATCAGAAAGCGGTAATTACAACTTTTTAAGAGACGTTGAAGATTTAAAAAAACTTGCTAAAAAATACAATGTAAGCACAAGCGGAGAATCCGAATCCTCAACCTTGTGGGCAAAGGGCTTAAAACATTTCTGGTCAGGCCAATATAAAAAGGCCATACCATTTTTCCAAAAAGCGCAACGGCTCTTCCCTAGTCCCATCTTTCAGGAATATATAGAAAAATCTCAACAAGCTGTAAAAGACGGAAAAAATATAAACATTTTCCAAAAAACTTTCTCTTCCACGCCCATATCTGCCGTTATATTTTTACTCCTGGCTGGTCTAACCGGCGGAGCTGCAACATCTTTGCTTATCATTACCAAAACAAATTTTTTCCCCAAAACAAAAAAATTACTAACTTGACAAAACTGATCCTATAAGATACGCTTTGTCAGGAGGTTTTTAGGAAGTGGCAACTTTGGCAGAACCTGAAGTCGGCTACTCGTATTTCCAGTGTCCGGTGCACCCGGACCAGCAGCGCAAGCCAGGTCCAGACAGATTCGGCGTGGTGCGCCTGCCGCAAGGCAAGGACAAGTGCATGGTCGGAGTGTGGTGGTGCACGAAGTGCGGTAACGCAAACCCGTCCTTTTATCAGGACGACGAAGGTGGGTTGCGGCACAACACAGACTGCAATGGCCAGTTGAAAGGGTGGCGCACCTGCAACCGCACCCTCGAGCCGCGCTACTGGTTCAACATCTAAAGAGCACCCAAAAACCCAAACCAAAAAGCAGCAGGGCGTCCGCCAAAAAATACCAACATGCCCTGCTGCTTCATTTACAAAAGTTCCATCTGATTATTTTCTGAAGCCATACCACCAATCCGGGCTATCAAACTTTTAAAACCCAGCTCTTTTAACTTTTGCAAAAAGTGCTCATTTTTAGCCAAATCTTTTATTTCTGCCCTCTCTAAATCTAAACTTACTGGAGCATGTGTTGCAATACGGGCCAAATGAAGGGACAGAAACGCCGAATCCTTTCCTGCCACAAGTTTGGCAGTCACACTCTCGGCAACTCCGTCTAATTTCCCTTTACCTTCCTCTAGCTTCCTGTAAATCTCCTCTAATGAGCCGAACTTCTCTAATAAACTCTGTGCCGTCTTTGGGCCAATTCCGGGAACCCCTGGATAATTATCTGATGAGTCACCAATAAGTGCTTTGTAATCAACAATTTTGTCAGGAGTTACCCCTACGTACTCTTTAACTTCATTTTCATGCACAAGCCGTGCGTTAGACATTCCATTAATTGGGGCATACACACTTACTCCTTTTTTGTCATTTACCAACTGCATGATATCCCGATCCCCCGTTACAATAACCACCTCATCTACCCCTTCACTTGCTCCGTTCGCTTGCTCACTTTTCACTGCTTGCTTTGCCAGTGTCCCAATAACGTCATCCGCTTCAAAACCGGCAGCGGTATAAACCGGAATACCCGAGACCTCAACAACCCCCTTAACCATCTCAATCTGGTCTACTAAATCCGGAGCAGTGGTAGGACGATGGGCTTGATAGGCAATGTAAGCCTCGTGGCGGAAAGTAGCCACAGGAAGATCAAAACAAACAGCCAAGTGTGAGGGCTGCAATTGGCTTGTGACCCGCAATAAAATAGCAACAAAGCCATATGCTGCCTGCGAGGACTCCCCGTTGGGAGTAGTTAACGCCGGATAAGCATGATATGCCCTATGAATAATAGCGTGGCCATCTATTAGAACTAACCTCTTCATGAATCTATGACGTAGCCGTGCGCATTGGCCCGTTGGATTTAGCAAGTACTTTGCTGCCAACAATCTTTTCAAATTCATCCCTGTCCAGTGTCTCCTGGTCAATCAAAGCCTGAGCAACTTTATCTAAAAGTTTTCTTTGTTTTTTCAAAAGCAAAGAAGCTTCCTTGTACGCACTCTCCAAAATTTTGCCTACCTCTTTATCTATCTTGGCCTGCATTTCCGGGGAAACCTGAACCGGCTCCATATACCGGGCACGTCCCATTTCATCCAAATCGTACTGCGGCCCCCAGTCAACCGGCCCAAGACTGCTCATCCCAAAGTCCATCACCATTCTTCTTGCCAAACTTGTGGCATTATCAATATCATTGGCTGCCCCTACAGTCATTTCATTAAATGCCAATGTCTCTGCTGCCCGTCCACCAAGCATCATTGTTAAAAGTTCAACCAAGCGTGTCTTTGTTTCATGAGTCCTATCAAACTCCGGCGGAACATACGTATGCCCCAAACTCATTCCTCTTGCAACAATAGAAATCCTGTGAACCGGATCTATATGAGGAAGGATGTGGGCCACTAAGGCGTGCCCTGCTTCATGGTAGGCAGTAATTTTTCTGTCTTCTGCGCTTTGGAGCTTTCTTTTGGCAGGACCAAGTTTTACCTTTGTGGCCGCCTCTTCAATATCACCCGTATTAACTTCCTTTCTGTTATCGCGCGCAGCAGCGATAGCCGCCTCGTTAAGCATGTTTTCCAAATCCGCTCCAGAAAACCCGACAGTTCTAGCAGCAACCCTTTCCCAGTTGATACCATCTACAAACTTTTTACCTCGGGCATGAATCTTTAAAATTGCCTCGCGCCCTTCACGGTCCGGCAAATCCAAAGTTACTCTTCGGTCAAACCGTCCGGGACGCAAAAGTGCCGGATCTAATAGGTCCCCTCTGTTGGTTGCGGCTATAACCAAAACACTATCATTTGGTGTAAACCCATCCATCTCCACCAATATTTGATTTAATGTTTGCTCCCGCTCATCATGCCCACCGGCTATACCATACCCGCGTTGCCTACCAATGGCATCAATCTCATCAATAAAAATGATTGAAGGTGCTGCCTTTTTGGCCGTTAAGAAAAGATCGCGAACACGGGAAGCCCCAACCCCCACTAACATTTCCATAAATTCTGACCCCGCCATAGAGAAAAATGGGACCCCAGCCTCGCCCGCCACACCACGCGCCAGCAAAGTGTTGTGCGAGATAAACCCGTTGCTTATAAATGAATGTGTCTGTGGGACAGTAAAGTCATAAACACGCGACTCCGACTTCTCAAGGCTGGCTACTCTGTCAAAGAACAAGCCATTGTTGGCTATGGATTTTAAGTAGTTAAACTCCTCATCCGATAAAATGCTGAAATCAACTTTTTCGCAAGCTTCAATAAACATTCTCAAACTTGTGATATTTGGGTTACGCCCGCCTTGCGCATAACAACAGATTTGTTTGTGAAAATTTTCTGCAACTACAAGCGAAGGTTTCTTTTGACTCTCCACTAAGCGACGCCATATCTTGTGAATTCTCTTTCCTTGCAAAGGAATAAGATCAACATTTGTACGAAGATCTATCCCTGCCAAATATCCAAGCAATTTATCTTGTTTTCTTTTTAATCTAAAACCTACTTGCTGAGAAAAAGGTGAAAGTGCAAGCCCTGAGATAAGAATCCGATAGGAAGTGGCAAATTGGTTGTTACCTTTATTAATGAACTTATGCATCACTCCTAGGTTTAGCAGTAAAGCGCTAACTTGTCTTGCTAACTTTTCGCTTGATGTTGCAAACTCTACCTTTCCGGTCTTGTAAACTGATCCATCCGTATCAAACAATCCCTGTAAGAAAGCCACAATATTTTCCTTCGGTGACATCATCACGTAGTCGGGAACTTTTTTGTTGCGCGAATATGATTCGCTTAATCCAGCTTGAATTAACTGCGACTTAATTGCATGCGAGGTAATGACAAAGTCGTATTTACCAGTAGCCTTCTTAACTTGATAAGAATTGTTATCCTTGAAATATTTAGTAAAAGAATTCAGCAATTCTTTGTCCGCTGTGGTAAAACAAATGCGATCCTTGATTGTTAGTCCACCATCCCCAATCAAAAGCCCCAAAATATAGCATTGCTCCCGGTCTAATCGTCGGTAGTTCCCAAATAATTGATCGCCTGTTTTGATTGGAATCCAGTCCCCTTCTTTTATTTCCTCTAACTTTCTAAAACTAAGACGTCCTTCTGCGTTAACTACAACTAATGGATGCTCCGGTGTGCCCTCAATCTTATGCCCCATCTTGGTCTCAAGTTTAATAGTTGGAGAGACTCCAAGATCATACCAATGAGAAGCAGGCACTCGGAGTGAGTTGGCGTTTTCAGGTATAAAAGAAGAGAGAGTTGCACCATGGACAAAACCACTTTCCTCAACAGCAAAATATTTAGGTATATCTTGAATTTCCAGGAGGCCTTTACTTGTAGCAATTAATGTATCTCCACGAACACATTTTCCAACTCCGCTCGGCCCAAAAAGCAACACCCCTTTGGGAGTCCTTGCTCCAATCGCACGATATTTCCCGGGATTCTTCAGAAAGTCTACTACCTCTTCCAGCTCCTTTTTGGCCTCATCTACTCCCGCAACATCACGGAAAGTAACACTCTGTTTTCCCTTGGCAAAAGCGCGGGCGCCCGATTTTCCAAAAGAAAAAAGATTATCCTGTGCGCCTCTGGCCTGGCGGAAAATAAAAAGAAAAAACAGGGCCATAACTCCGACAGGAAGCAAAATTCCCAAGGCATCCATCCAAAAGCGGGAAAGCAGCTGTTCGTCAATATTATAAGGAACAGTTGAAGGATCAATGCCGGAGTCTTTCAAGATCTCGGTAAAACTAACATTACCTTCTTTGACTGCCATCTTCTGATCACCATTTTTGTACTTAACCTGGAGTCTGTCACCAACAACATGAATATTCTCGATCTGTCCTTGCTTTATTTGCGAAACCACAGTGGGAAGCGGAACAGTCTCGCCAGCCCGCTCTCCCAAAAAAGAGAGGAGGAGCGGCCCGACAAAAAAAAGGATGAGCAAAAACAGAAGGATATTCCGAAGGTTTATCTGAAACCTGAATTGGAAGCCTTTCTTTTTGTTGCCCCCGCCGTTACCGTTTTGGGATTTACCGCTTAATTGCCTTGGTATTTTAAGTTTTGTCGCCATACTTTACAAAAGTTACAATCTCCAAATTCCAAGTTGCAAACAAATTACAAATTATTTGGTAATTGGAACTTGTTTGTTTCTTGGTGCTTGTTTCTTGAAATTTATCTTAACTTATCTCCTTCCCTACTTCCTTCCGGCGCTGCCAAAGGCTTGGGTCCACTTTCGTTGTCAGCACACAACATCATTCCTTGGCTTATCATCCCTGCCATTTTTCGGGGAGCTAAGTTGTAAGCAAACACGAACATCTTCCCAAGGAAAAAGTCTGGATCAAAGAAGGGTTTCAAACCGGCCAAAATCGTGCGTTTCTCCGCTTGGAAGTCAACTATCAACCTAATTAGTTTATCACTGTTATCAAGGAGTATGGCTTCTTCCACCTTTCCCACGCGCAAGTCAACTTTAAAAAACTCCTCCGCCGAAACCGCCGCAAGGCGCCCTGAGCTTGTCGAACGGGTCTCTTCTGGTTCCATTTATAAGGCCAATTATATCACATTCCGAAGCTAGAAACTATCCCAAATAATAGCAATTGTGCTAACATGCAGCACCAAATGACCGCCGATCTCAGACCTCCAACTCCAGAATCTGCCCTTGAGACCTTCAAGCAATTACTTCCTACTCTTGAAAACATAAGGGGTCTAAAACAGCAAGGATTTATTGATCGAATCTCTCCTTTGTGGTGGGATGTTGACTTTACACCTGACCCCCGAGAAGTACTTGTTTATGATGAATTCAAACGGAGGCTGACTGACCTTGGCCCAGCTGTTGAGATAGCGACACCTTTGAGCATGTTTAAAGACCATCTTTTGCACCCGACGACAGATGAAGCTGCACCTCACTTGTTCTTGTATACGCACAAACAAGTCCCCATGGCCGTTCTTCTAGCAAAAATCGAGTCATTATGGGTTCCTCTTCTTGTTACTGCACGCCCATATACATCTCAAGAAACCACAGAGGACAACCCGCACTTTCTTTTCCTTTCAGGCTCCCCCGAACAAGCCATCGATCAGTTTCGCGATCAAACTTCCTCTCTTAATATTGCTGATGAGTTCTTCCCCCATGCCCGAGGAATTATAGCTGGAACGAGAGCAAATCATGTCTTTTGGTATCCATTTACACGCAAAGGCGCAAAAAGAGTATACAGAGATTTAGCCAAAACAGCGGAAGATTATCTTTTGGTTTACGATTCTTCTATGATTGGAGACCATAGGCGAGCAGAAACCCATGACGAACTTGTACAAAAGGGTTTTATATACAAAGGGCGGCCAACAAGAATCGTAACGGAGTTCGAACGCGTTTCTTACGAAGATCTTTTCTGCGGGCAAGAATCTGGCAATCAACTGCAAATGGTAAATTACCCTTTGTCCTTGCCTTGCCTAGCACACGTTCCTGGCGTTGCGATAGTCTCGGCAACACCGAATCTTAATAATCCTAGTCGACTAGTTGTCTTGGGAATCCAACTGGAAACGCTTCACAAAATACGAGATCCGAAATTTGCGAAAGAGGCAGCAATAAAATTGAGTCGCGAATTGAACAAACAAGTAGATGTAGCAGTCTACCTACCGCAACCTGGACAATCACAGTTTTATCTTGTTAGTTCAAACTAAGCCCATCGCTTTTTTGACCTGGGAGACAGTTTGAGAAGTAACTTTGCGGGCTTTTTGGACACCTTCTAAAATAATGCGGTCCACTTTTTCAGGATTATTCTCAAGCTCACGTCTTTTCTCCTGCATTGGTGCAAGCTCAGCAAAAATTGCCTCGGCCAACTCTGCTTTGACCTCTCCATATCTAATTCCCTCTCCCACATATAATCCTTCCAGTTCTTTCTTGCGGCTTGCACTAATAAACAACTCCACCAACTTTAATAAGTTTGTTACTCCACCCTCCATTGGGACACTTTCTCCGGTGCCGCTATCGGTGGGCACTCGAGCCAGCCTTTCCTTGATTGTCTCGAGGTCATCAGTTAATAAAATCGCACTTCCTTCAACACTCTTGGCCATTTTCCCTTCCCCCGTTAAAGAAGGCACATACTCGCCAGCCGTTGCAAAGCGTTGAGGCTCTGGCAACTTTAAGCCATACCTGTCATTCATTTTTTGGGCCACCTCGCGGGCAACTTCCAAATGCGGCTCCTGGTCAATGCCTACAGGCACAAGAGAGGCACGGTAAGCCAAAATATCAGCCGCCATCAAAACCGGGTAATATAAAAGCGCCATGTTAACGTTTTCAGGATAACTTTTCACCTTCTCTTTAAATGTGGGCAAATGCTGCATACGTGCAACTGTTATAACGGTGGAAAACAAGTAGGAAAGTTCAACATGCTCCGGAACTTGAGATTGAATAAATATTGTGCTTTTTTCAGGATCAAGCCCCGCGGCCAAGTAGTCTAAAATTACATCCCGAACTGCAGCCTGAAACTTTTTTGGGTCATACGGAACGTTTATTGAATGCAAATCCGCCACCATATAAAAAGTTTCGTAGGAAGGGTCATCCTGCAAAGCCAGCATGCCCTTGACCGCACCCAGGTAATTCCCCAGGTGAAGTCTGCCATTTGCTCTAATACCGGATAATACACGTTTTGCCATATTTGTATTGTACTAGCGCAATTCATTGCGCGCCTGACCTATTCTAAGCCTCGTCTCTTAATTTAACAAATACAACTGGCAGGCCCTCTTTTTGCTTTCCACCTATTAGTTTGTTTTCTAAACCTTTGTCTTCAGCCAATAAAAAGGTTATATTGCCTGCCAAAGTTTGTAAGGCAAACAAGCTTGCAAGTTGAGCAAATACACGTGTTCTGGCAAGATTTCTATTCTGAATACCAAAGATTTTTTTATTCGACTCATATCTGTAGTTAACTCGCGTTTCTACAATACCTTCCGGGAGGTATGTTCTTTTATTAGCTAGCAAATCCGTCATAACCAGGCTGCGAATTTGGTCGTATGCTTGTTGGAGATTGTGCTCTCGAAGATGTCTGCTTAAGGGTAGAACCACTATTCCTCCCCCTGCTCGACTTTGTACGTTTTGTGTATATTTCTGAATATCCTCATGTGCCATTTGTATATCATTATCTGGCACAAAATGGCCTTTACCATCAGGGAAATAATCTTGCAGGTCCAAATCGGCAACCAAAACAGTAGTGTTTAAGACTATGTGTTCTTGTGTAAAAATGTCAGAAAATTCATGTAAGTAATCAAAATAGTTTGCCTCGTTTAAAGGATAGTGGATTTTTCCTTCTCTACTTGGTACACCTTCAGCATCCATGCTTGTAATCAGTTTTAGCCTATTGCCATAAGGGTATGTAAAACGTAAGCATTTAATGGTCAACAGATTGAGCGAGACGTTATCTTTAATTGCTTTACCTACCATCTGTCGAAGTACTCCAGGCCGTTCCAATGGCGCAACTTCTAGTGTGCCCATGAGGTACAACACCCTGAGATATCTTTGCAAACTCTCACCGTTAAGACCTAATTTGTTGATGCCATAAAACATTTCTTGGGACATTTCCTTTAAAAGACGGACAACGGCTTCCCGCCTTGCAAATAGGTCATACTCTTTGTCGCCTAAACCTTCTCTGATTTTTGCTTTTAGTAAACCCTCGGTTTTGTTTCTCAAACCAGGGTAAAAAGCCGGGACATTCTGCGGAGCAAGTTTTTTGTTTTGTAGGGCAATTTGTACTGTGTGAGCGCGAGAATCCAGAGCTTGCATAGAATCAAATACAAGATGGTCGTAGGCGCTATAGGTGCCATTGCGGCGCGCCTTAAGTTCTTGAACTATAAAGTCTGATAGTGTTGCTTGGTCAACTTGAGATGCCTTGCCGGACATGCTTTCTTCCGCTCTTCTTTGCATATCTTCAAAAATAGTGCAGCCCAAGCGCAGTCTGCTGTTTAGAAAGTCATTAAAGATCGTACGTTCTGTGTCTCTTTTTATCAGCTGCACACCAAGCCTCTCCTGCAGAGAGGTAGGCTCGGGGAAGTTGGATAAATTTATGTTTACTCTACATCCAAACAAATTCATGCCAAAGATACCCCGCGGCAGTCGGGGCCTCCTTTACTGCGCGAGCAGCAAGGTTCTGCTCGCAGGTTCTTACTAAATAAAATGGTGTAATTAGTTCTTTACTCATAGGCGGGAATAGAGGGACTTGAACCCTCAGCCTTCCGTTTTGGAGACGGACGCTCTACCCTTGAGCTACATTCCCAAAAAACAAACAAAGGCCCTTGCCAAACCACCAAAAATTGGCGATCTGACAAGGGCCTTCAAAAAGAAGACGGTACCACCTTGTATTTTAGAACTTGCACAAAAAATCCCTCAAAAGAGGGAAACATCAAGATAACAAATTCTACTTGTTCCTGACGTACTCCGCGCTTTGCGACGTACGTTACTGTCTTGTTTACGGTTTCGTCTCCGTACTAGACTTCTCTTTGCGATTTGCCTAGTCAGCTTCTCTTGCGAGTGATGTGAACCCAACCGAACACACCAGCTTTTAATTAACTTGTGGATATTATAACTACAAAGAGCCTACTTTGCAAGTTTTCGCCCTTGCTCCAACTCTTCACGTAACTTTTTTACCAACCACATTCTCGCCAAAGTAGTAGGACCAATTCCTAACTTGAATGCTTGCGCGCGCAGAAGTTGTAAATCGTGGGGACTAAAACGAATGGTGATTGTTCCTGTTTTATTCGCTTGGCGAAAGCCCACCATTGTCCCCTCGCCAATATTGTCAACAGCTGAATGCGTATCCCAAAAATCAGCCTCCTCTTCAAGAGTTTTAAAAGGTTTTATTGGTTTTATTGTTCCAGTTTTAACCGTTTTAATTTTTACCATGCTTCTCTTCATCCAACTGTAAAGCAAATTCCCGATAGAAATCTCTTTCGCCTCAATCCAAACATAGTTACTCGAGAGAACCTCACCTACTTCTTCTACTGTTACGTTGTGTTTTGCAATATGCTCAGGCCTGTCCTCTTCTATTAGTAACTCTTCAATCTAATTCACATATTAATCTTAGCACACACAAAATGTAACACATTGTCTTACGCTTGTCAAGCGATTTTAGCAAAAAATAGCCCCCGCTGAGTTTCCTTTCGGATAACCCCTCGGGGGCCCCGAGGCTGACGTGGCAACCTGCCCGCTTAGAGAGGAAGATCTCGCGGCCGCTTCCAACTTTCAACGCAAGCCTGAAAGTACGCCTGCCGAGCCCTCATCCTTTGCCGGTTAAATTCGCAGTCCGGATCCTTTTTGGTCATCTTCGGAATTCCATCCTCCGGTTGACCAACCAGGAGCATCCCTTGGTACCTGTGCCAGAAGATCTGGTCGATGTGGTTTGGGCAGCGGTTGATGTACTCCCGCCCCGAAAAGAACGAAAAATCCCAGTGGTAGGGATCAGTGTAATTTTGGTACACCAACCCAGGCTGGTTTTCGCCGTTCTGCCAGATCTGCTGAAAACCGCGGCCGCCGTAGAAAACGCCCGCCTGGTACGTTCCCTCGAGAACTAGCTTCAGGAAGTCGAGAATATTCGCGTCGTCTTCACACCAACCCTCGTAGGACATCCGCCACACATTTACATCGTCCTGGTAAATAAGCGTCTGACCTCCGGACCACTTCCCATTCGTGTGGTAAGCGTCCACATACAAGAGGTTGCCCTCCTCAATGCGGTACACCTTAGACCCGGGAAACTCAGCAATCGTGCTCTTAACCCCCTTCCCCGCGTAGGTCTTTGCCGCCGACTCAAGGAAAAAACGCTCAAGGCGCTTGACGTCCACATCCATTAGCT
>CAYYLO010000018.1:15213-21136 GCA_964472675.1 uncultured Gammaproteobacteria bacterium | reverse complement strand
GAGATTGCTTCGCCAGGGCTCACAATGACGTGTTTTTGTCATCCCCGTGCCCCGACGCGGGATCCATTTATATAGTTTCCCACCTCCGTGAGAATGACACCTCTTGGTTCTTGTACACACAAAGAGATTGCTTCGTCTGGTTCGGCTCCTCCAATTCCTTGCAATGACAGCTTCCCCTCCTTTTTACATGTAATTTTTTCTGCTTTTCTTGACATCTTGCTGTAAAATCCTACACAACTCCTTTTTTAAAATAGAAAAAAAGTGCCAATACTGCCACCCTACTACAAGATACGATTCCTTCGCTGTAACAGCGTTATTTAAACAATAGCTGCAACTTTCCCCCAGCTTTTACAGAAATCGTGTTAACATTTGCCGCGAACATACTCTTGCGGTAATTACAGCCTCATTACTGCAACATTGCGGTAATTACTGAGAGTGTTTGGTAATATGAATTCTGGCGATGCGGAAATTGAAATTCAGGCACAAGTTAATTAATATGTTCAAATAACTATTTTGCGGGAATCGGAAAACAGCCTTGAAAACGCCCTCTTTGGGTGCACTCGTAAATTGTGGGCTCAGAATGTCAGAGTCTGATCAGGTAACATCCTATTAATAGTATGTTTTAACAATAAAAACAAAATTTCCTGGAAAAACAGCAATTTTTCCCTAACAGATCTTAAAAAACTCACCTGACTTATGGGTCGTGTCGTCTCGAGTCGAGGAGGAGATCTCTCATTTGTGTTCGAGATGACAATTAATGGATTCCCGCCCCACCGTTTGCGAGGCTCGCCTTTGGCGGCTTCGCGGGAATGACGGTGTGGGGTGTTTTATCGTTTCGCTATAGATCTTTTATATTTGCGTCGCGCAGCAAAGCAGATTGAAGAGATCTAGCGCTTAGCGATAGATCTCTTATATAGGTCTAGGTTTTCCAGCGCTGCCCCCGTCCCTTTAACAACACACAAAAGCGGGTCTTCTGCCAAATGTGCCGGAACTCCCGTTTCTTCAACCATTAAACGGTCAAAACTTTTCAACAGGCTTGTTCCCCCAGACATAGTTATTCCGCGTTCAATAATATCTGCAGCCAGCTCAGGCGGAGTATCTTCTAATACCCCTTTAACAGCGCCGATAATCTGCAATAATGTAGGTCTTATTGCCTCGGTAACTTCTGCCGCAGTTAAATTTATCGTGCGGGGCAGGCCCAATACCTGATCGCGACCCGAAACCTCCATAGAGGAAGCACTTTCCTGCTCTAACCTTGTAGCAGACCCTATTCTGATCTTGACAAGCTCCGCTGTCTGGTCACCAATTATCAGGTTATACTTTTTTCTGACATAGTTTGCTATAGATTCATCAACTTTGTTCCCCCCAACCCTCACCGATTTGTGTACAACAACCCCGCCTAAACAGATAACGGCAGCTTCTGCAGACCCCCCGCCAATATCTAAAATCATGTGTCCTGATGCGGCCGTAACCGGAATTTTTGCTCCAATTGCAGCAGCCAATGGCTCATCAATCAAATAAGCAGTCCTTGCCCCCGCCGAAAGCGTTGCGTCAAGAGCCGCACGGCGTTCAACTTGCGTACAGCCGGCCGGCACACAAACCATGACCTCAGGACGCAAGAGAGAAAACCGGGGAGAAACCTTGGCAATAAAATATCTAAGCATTGCTTCAGTTACCTGATAATCAGCAATAACCCCGTCCCTCATCGGCCTCAAAGCCGTCAAGTTTTCCGGAGTTCTGCCCAACATTCGTTTGGCTTCATTACCAACAGCAATTACTTTATTTTCTTCAACAGAAACGGCAACAACTGTAGGTTCGTTGGCAACCAAACCCTGGCCTGCCACCCAAACAAGCGTATTCGCAGTCCCCAAGTCGATTGCTATCCTCTGACTTAACATATTAAAAATCACAAATCTCAAGCACCAAGATACAAACAAGCACTAAATCTAAAAATTACAAACAGTTTAAAATTTGCTTATTTGTAATTTGTTTGTTTCTTGGAATTTATTACTTCTGACTCTTATTTATATATTTAGACCCATTATTTTTGGCATCTCTACTTTCAGGGCAGTATATCATTTTGGCCAATTGCCCCAAAACCGCCTGTAAAATGCTTCAGCAAAGGCTTATTGGCAAGTTTTGAAACGGGTTGTATACTTTCTAAGTAGAATCATGACTAAACTGCGTATTTTTACTTTTTTACTAACCGCGGCATTTGTAATAGGCGTGGGGTACTTCGTTTCCCTGATTGCCCGCGGCTACCGCTTTGATTCGCAAAGTTTAAACTTGGGCCCTCGGGGACTATTTGTGGTTACTTCAGTTCCTAACGGCGCTCAAATTTTAGTAGACGGAAAATTGGAATCTGCCACCAATGCCACAATTTCTCTGCACCCAGGCTCGTATGACATTCAGCTGAAAAAGGATGGCTATCTCCCCTGGCAAAAACATATAACTATTGAAAAAGAGGAAGTAACCAAAATTGACGCGTATCTTTTTCCGGCAGCCCCCTCGCTCTCTTCTCTGACATTTACAGGCGCCGTAAAACCCATCCTCTCGCCCGACAAAACTAAAATTGCCTACGGCGTAGCCGCCCCTTCTGGCGTAGCCGCCAACGGACTCCAAACTGATTCTGACAAAGTTGGCATCTGGATTATGGATCTTGCTGATCTCCCAATTGGCTTCTCGCGAGAACCAAGAAAAATAACCGACCTTGATCCCCTAAGTCTCGACTGGCAATGGTCACCAGATTCAAGGCAGCTACTAGCCAAAAAGGATACAAACTATTACGTTCTGGATATTTCCTCACAAACTTTCCTTGTTTCACTGGTTCCTTTGACTTCTGAAAAACTCTCAGCAACACTATCAAAATGGCAGCAAGACCAGGAAAAGAAAAATGACGAAAATATGCGTGACATTCCGCCAAAATTGGCAGAAAATTTAAAAAATACGGCTTTTCACTTCTCGCCTGATGGCAACAAAGTGTTTTACACTGCATCAAATGATGTCACAATCCCGAATGGCCTGATCTCCCCCCTTCCCGGATCATCCACGCAAAAAGAAGAAAGATCTATTAAGAAGGGTAACACGTACGTTTACGACCTCAAAGAGGATAAAAACTTTTTGGTTTATTCCGGAAGCGTTACACCAGAACGAGATTTAATCAAAGAAGCGTCTCTGGCCACTGCTTCGGCTGCCACAACTCTCGCCACCTTGCGACCCGCGCCCAAGCCCGCGGCCCGCGGCCCGCAAGATCTTCCCTCTTCGTCTGTATTAAGATGGTTCCCCACTTCAAACCATCTCATACTAGCTGAAAGTAATAAAATTACTATCATGGACTATGATGGGACTAACCAGCAGACAGTTTACGCCGGACCATACGCTTATCCTTATGCTGTACCCTTCCCCAACTCATCCAGACTTTTAGTTTTAACAAACTTGGGCGCTGGAGAAAGTGTTGGCAACCTCTATGCTATTAGTCTCAAGTAGAGCTCCTCAATGTGGTAAAATTGGAATGAGATTTTGCCGCTGTAGCTCAAAGGACAGAGCAGACCCGTTCTGAGATAGAGCGAAGCTCGAGATAGAGGGGTAAGCCCTTATAGTTTAACGGACAGAACGGAGGTTTCCTAAACCTTAAATTCAGGTTCGACTCCTGGTAAGGGCGCAGGCTTACGACGTCATGGGTAAGGTTGAGGGCTCGACTCCTTCCAGCGGCGCAAAACGGGGTGTAGGTCATCGGTAGACCGCTCGTTTCGGGTACGAGAGGCAGGTGGTTCAATTCCACCCACCCCGACTATAGAACATTTACTCCCCCTGCCGTTTGTAATCGTGGAGCTCGGATTCTTTAAACCAGAGCTTTGTCTCAAACTCAGCCTCATCAGGCGCGCCGGAGCAATGGACCATGTTGTGAACACCCTGCTCACCAAAGGACACCTGAGATGACTGGTAGTAATAATCTCCCCTGATAGTCCCCACAGGCGCTTCCAGCGAAGATGTCGGCCCGACATGTTTTTTAACTAACGCGCATGCGTGCCTTCCCTCCAAAACCAAGGCCAAAACAGGGCCCGACTTCATAAACTGAAAAAGCCATTTTTGGACCTGTCGGCCCATTTGTGCTGGGTCTGTGATTCCTAATTCCTCACCAGGGTCTTTGCCATTTTGCTTCCAGAACTCAAAAGTCCTCTCTCCCACCTTCTTAAACCAGGCTTCATCTTTGTTGTAGTGTTTGCCTAAAAGTTCATCATCCACCCACACCATTTTTGCCCCAACAATTTTCAAACCCAGTTTTTCAAATCTGGACAAAATCTCCCCCACCAAACCCCTTTTAACCGCATCGGGTTTGACAATAACAAAAGTCCTCTCGCTCATCTGGTAAAGGGTAAAGTGTTAGGAGACAAATTACAAGAAACAAACGCTTGAAGATTTAGAGCTTTGTAGTTTGTTTGTTTCTTGGTGCTTGTTTCTTGGAATTTACAGTTTAAGTATCTTTTCAAACTTCTCTTTATCTTTAAACGGCCCAACGATAGCCAAATTCAGGCGTTCGGGGACGAAGAATTCTTTGGCCACACGATAAACATCCTCAGCCGTCACTTTGTCAATCCCCGCAATCACGTCTCCAACCGTTCTTAACTTGCCTTCTAAAAGGTAGTGTTCGCCAAAAAAATCTGAAACATTCTCCGTATCTTCAAGGCTTAACAAAAATCTCCCCTTTGTGTACTCCCGAGCTTTCCATAGTTCCTTATTGGTCATTTGGCATTGGTCATTTGGCATTTTCCGGAATTCGTTGAGAATTACGGACACCGCCTCTTCAACCTTCCCCAATTCCACTCCCGCGCGGGCAGCCAAATATCCCGCATCCGTATAATGCTGAACGCTTGCATTCACATAATAAGCCAGGCCGCGTTTTTCGCGAACCTCTGTGAAGAGACGCGAGGACATACCTCCACCCAAGATTGCGGATAAAACTGTTTCCACATACCTGTCTTTATGCCCCAAGGGGTTGCCGGAAAACCCCAAAACCAGGTGGGCTTGTTCTGTTTTTTTGGTAACTAACTTAACCGAGGCGTGGCGTAAATCACCAAGCGCACGGGGGTGCGGTGCGGCAGGACCCGAAGCAGGCAGTGCGAACCATTTCTCCGCCAACTCCTCAATCTTCCTCTGCTCAAATTTCCCCGCCACGGAGATGACCATATTCTCTGTGCGGTAAAGCTTTTTTCTAAATTCCACAAAATCGTTTTTCGTCACTCTTTTGATATTGGCCGGTTTGCCCGCAATATCGTGCCCCAGGGAAGTTTTATCTCCATATAAAAGCTCTTCAAAACTTGAGCAGACTTTTTGTGTTGGCAGATCTTCATACATCGCAATTTCCTGAATAATTACCCCCTTTTCCCGCTCTATTTCGCGTTCATCCAAAATCGGGTTAAAGACCATATCAGATAATATATCAAATGCTAAATCTATATTTTTTTGTGTCACTTTTAAGTGGTATGCCGTTCTTTCTTTATCAGTTGAAGCGTTAATTTCGGCGCCCACGGAATCGGCTGCAGTTGAAACAGCCTGCGCCGAAGGATAGCGGCTGGTACCCTTAAAAACCATGTGTTCTAAAAAATGAGCAAGACCGCCAACCCGAAGCGCCTCATCCCGCGAACCCGCCCGAACAAAAACCTGCACAGTACAGGACTCTACTCCGGAAACGGAGGAAGTGATAAGGGTAATGCCGTTTGATAATGTCGATTTATTCATTTTCAAAAGTAGAAAATTCCAAATCTCAAGATACAAACAAATTACAAACAATCAATTTCCAAACTGTTTGTATCTTGGAATTTGTAATTTGTGATTTGCGCACTACATGCGCTCTGGTGCTTCTATCCCCAACAAATTTAATCCCGTTTTCAAAATATTCCCCACAGCTTCAGTTAAGGCAAGG
>CAYYLO010000018.1:0-15203 GCA_964472675.1 uncultured Gammaproteobacteria bacterium | reverse complement strand
AAGCTACTCTGTCATTCTGGGGATCGTTAGCGACGCCAGAATCTGAATGATCCTGGTCAAGCCAGGATGACATGCTACCATCACCAGGCAAAATCCTGTGTTGATTGTAAAAAGCGTTATATTTTTGGGCAAGGTCATTTACGTAGTTACAAATAATGTTGGGTGCATAATTCCTAGCCGCTTCCTCTACGACTTCAGGGAACTTGTAAAGGGTTCGCAGAACAGCAAGTTCCTCCGGCTCCATTATGTCATCTCGAACGAGAGTGAGAGATCTCTCGTCTTCGACTCGAGATGACACATCAGCAGCGCGTGTCAATACGCTCTTGCATCGAGCGTATGTGTATTGCAAATATGGCGCGGAGTTGCCTTCCAGGGCCATAATTTTGTCCCAGTCAAAAACTATGTTGGAAGAAGGATGATGCGACAGATCAAAGTATTTTACTGCACCAACCCCAACTTGCTTCGCAATATTGTCTATATCTCTTTGAACTTCTTCTTCTGGTCGTACTTTTGTAGCAAATTTACTCTCAGACACAGAGGGATGCTTTGAAAGCGGCAATTCGAGACCAGTTTTGCCTCGCGAACCTCCCCTTATCAGATAGCCAGCACGCGTAATAGCCTCTTCGAGCACTTCTTCAAGATGAATTGTATCGCCTTTTCTGGTTGAAAATTTCTTTCCGGAAGGTGCCAGATACAAACCATGCTTTATGTGTACAAACCGAGTCGGAACGACTCGTTCTGAGCTCGGCGAAAGACCCCCCCACCCTAGCAACCTAACAGCCTCAAAAAGCTGCTGGAAATGCAGGGCCTGTTCTGCCCCCACCTCATACAAGATCAAATCAGGATCCCATTCTTTCAGCCGAAACTTAATGGTTGCTAAATCCCGGGTAAAATAATTCGTTGCGCCATCAGACTTGACCAGAATCGCCGGCGGCAAATCTTCAAATTCCACAATTAAAGCTCCCTCGCTTTCTTTGGCAATTCCCCGAACTTTGCATTCTTCGACTACTTCGGGCATTAATTTTTCGTAAAAACTTTCACCATACACATAATCAATCGTTACTCCAAGTAAATCGTAAATGCGACTAAACTCGGTTAAGGAAATATCTTTGACCTTTTGCCAAATCTCGCGGGCACCAGGATCCCCATCTTCAAGTTTTTTAAACCAACCTCTGGCCTCATCCCAAAGCGCAGGATTTTCTTCAACCTCTTTGTGGAACTCAACATAAAGTTTTTCCAGGTCATCGATCGTCAGCCCGTCAACATTCAATTTTCCCGAAGTAATCTTATGCAAAAGTACGCCGAACTGTCGTCCCCAATCTCCTAAATGATTATCACCAACCGTGTGTGCTCCCAAAAATTTGTAGAGGTTATAAATCGCCTGGCCAATAATTGTTGAGCGGAGATGCCCAATCCCAAATGGTTTGGCAATGTTTGGCCCCGAATAATCAACAACTACAGTTTGGCCGTCAAAAACATTTGAGCTTCCGTAAGATCCCCCCAATTCCCCGACTTTCCCCATTTCCCCCACCAACATTTCTTTTGACAACCAGAAGTTGATAAAACCGGGAGCAACAACATCAATTTTTTCTACCAGACCTTTAAGCATTTTGCTCTCCTCCAACTTCTCCTTTATCTTTTCTGCAAATTCTAGAGGACTTGACCACTTTGTAGTTACTGTAGAACGCTTGTCATCTCGAGGAGTTCGCGACGAGAGATCCCCTCGAGATTTCCCGCTACCGCTCGAAATGACAGCAAGCGCAACGCTTGTCGAATAATCACCAAATTCTTCCTGAGCCGGGTGTTCAAGTTTTGGCTCAACATCCCGCACGGTTAATTCTTTAACTACCTTTGCAATAGCATTTCCTAGTTGTTCGCGCATTTGCCCAATTGTACCTTTTTAGATTCCCCAAGGGAAGAATAAAAGAAATGAAGTTACCGCCCTCATTATTTCCACGATCGTGTCAATAATGTAGCGTGTTCTTGATTTACACTTGTACAAGATGTAACCTAAAAACATGCGACGTGCTTGCCCGCTAATCCCATCACTGACAGGGTGGAACCCTGTCACCGCCACCTTCACACTGACAACCACTATTCTAGCTCTCCTGTTGCTTACCCATCCTGCAAAAACCCTTGCTCAATCAGTCGGTTATGCCTTCCCTGTTGACGATCCTCAAGCGGTTGTGGGCGATATTTTAACCTTAAGAGACAGCAAAATAGTCCGCGCGGACAAGCCTTACGACAACGAAATTTTCGGAGCACTGCAAAACAAGCCCGCACTTCTTTTCAAAGTCCAGGGAACAGTTAACGGCCAGCCTATTGTCAAAGATGGTATTGCTATGGTGAACGTCACGGCCCAAAATGGCCCCATTTCTTACGGCGACTTTATCACTTCTTCACCCGAAGCCGGCAAAGGCCAAAAAGCAACTAAGTCAGGTTATGTCCTGGGTACAGCGATGGGTAACTTAAAAGAAGGCACAGGCCAAATATTGGTTTCTGTTAAACCCGAATATGCCGAAATCACGACAGCGGTTGGTGCAGCCCGCCTTTTAAACTATGTTAATGAATCAATATTCCGCACCCAGCGTAATCCGGAAAAATTCTTAAAAGGCATACAGTATGTTGCCGCTGGCGTTGTCGCGCTGAGCGCTTTTGTCCTGGCGTTTTTGACTTTTTCCAAAGCGGTGGTCAAAGGGATAGAATCTGTCGGACGAAACCCTATGGCTAAAGGAACAATTTATGTGTCCATTGTGATTAATTTGATAATGACCGTAACAACAGTTGGATTTGGCATTCTGGCAGCCGTCGTCATTATTAGTTTCTAACCTTGCTTTTGTCGCACAAAGCAGTTAAAAATAAACACATGGACTTAACACTTTTATCATCATTTCTTCTTCTGGCTGTAGTCCTATCTATCGCCAATTCTATTCTCGTAGTTAAATTTATACTCGAGGCGCGCCGCGCTAACTCCACCTCAAAAGAAGCGCAAAAACTAAAATCCCAAAACAAAGTTTTGCAGCTTGTACAGGCCGGAAACCAGGAAGTTATAGAAGCTGCAAACGAAAAGTACGCAAAATACTTATCAGACCTTGAAAAAGAGATTGCCGGCAAGATTGAAAAATTGACAGAGGAGACTTCTAAAGATTTAAAAAATAACCTGCAAAAAGTGCAAAAAGACAGTTTTCAAATAAAACAAGAAGCTGTACAAAGCATTAACCAGGAATTGACCCAATACAAAAAGGAAAAAATAGAAATGATTGACGAAAATATTGTCGGAATCCTGGAAAAAACCCTCTCTTTGGTTTTGACGCGCCGCCTAACGCTTAAAGACCATGAGGATTTAGTACGTGACGCCTTATCTCAAGCACGGTCTGAAAAGTTCCTCCCATGAAAGAGACAAAAAGACCGCCCGTTTTAACCCTTTTTCTCCCCTTTGAAGCCTCTCGTGATTTTTTAAAAGAAATTCGCGAAAATCTGCAAAAGAAAATTCCGGGAGTGATTTTGCACATAAAGATTGACCCCACCCTTTTAGGAGGTGCAACCATTGTTTACAAAGACCAACTCCGCGATTATTCTCTTAAAAACGCAATTGAGCAAAATAAAGCAAAGATTGCTCAAAAATATAAAAATGCCTAAATGAACAAACAATCACAAAAATCAAAAGAGGTGGGGCTGGTAACATCTGTCAGGGATTATATGGTTACTCTGAGCGGCCTGCCTAACGTCTCTATAAATGAAATCATCCAAAATAAATCTACAGGCGCGCACGCCTGGATCAGCAAACTGGATGAAAATATAGCCGAGGCTTTCCTGTTTGACCAAAATACGCCCGCTTACCCGGGAGATCTCTTCTTCAGGACTAATCAGCCGCTTTCTGTGCCTGCTTCCGATAGCCTTTTGGGCCGTGTTATCTCGCCTCTTGGCCTGCCGTTAGACGGAAAAAGCGCAATTCGCGCCAACTTCATGCCTTTGGAAAAAAGTCCTCCGATAGCCGCCCAGAGGCGCCTTATCTCAAACCAGCTGGTTACAGGTTTTGCGGTAGTTGACAGCCTTTTGCCTTTAGGTAAAGGCCAAAGGGAGCTTATTTTAGGCGATCCCAGAAGCGGCAAATCAGAATTTTTAGCAGAGATTTTTGCCAACCAGAAAGAAACTGGCGTTATCTGCATCTGGGCAGCCATAGGACAGCCCATTGTCCGCATTAAAAGTGTTGTTGAGAACTTAAAAAACCTTGGCGCGTTAAAACACACAATAGTTGTTGCCACCTCCTCCTCAGAGCCCGTACCAGTTATTTTTTTAACCCCCCATGCAGCTTTCTCAATTGCCGAATATTTTCAAGAGCAAGGGCGGGATGTTCTGGTAGTGCTGGATGACATGGGCACACATGCCAAAACTTACAGGGCAATTTCGCTTCTGGCCAGAAGAAAACCGGGGCGCGAAGCCTATCCGGGAGACACTTTCTGGCAACATGCCCGTCTTTTGGAAAGAGCAGGAAACTTTGCCAATGGTTCAATTACCGCCCTGCCGGTTATTGAGGTTGATTTGTCAGAGTTTACAACTTTTATACCCACTAACCTTATGGCTACAACAGACGGGCACTTGCTTTTTCGCGCCGACCTTTCAAACCAGGGACAGCGGCCGGCAATTGATATTTCCCGCTCAGTCACTCGTGTTGGCCGCCAAACCCAAACACAACTGCAAAATTTATTATCAGACCGTATCAAATCAATTTTGGCAAGATCCCGCGAGCTTTCTACATTAAGCCATCTGGCCTCAACCCTCCCCCAGGAAACCCAGACAGCAATCGCCCAATCGCAAGCGATAGAGGAAATATTGCGCCAGGAAGGAACTTACCTTCCCGAAGAGGGACAAACGGCACTTTTTGGCCTAGTACTTACTAATTTGGGAAAAGAAAAAGATGTGAAATTTTGGGCAAATATTAAAAAAACGCTGCCTGAAACAGCTAAAAAGGATAAAAAATGGCAAAAGTTAACAAAAGATATTTTAAAGTTTAAAAATATTGAAGAATTAGTGAAAGTGCTGGAACGCACAAGAATTTAAAATTTCCTAAGGTGTCCATACAATCTTTAACTGCTAATATTGAGTTTGCGCAAAATTTAGGGCATGTTGCCCAATCTTATGCGTCTTTGGCTGCTTCAAAGCTATCCCGTATAAGGGGCAAGATTGAAAGTACAAGAACCTTTTTTGGAGAAGTTGCTGCGCTTTACCACGCGGTACGGGAAGTAGGAGCAAAAAAATATCACTTAAGCCAGGAAGGAAACGGCAAAACAGCCTCAGTTTTATTAACCTCAAACCAACGCTTTTATGGCTCCACGAATACTGCCGCTGCTGAACACTTTTTCAAAAATTTTGCCGGCAGCGACTTGTTCGTTGTGGGCAAAGTAGGCCATGAGTTAGTTGACAAACCTCACACAAGTTTTATCTTTCAAAACGACATCCCTACAAACGAAGAGATTTCAAAGCTTATAGAATCATTAAGCTCCTACACACAGATATTGGTTGTTCATCCGCAAAGTAAAAGCATTTTGGAAGTAGTTCCACAGGTTGTTGACGTGACGGCGAGCATTAACAACACCACCCCCTCTCTGTCATCTCGAACCGTAGGTGAGAGATCCCGGGATTTCTCACTATCGCTCGAAATGACAAGTGAACCTACAAAACAGGCTGGTGCACAACCCAACGGAGCCCCCCGCGCCGTTTTTGACTTTATCTTTGAGCCAGAGATAAAAAAAATGATAGAATTTTTTAAAGACCAGGCCACAACGCTTCTGATTGGACAAGCCTTTTTAGAAGCGGAATTAGCAAGGGAGGCTGCCAGACTTCTTGCGATGGACACATCCCGTCAAAGGGCGAAGGAATATGTGCAAACCCAGGAATCTGCTTTGCGAAACTTAAAAAACATTTTTGCCAACAAGCACTTGCTGGAAGGGTTTTTGGGGGTAGTAGAAGAATGAACCATTTTAAAGGAACCATCAGATCAGTCACAGGGCAAACGGCGGTAGTAACCATTACCTCCTCCACTCTCCCACAAAGCGGGGAGATTGCATGTGTCCCAAAGTCACCAGAGATTAGACTGGAAGTTTTGGCACGAATTGACACAGAAGCAACTTGTTTGATATTGTCTGAATCTAACTCCCTCCTTGTCCGCGGCCAAAAAGTGGAAGGGACCGGCAAACCACTTTCTATCCCTGTGGGCAAACAAGTTTTGGGTAAAATGATCAATCTTTTTGGGGAAAGCTCAGACGGGGAAACCAATTTTGACCTTTTTGCTCCCATTTACTCCCCCGCCCCCTCATTTTCACTGGCTGCCAACCCAACAGAGATATTAGAAACCGGGATAAAGGTGATTGATTTTGCCATGCCTATCCCGCGCGGAGGGAAAGTTGGCGTTGTTGGCGGGGCAGGTGTAGGTAAAACTGTTCTTTTGACAGAAATAATTTTAAACATCATAAGCCGCCAAAAAGCCTATACAGTCTTTGCTGGCATCGGAGAGCGTATAAGAGAGGCGCAGGAACTCTTCCAGCGCCTGAAAAATTTGAAAGTTCTGGATAAAAGCAGTCTGGTTATCGGGCAAATGCATGAAAATGCAGCCACCCGTTTTAGGATTGCCCAGGCAGCCGCAACAATTGCTGAGCATTTCCGCGACAAAGGAACGGACGTGCTTTTCTTTGCTGATAATATGTTCCGTTTTGTCCAGGCCGGAAGTGAGGTTTCGCAAATTTTGGGGGAAATTCCTTCGGAACAGTTTTATCAAGCCTCTTTGCAAAATCAGGTCGCAGAAATTGAAGACCGTTTAGTCTCAACTGAAGACGCTGCCATTACCTCTGTCCAGACAGTTTATGTCCCGGCAGATGACTTCTCAGACCCTGCCGTATCGGCAATCATGTCATTTTTGGATACGGTTATTGTTTTATCCCGCAGCAACGCCCAGCTTGACCTCCATCCCCCCGTTGACCTTTTGCAATCGTCATCTTCTTTTGTCAAAAGGCAAACTTTGGGAGACCGCCATTTTGAAGTTTACACTCGCTTTAACACGTTGTTAGCAAGTTACGTCAGACTTTCCCACATCGCACAAATCGTCGGCGAAGAAGAATTGGGGGCAGCCGACAGATTAACTTTTAAAAGGACAAAAAAGGTCATTAACTATTTAACCCAGCCCTTTTTTGCTACAGAGTCCCAAACCGGCCGAAAGGGAGTTCATGTTAAAAGAGATGATACAGTTGCCGATATTGAGACAATATTAGACGGAAAATTAGACGCGATTGAAGACGAAAAACTAAAATACATAGGAACACTTAAAGAAGCGAGGCTTCTTTAGAAATTTTCATTGGCGCAATGATCAAATGATATTCCCAATAACCATTCTTTCTCCGTTCCAAAAGATTTTTGAGGGCAATGCCTTATATGTGAGTTCTGAAAACTCTGCGGGAAAGTTTGATATTTTACCCCGTCATGCTAATTTTATTTCGATAATCGAAGATAAAGATATTATTGCCAAAACGGCAAACGGCAAAATTGAAACGTTCAAATTTCCAAAAGCTATAATTCTTTTTGCTGATAACAGTTTAAAAATATATACTGATCTTTCCCCTTCGTACGCTGAAAGTATCCTCTAACCCCACAACGTGTCATCCGAGAAGACACACGTGTCATCTCGAGGAGGCTTGGCGACGAGAGATCCCGGCAGGATAACGGGATATCTCACTAACGTTCGATATGACAGAATAGTTCGAAATGAAATGGGTATTTTCACTTGATTAATTTTTTCCCCCAATTTCCTCATTTTTTGCATTTTTTTGCAAAAAGACTATTGACAAATTAAGCGGAACCATTAGGATGGATATAGGCTCTGTGAAACTTGGAAAATTTCCTAAGTTTTGAGGCTGAAACTGCTGCCCATGTCTGCTAAAGTATTTAACCTTTTAACTAAACCGCTTGCGCGCCGCCTCTGCCGTGTTTTGCGTTCCCACATTCACAGTGTCATCCCTGCAAAATCAGGGATCCAAAAATTTATTTGTATAGGTTCCCGCCTACGCGGGAATGACAGGTGGGGGCGCGGGAATGACACCCGCACCACTCACCACTCGTCACTCATCACCAACTCCTCCCTCCCCACACACCGCCTAATCTCCATTAATGACGCAGCAAAATATATTGGTGTCTCACCGGATACCTTGAGAAACTGGGAAAAAGCAGGAAAGCTTACCCCCTTGAGAACCCAAGGCGGGCAACGCCGCTACTGCCTACGGGAGTTAAATGCCCTGATTGCCAATAGGCAGCCAGTCTTCTACCAACAGGTGAAGGATGCACAACACAGTGTCATCCCGGGGGCAAACCCCCGCTCACGCTCCTTCCAGAATGACGACGGCCACGCTTCTTCCCCCGGCTTCTGGTCCTCCGGTGCTCCGCCAGGAAAGTTTAGCGAAGCGCTAAAAAGACTCAAGACCCTGCTGGACACCCTCGCATGGTTTAAGCGTTCCCGTGTCACCCCGTTCGGAATGACAGGCTTGGGGGACAAAGCCGCAATTCTTCTCTCCCTGGGAGTGGTTGGCGTAATTACCATTTCAGTCTGGTCGGGAACAGGTGTCATTCTGGGGAGCAAACGCGACGCCAGAATCGCACCCTCCAACGACTCTGGCCAAGCCAGAGTGACAAAAAACGTTCCTTCGTCTCAAGTCCTGGCGGCGGCTGACCAATACAACTTTGCCAGCGGTGTCCTTTCCACAAGTGATGAGTCCGGCAACCTCCAGCTTGAAATCACCGTTCCCACCAGAATTGAGGGTGAACTTCAAATCGGAGGGAAAGAAGTTTTGCCGGCCTCAGAAGTTGTCAGCTCTCTTCAGGGCAAAGTAGGCGCCTTAAAACTGATTGCCGGAACAGATATGTCAATAGACGGCTTAACTATAACAAACAGTTCTAAACTAGATACAGTCCGCGGACGAGGAGGCTGTTCGGCCTGTATTACCAATGCAGACGTTGCCGATGATTTAACCCTTTCGGGAGGCACTATAAACAGCACGCCAATCGGCGCCTCGTCCGCCTCAACCGGCGCCTTTACAACCATTTCTGCCTCTAGCACTCTTACTGTATCGGGCGCTAGCACTCTCTCCTCAACACTGTCAGTAACCGGAGCCACCACACTTTCCTCCACCTTAGCCGTAAATGGCAACGCCACCCTAGGTGACGCCTCAACCGACACGGTTATCCTCACCGGCCGCGTGGCCTCAGATATTATCCCCTCTGCTGACGGGACTTATGCCTTAGGCTCTGCTTCTCTGCAGTGGAGCAAGCTCTATCTTTCCGGCGTTGCCACAATCGGCGGACAGTCAACTTTTACCTCACTTCCAACCGGTACCGCAGTTGGCGATGGAGTCATCTATATTAATCCCGCTTCTGCTACTGGCGACTACACTCTTTTTGGTATTGCTGTTGGCGGGACCGAGAAATTAAGAATGGATGCCAACGGCAATATTACGGTACAGGGAACCGTCATCGGAGCAAGCGGACAGGGAGTTGGATATTGGCAACGCTCCTCAACAACTGTTTCTCCTGCTACTGCCAATGATATTGTCTCCTACTCGTCCGACAATACTACCAATGCTTTTGCTGTTACCGCGACCGGGGCATCAAGCAATGCCATTAATTTTACAGCTGATTCCGTCACTACCGGAAACGGCTTGTCTTTATCGGTTGACGGGCTGACTACCGGAAACGGGTTATCACTAACAAGCACCTCCACAGCCGGTGGAGCCAGTGGTACATCATACCTCCTCAATCTAGCTCGAAGCGGGACAAATGCTAATGCTTCCCATACAGCTTACGGACTTTACTCGGCTGTCACAGATACCGGAACAACTTCTACTAATGTTGCCGGATATTTCTCCGCAAGCGGAGCTACTACTAACTATGGACTTCAGGTTGCAGGAGGACAATCAATATTCTCTGTCAATGGAGCTGCATCAACACCCCCTGTTAACCTGACTGGAACCTGGTTTACAGGAGGAGATGCCACCACCACCAAACCACAACTATTAATAGAACCATCAGGGACAACTTCTACAGGATGGTATACCAATGGCACAGGATTGGGAATAAATGCCCCATCCGGTGCCAGTACCCATCGTATGCTTATAGATGCCCAACAAGCTGGAACTAGAGTGTTCGGTGTTCTTTCAGATGGAAATACCAACCACAACATGTATATTCCCGTTTATATATCAGCAGCTGTACATGGTGGCACAATGACCTTTCGTAATGGAGGCTCAAGAACTATTTTAAAAATGTATAACGATTCTCATGTCCTGATGGATAGCGACGATCAGGGTGGGGCAAGTTCTGCTAATTACGGAATGTTGTCTATCGGTGGTTACAATCTATTTGACGGAAGCACAGCAGGTTATTTTGTTGGTTCTTCAAATGGTACTGAACTTGCAGTAAATGCTAGGAGCGTATTTACTGGAAACCTAATTGACGCACAACTTGCAGGGACAAGTCGCTTTGTAGTGCAATCAGGGGGGAATGTGGGGATAGGGACAGCTACTCCCAGTACAAAACTTGATATTGTTGATACGTCAAACACCGCGAACGGACTCCTTCTAACCAACAATACAGCCACAACCCTCGGCGCTTCTTCCTCTCTTGGAGTCGCGAACCTTGTCTCTACATCCTTAACTACTGGTGCGCTTTTGAACCTGGAACTAACCGAAGGCACACTGGCTGGCGGGTATTATCTTAGAGGTTGGGATGCTACAGGCGGAGCAGCTGTTTTTACTGTCGGCGAAGACGGCAATACCACCATTGCCGGACTGGAAGGCTCAAACATGTTGACTTTAACCGCGGGCGACGCAGTAATCTCTGACGGATCACTCGCGATAACTGACGACGATGACGCAGCAGGTCTTTCTGTCACCAACAACACTGCCACCACTATTGGCGCGGGAATCAATACAGCCGGAGTTGTGGATATTTCCTCAACATCTTTAACCACTGGTAATTTAATGAATCTGGAAACCACAACGACTTTAACCACCGGCAAAGTGTTTAATATTTCTTCCACTGCCACAGCTCTGACAAGCGGAAGCCTTTTTTCTTCTTCTTATATCCCGGGCACAGTTACCACCGGCTTTACCGGAAATTTAAATTTCCTGGATTACTCCCCTACTGCCGCGCCAACTACAGGCGCCACCGGAGATATTCTAAGACTTAATTTGGGAGCCAATGCCACCAACTTTACCGGCAATATACTCAATGTGGTGGACGCTTCCAGCCCTCTTTTCTCGGTTGCCAAAACAACTGTTACTTCTGCTCTTCCCTTCTCTGAAACCGCTCCGGGAGATGTTTCGATTGCTTATGATCTGGTATTTAGTAATCCGACAGCCAGCTTTATTAACTCCCAAGCTTCTCTTAATCTTGCAGCAGGAGAAAGTTTTGATTCTTCGAATCTAGTGCTTTCCACATACAACCAAGGCTCAATTGTTTTTAACCCGGCAATCACCACCGGCACAGGACTTGATTTTACCAATGCTACCTTAACAACAGGAGTCGGCATGAATCTTTCCTCAACCACTCTTACTACCGGAAAATTAGTCAATATAGCTCCGACTTTCGCCGGGGCTGCTGTAACAGGTTATGGGCAATATATCAATGGAGCTGATTCAACTACTTCGGCCAATACTGACTATAACCTCTACTCTACTTTAGCTTTGACAGGCGCTGCTGCCAAGACCGGAGTCGGGCTTTATTCAACAGTTACATCCAGCTCAACCACAGGAGATACCATGATTGCTGCTGATTTAGCCACTTCTTCAACCGGAGTATTGGGAGCCACAACCAGAAGTAATTACGGACTAAGAAGCATCCCTGTTAATAGTGGTGCCAACATTAATGCCAGCTCTGTCATTAATATGTACGGCGGGTATTTTAACCCCCAGTCAACCGGACCAACAACCGGCACAACCACTGTCTATGGCGGGTATTTTAAAACTTTGGCAACTCATGCCGCAGATGCCGGGACTGTCAACCAATTTGGATTGTATGTTGCCAATGATGCAACAGCTTCAACGAACGGAGCATCGACTAAGTATGGTCTTTATGTCGAGTCCCCAACAGGAGCAGATACCAACTACGCTGCTATCTTCGCCGGAGGCAATGTCGGGATCGGAACAACTACTCCTGCTGCCCTATTGGACGTTAATGGGGCTGTGGCTATCGGGGGAGTTTCTTATCTTTCTTACTCAGGTTCAGGTAGCATCTGGGATGCTGTAGGAACTACCCGATTTGGCACAAGTGTATTTTCTCCTCTTTACTCGAGCGCTGTTGGCGCAAAGTTAAAAATACAAGGAGGAGGGAAAAGCAGTGACCACAGTATAGAAATAAGTCCTCCAATTTATCCCGGAACTGCTGAAGCAAGCGCTTTTACAACTGCTCCAACACAAGCGACTAACGTAGCAGGCAACTTTGCCAACCAACGGTTATATCAATTTAATAACCTCACTTTAAATGCAGATGGTACACCCAGAACTATTGATAACGGCGCTACAGTTTATATAAACGGGGCCATAACTGCCGGAACAAATTTAACCATTAGCAATAATTACTCGCTTTGGGTTGACAGTGGCGCTTCGAGGTTTGACGGGCCAGTTGCTCTTGGCGCGCAAGCAACGCTGACTGCCAATTCAACCACACCTTCAGTTGCTGACAGCTCCCATTTTGTCACAGCCAATACAACAGACCCCACTCTTATTTCCAACTTTACAAGCGGCCACAACGGCCAAATCCTTGTTGTTGAACTGGGCGACTCGGTTACAGACTTTGACTGCACATCCTCAAACTTAAACTGCGGCGGGGCAGATATAACAACAGGGGCAACAGGAGACATCTTTACTTTTGTAAGCGATGGAACAAACTGGAATTTGATCAACTGGATGGACACTTCTGCTACCCAAACAGGAGCGGATTTGTCAGAGCTTTACGTCTCGGAAGAATCTCTTGAAGCAGGAGATATCGTTAGTGTTCCTTCAACCTCCTCCAGTGATCCTTTAGTCTCCTCTATCATTGTTGAGAAGTCTAAGACTTCTTATGACCGGAGAGCAATCGGCATTGTCTCAACAAAGCCCGGAATTGTTCTTCGTGACGGGACAGAAACCGGTTACTCCTCCTACCCCATTGCTTTATCAGGGCGCGTTCCCGTCAAAGTCTCAACAGAAAACGGCCCGATAGAAAAAGGAGATTATCTCACTTCTTCGTCCACCCCCGGAGTAGCCATGAAAGCCACCAAACCAGGACAGGTGATAGGGAAAGCGCTGGAGGATTATGGAGGAGATTGCTTCGTCATTGAAAATTCATTGAAAATTGAAAATTGTAAATTGAAAATTGGACGGATCCTTGCCTTTGCCAACACAGCCTTTGCCGACCCGCAGGGCTCCCTTTCTGCCCTTGACCCGAATACTCTGGATTCCTCTAGCGTTCTGGGGTTGACGGCGCCGTACGCCGCCGAAGATTCAACCGACTTAACGATTGACAAGTCTCTTACCGTTTTGGGCAAAACCAATGTCGGCGACTTAGGGGTAACGGGCAACATGACCGTCGGGCTGCTGCAAATCAGCAGTGTCATCGGTGAAAATGTCACTCTGGCTTGTCCGAAGTCTGATTCTGGATGCGCTAACGCTTACCAGAATGACAACTCGGTCACCCTTAATGTCCTTGGTACCTTGAAATTCCAAGACGCCTTTGGCGATGGCGTGTCAATTGACCAGCATGGTAATGTCAAAATCGCCGGATCCGTTACAGCCAAAAAATACAATGTTGACACAACTGACACTGATTCCACCTCTTTAGGTTCCGGCGTCATCCCTGCCGGCGCCACATCCGTAACCATCAGCACAACTGCTGTCACATCGTCTTCGGCAATATTTGTAACGCCGGAAACCAAGACCTCACGGACTCTGGCTGTCACCGAGAAAATTTCTGGAAAATCCTTTAAAGTAGAAATTACAGAAACTAGAACCACAGACCTAAAGTTTAAGTGGTTGATAGTTAATTGACACTCCGTGTCATCCCCGCGAAGGCGGGGACCCAAAAATATCTGTATAGATTCCCGCTTTCGCGGGAATGACAAGGGGTGCTGTTACGCTCAAAACATATGAAAATTCCGAGGTATTTTCAGCAGAAGAAGTAGACGGAAAAGATGAAACTGAAGGATTAGAATGGCAGAAGCAGGATATAAACAATTAATCAGTTATAAGTTAGCCCAAATTGCTTTTGATTTGGGGTGGGATTTTGTTCCACAATACTACGCAAACTACGAAATCGACTTGCTTATCCGCGCAGGCTACCTCCTTGACCGACAAATGAACGCGGTCGAAGAAAAGCACAGGACCGAAGGCGGCTACAATGAAAAGCTCCTAAACCGCCGCCTTGAGTACAAGAAAAAGAAAGGCTCCCGATGAAAAAGTTTTTCTCTCTCTACACCCTCTTTTTCTTCATCTTTGCCCGCTATTGCCCCGGTTATCGGAAACTGCCGGCCCTCGCCCAAAAAGCCATTGCCTTATTCCTAACCCTTCTAATCCTTCTCTCCTCCGCCTCTTCCATCTTTTTATTCGGGCCATGGGCCCAGAAGCCAGCCAAGGCAGTCTGGTTTAATGATGACTGGGCATATAGAAAAGCAGTTAGTGTAACGGTTGCCTCTAATTCTTCCGATATCTCTAATCTCCAGATGTTACTGACAGTAGATACTTCTACCGGAGCCAATGGGATAGGATCAGGAAAAATGCAATCATCCTGCCAGGATTTAAGGTTTACTAATACCAGCGGTAAACTCCTTCCCTATTATATTGATTCAGGATGTACTACCACCGCTACTAAAATCTGGGTGATGGTAGATTTAGTCCCTAAAAATACCACTGCCATGACTATCTATATGTACTATGGCAATCCTGCTGCCCCCACCGGCTCTAACTCCCAGCCATATTTTGATAATGTAGTAGGATTGGTGGGGTATTGGACTCTTAATGATGGCGGTTCAACTGCTACTGCTTCCGACCATTCAGTTAATGGCAATACCGGAACTTTATCCATCGGGGCCTCCGGCACCCAAACCACAGCCACCCAGGCCTGGACTAATGGAGCTACAGGAAAATACAGTGGGTCGCTTAACTTTGATAGTAGTGATGATTATGTAAATG
>CAYYLO010000017.1:0-22054 GCA_964472675.1 uncultured Gammaproteobacteria bacterium | reverse complement strand
GCGTCGACGAAGACGACCCATCCGGGCGACTGGCACGAAACCTTCGTGTTCGCCTGGAAAGGTACGCCTTGCATCAGTGGGCTCTGGGGCTTGCCAGTCTGCCACATGCCGAGCCAGCGCTGGGCGCCGCCGTCGAATTGATAGACGTTGCCGTCGATCATTGCGGTGCCGATGTTGCTGGCGGGTGCAGGGCCTGCCGGCGCGTTCTCGGGCGGGATGCCGACGTAGACCGTGCTTGGTGGCGTCGCCGCGGGTGCTCCGGGTGCAGCGGTCTGCTGAGCGCCAGGTGCCGTAGCCGTAGCGACGACGCGACCTCCTGTGCCTGGTGGGGGCCCAACGATGGGCTGTGTCCCCGGAATGGGAACGCCGCACTGTGCCAAAACGAAAGCGATCAGGGCGATTCCCCCGATTACTGCCAAAAGACCGCGGATCATATCTTCCTCCTTGTGTCTTACCACCAACGCTTCAGTGCGTCGGTTACCTTGCGTGTTGCGTTCCTGACCGTGTCTGTGGTCGCGCTTGTCGCTGACTCTCCATCCCTTGCTTCCCTAACGGTTGCCCGTGCGGGATGCTTTGGAAGGGGGACGCCAGCCCTGGTCATTTCGCCGGCGAGTTCTGCGCGCAGGCGCTTGGCCTCCGCGAGCTCTTCCTCGAGCCGGTTGACATC
Organism: uncultured Gammaproteobacteria bacterium; assembly: GCA_964472675.1. Lineage (GTDB taxonomy): Bacteria > Patescibacteriota > Microgenomatia > UBA8517 > UBA10165 > 01-FULL-43-15b. The sequence continues at coordinate 21,387 of CAYYLO010000017.1, read as the reverse complement.
CTCGTTAGCCGCAAGATACGCCCCCTGCATTTGAGTGCGGCGGCGCTCTCGGGCTTCGCGAAGCTTGTTCAACTGGTCACGCGGAGATTCGGCGTCAACGACTTCCGGGTCATCGGGTGTGCCTGACCCTACCATTCTGTACCTCCTGTACATTTTTCCCTATGCCTTGTTAACGTGCTGATTGTCCTTTCCAATTAAGGAAGGGGAATACGGTTGTTTTGAAGTACAGCCGTTTTCTCCGGCCTAAATTGTAGAATTATTTACCTATTCTTTTAACGTGGGCAAGTTTATTGCCAATGAGTCCAAATAGACCTGAAGAAATTAAAATTGCGGCTGCCCCCTCTGCTCCGGCTTTTGGAAGTTCACGGGCGACTTTTTGCTCCACACAAACTTGTGCCGTATCACGGTCAACCTCATTTCCCGATTGAGCAACAGATGTGTTCACGTCACAAATAACGGTTTTGTCAGAAGGGAGCTTGTCAACATTAACAACCTTAGCTTTTAACTCTTTTTGAACAGAATCGCCTACTTTTAATGTATCAATTTGGAAAGAGTAAGGTTCGCCTGCAATTTGCTCCAAAAAGCTGGGCAAAGTGTCTGTAACTTGAATATTATTCAAGGTGTTGTCGCCAACATTTTTAATAGTTAAACGAAACTTAACTTCTTCGCTTGGCGCGAAGCGGTGGGCAGTCAGCCCTAAGTTGTCAACGAATTTGTTGTTTTGGGGATCAAGAACCTCTTTATTAATTTGAATTTGTCCTGTGGTTACACAAACTTGTCCATATTGTCCGCCATATTGGGCAACACAAGAAACAGCGCCCATTACAGGTTTTATAGAAAGGGCAAGGGTTGTGGCGGCGGAAATTGTGGCGACTGCCAATTTTTTGTTCATATGAGAATTCTTATAGACAATCAAGAAAGTATGACTAAATTGGCAGGAATTATAGTTATGGGACGGATTATAGCAGCACAATATTGATCTGTCAAGTATTAATTCAAACCTGTAACAGTTTGGGTTAGACTACCTCCGTAAACGCTTGTAGCAGAAGGAATTGGGTCAAGATAAGCAACGACAATTATTCTTTTCCAAACTGTCCCTGGAGGCCAGCAGCTTTGCAAAATTAGGCGCTGTTCACCTTCGCGGGAATTAAGAAGCCAGGAAAGATCGTCCCCCTCGACAATATGTTTTTCAGCGACTTTATATTTGTAGACCTTGCCCTGGTAAAAAACGTAAATCTCATCCTGGTTATTAGGATCCAGCTCGCGCAATAGATAAAACACAGCGTTATAGCGAGAGACGTTCCATGGCCCGTTTGTTGAATGGGCAAAGACGTAAGTTCCCCCGGGCTGGTCGGGGTAAGAAGAGCCGTAGGCGTGCGCAACACCTGCCTTTAAGGCTTCTGCATAGACTGATTGCTGGCTTGAGTCAACGTTAGAGATAATAGGGGCTAAAGCGCCAATTTTTGGGATGTATATCGAAAAGTCTGTGTTTGGAGCGCCAACTTGGGTGGCAAATGACTTAGCGTATTCTTTTTGTTGAGTTTCTTCTTGAGCCTTTTTGGCGTTTTGCATATATTCGGTGCTGGCTATTTTTTCCTGGACAATATTCTTAGCTTTATTTGCGCGATAGGCGAGTTCTGAGGCGACAATTGGTTTGGCTGTCAAAACTACTCCGGCAATCCCAAGAGTTACAAGGCCAGCCCCAACGCCACGGACGATTCCTACTCCAAGGTCGTTGCCCAAAATAAAATCCGGACTGATGGTTAATGTTATACCCTGTCCTGTAACGATAGTTATTTCGCCAGAAGTATGGCCTAATGTGGCATCATAAATAATGCCGCTATAAGTTCGCCATGGCCAATTAATGGGTAGATTGACATTCATATCCTGTAACATTGTATCATATTATGGCAAGTCCGATTGGTTGGGGAGTGTGATAGAATATTAGAAGTTTGTCACTCTGGCTTGGCCAGAGTCAGATTCTGGAGTCCCCCGCCCAGGCGGGGTCCCCAGAATGACAGTTTTGAGTTTGTGACGATGTTTCAAACACGCGGGTGTAGTTTAGTGGTAAAATGCCTCCTTCCCAAGGAGGAGACCGGCGGTTCGAGTCCGCTCACCCGCTCCAATCAACAGTTATCAACAGAAAGTTACATAAACTGATAGCAAAGTTTATAATACAGCTATGAGTGATGAGCCTACAACACATAAATTTATTGCAGTATTGAATAAAAAGATAGAACCCGGTAAGTTGATGAATGCTTTAGGACATATGGCAGCCGGATTAGGAGCATATCTTCCAAGTAAAGATCTAGCAAGATTTGATAGTTATTTCGATAAAGATGGTGGGGAACATCCCAGTATTTCTGATAACCCCTTCATTATTCTTTCATCAGACAATTCTAATCAAATCCGTACACTGCGGAATGCATTAAAAGAGAGTGAGATTTCATTTACTGATTTTACGAGTACAATGACTGTGGGAACTTTTGCAGAGCAAAGGCAGCGAACAAAGGAAACACCTGAGCTAGAGCTAGAATATTATGGAATATGTTTTTTTGGAGATAAAAACCAACTTTCGGAACTAACAAAGAAATTCTCTCTCTGGCGATAAAAGTTGATCCCGGTAGCTGAGATGGATCACGTATATGCCAACATCGCTCCCTCAAAAGGTACTTTCGCCACAGGGATCATTCGGTGAGCTTATTCTACCATTTCTTGATATACTTTAGGTATGAAAGTTCAGCTCGATAGTGACACAAAACAGCAAATTGACCAGTGCGTAAATTTGCTTAAGGATGTTTTAGGAAAAGATCTTTTGGGTGTATATCTTTATGGATCTTCTATCGTGGGAGGGTTGCAAAAATTTAGTGATGTCGACTTATTCGTAATTTCTAATCGGCCAACTACCTCCCAAGAAAAAGCGAAATTAGCTTCTGAAATGCTTTCAATCTCTGGTATATACATGAAGAGTGCAAAGCGACCAATTGAAATGACTATTGTGGTTAAATCTGAAATCAATCCCTGGCACTATCCACCCACTTTTGATTTCCAATATGGTGATTGGCTGCGAAAAGAATTTGAAAACGGAAATATGGAACCATGGATAAGTAAAGAGATGCCCGATCTGGCTTTACTAATTACTCAAGTATTACTTGCTAGCGAAACATTATTTGGTCCACCTCCTGATCAATTGCTTGACCGTGTGCCTTATCTGGATTTTATAACTGCCATTGTAAAAGAACTGGATAGCTTGATGGCCGATCTTAAACCTGATACCCGTAATGTACTACTAACTTTTGCCCGCATTTGGTGTACCGTAGAAACCGACTCTATCCGTTCTAAGCCAGATGCTGTATCCTGGGTAATAGAAAGGTTGTCTTCAGTATATAAGCCAGTTATGCAAAGAGCGCACGCAATTTGTATGGGGGAGGAAAACGAACATTGGGAAGATTTATCAGAGCTTATCCAACCATGTGCGGAGCTTATGGTTGAGAAAATAAAAGAACAAGTAGCACGGATTAAAAAATCTGATACTTCTAATAGATCTATTTCAGTCTCTTAGATTTACCAAAGATTTCTTCAAACATAAAGAAATTGATATTTTTGAGATAGTTTTTGAAATCATCTAGCTGTATAATCAAGTCGGGAGTAATGTAATAGCGAAGACCTATTTTTATTTTGATATTTAGTGGAATTTCGGAGTCTTTGAGATATGATTTGATATAGTCATCATGCTCAAATAGGTCCGAGCCAATTTTTATGCTCACCCGCTCATTTTGTATCCGGACGGGGTATGACGAAGGTTTGACCGGGGTAGATTAAATCTGGGTGGTTGTCGATAAGCTTCTTGTTGGCTCTCCAAATTTTTACCCATTGGAATCCATCCCCATAAGCTCGAACTGCGATTTTCCAAAGACTGTCCCCGCGTACAACGGTATAGGTTTCGCCTGGTATTGCCTGAGGCTGGGGCAAGATTTTTGGAGCTGGCGAAACGGTAACACTTGGGCTCTCGGGAGTTGGGCTGGGGACAGGTGAGATTTGGACTGTAAGCTGTTTAGCCGCAGTTTGGGGCATAGCCAATTCCTGACCTTCAGAAATCATGCCCGGGTTTGTCAACTTGTTAGTCTTTGCTATATCAGTCCAGTTGTATCCAGAGCCATAAAATTGTTCAGAGATTTTCCATAAATTGTCTCCTTTTTGAACTTTGTAGGTTGAGGGGAGGTTTGGGGGGACTTGACCTTCTTTGGGTGTGGGGGAGGGTTGGACTTGGGTTTGGTTTTGGGTTGAGGCTGGAGGTAATGTTTGGCCTCGTTTGAAGAAATTGAAGCCAAGCAAGAGTATTACTAAAATAACCAAAGCTCCCAAAGCAGCGCTGATTTTTGTTTCGTTAAGCTTTATTGTTTTGAGTATTTGCTTCAATTTCATACAGTTTGTATCACTTCGTTCGAACTATAGAGCCTAGCAAAAGCTTCTGTCAAGTGGTAATATATGCGTATTGGGACCGTAGCTCAATTGGTTAGAGTACCGCCCTGTCACGGCGGGGGTTGCGGGTTCGAGCCCCGTCGGTCCCGCTTGAAGTGAAAACAGACAGAAACATGTCCAATCTGGAGATCGCCAGACTTTTACGGGCTGTGGCGGCAGGCTACCAGATTAAGCACGAAAAAACTCCAAATTCCCGCTTTCGCACAATCGCCTACCAACGCGCCGCAGATGCTGTTGAACACTTAACTTCTGAGGCTAAAAATCTATGGGAAGAAGGAAGCCTGGACAAGGTAGCGGGGATCGGAAAGACAATAACAGAACACCTGGATGAACTATTTAAGACCGGCAAGGTAAAACACTTCGAAGCACTTCTTGACGGGCTTCCTCCGGCGATGTTTGAGCTTATGCAGGTTCCAGGAATTGGCGCCAAACGTGCCTATAAACTATCCCAGAGCTTGGGTATAAGCAAAGCTCACGGGGCGATCAAAAAGTTGGCTACCGCTGCAAAGCACGGCAAAATCAGAGACATTGAGGGTATGGGGGAGCAATCTGAGCTTCAGATTTTACAAACTGTCGCCCAAGTCAAAAATAAATATACGCGTTTTTTACTGCCTTTTGCCCAGTTTGTGGCTGATGAAGTTATTACCTACATGAAGAAAAATCCCCACGTCCAAAGAATCGATACTTTAGGTTCGTTAAGGCGTCAGGTAGCCACGGTTGGAGACGTGGATATATCTGTTGCTTCAGACCATCCTGAAGAAGTTATTGCCCATTTTGTAGCTTACCCCAAAAAGACGAAGCTGATTGAAGCCGGACCACATTCTGCAGCGATCCTGGTTCCTGGCGGGCTGCATGTGGATTTAATGGTTCAGCCGCCCAAAGCTTATGGGGCTTTATTGCAGCATTTTACAGGCTCAAAGGGCCACAATGTCGCCTTGCGCACGCTTATGTTGAAGAAGGGGTTAAGTCTCTCGGAATATGGCATACAAAAGATCAATAAACCAGGTACGGAGCTTTTTGATGACGAAGTGAAATTTTATAAAAGGTTAGGTATGGATTGGATCCCGCCGGAGATTCGCGAGGACCGGGGAGAAATTCAGGCTGCGATTGCTCACAAGTTGCCCCATTTGGTGGAGCTGAGCGATATTAAGGGGGATCTTCATTTGCACTCGAACTTCTTAAAAGAAACCAGCCATGATTCAGGGCGGGATTCGATGGGGAAGATGGTTGAAATTGCCGAAACGCTTGGTTATGAGTATATTGCTTTTACGGAGCATAATCCCAAGCAGGAAGAGTCTGAAAGTAAGATACTTGACGAATTAAAAAGCAAAAGAGAAGAAGTTGATAAATTAAATTCCTCGCGTGAAAGCAAAAATAGTACGCGAGTAACAAAAGTGTTCAACAGTCTTGAGGTTGATATTAGGCCTGGTGGAAAGCTTGCCATACCGGAGAAAGCTTTTGAGACTCTTGATTTTGCTGTTGTATCAATTCATTCCAGTTTTAGATTGTTAAGAGACGAACAAACTAAGCGAATACTCGCGGCAGTTGAACATCCTAAGGTAAAAATTTTGGCTCATCCAACCGGAAGAATGCTAAACGATCGCGAAGGAATAGATGCAAATTGGGATAAAATTTTCGAATCCTGCTTAAAACACAATGTATTTTTGGAAATTAACAGCTGGCACGCGAGACTTGATTTGCCTGATCAGCTTGTGCACGAGGCAGTCAAACTGGGATTAAAGCTGGTAATCAGCACAGACAGCCATGCGAGCGATCAGATGGAGATGATCAAATTTGGAGTATCAGTTGCCCGTCGCGGTTGGGCGGAAGCAAGTGATATAATAAATACAAGGAGTTTTGAAGAAGTACAAAAGTTATTAGTAGCTTAAACTCCAAATAACAATCACCAAGATACAAACAAATTCCAAGCACCAAAACTCAAAAAGTTTTGAATTTTGAAATTTGTAATTTGTTTGGAAATTGGAATTTGGGATTTGGAAATTCAACCCGAGGAGGTGATTTATTGATGACACCACTATTAATTGTAATCGGAATTATAATATTGACCGGAGTGTACTTACTGTCTGTTTATAATTTTTTGGCGACAGTCAAAGTTAGAATTGGTGCCTCGATTCAGGAAATTGGGAACCAACTCAAACGTCAGGCGGATCTTATTCCAAACCTGGAGGCTTCAGCAAAGGGATATCTTAAGCATGAAAAAGAGATTTTCAAAATGCTAGCAGACGCAAGACGCGCCGTTGCCGCAGCGCAAGATTCAGGCAGCCTTGCCGATGCAGAAAAGGCAAGCCAGAAGATCGCAGACTTGATTCCTTCGATTCGTGTAGCGGTTGAAAGCAACCCGCAAATCAAAGGATCTCAAGTAGTTACCAGCTTAATGGAAGAGTTGCGGGATACGGCTGACAAAGTAATGTATTCTCGCCGAACTCTTATAGATTTGTCTGCTGACTATAATACTAAGCTTGTAACATTCCCTTCCAATATCGTAGCTAATATGTTTGGTTTTCAGGCAGTAAAGGGTTTTGAAACACCTGAATCGGACAATATTGCTAGTGTTACGACTGAGGAGCTGAAAACGCCGAGAGTGACGCTTTGAGCGTCATTCTCGCGAAAGCGGGTAGGAATGACAACTGTATGAAAAACATTACGAATGTTTACGAGGCTGTGGACCAAAATAAGTTCAAAAGCTTTTTGGTAATAGCTTTGTTTATTGTTTTTGTGGTGGGGGTTTCCTGGGTTCTTACTCAAGCATTTGACTTGGGCCCGGGCTTTTTTGGCTATGCACTGCTTTTCTCCGGCATATCAAGCCTTGTTTCCTATTGGTTTTCTGACAAAATTGTGCTTTCTCTGTCGGGAGCTCGTGAGGCCAATAAGAAGCGGGATTTTACCTTTTATACGGTTGTTGAAAATATAGCATTGGCTGCCGGTTTGCCTATGCCTAAGGTGTATGTGGTTGAAGACTCTGCCCCAAATGCGTTTGCTACTGGGCGGGACCCAAAACATGCCGTTGTTTGCGCCACGCGCGGGCTTTTGGACAAGCTTAACAGAAGTGAGTTGGAGGGCGTGATTGGACACGAAATGTCGCACATTGGAAATTATGATATACGTTTGGCAAGTATTGTGGCGATATTAGTAGGGCTTGTCGTTGTGTTATCCGATTTTGCTGGAAGATCCATGTGGTTTGGGGGGCACAGCAATAAGGATGAGGATAACCGCAGTGGAAATGTTCTTGCCATTTTGGGGTTGGTGCTTATTATTTTGGCGCCTATAGCAGCCCAACTTATACAATTGGCAATCTCCCGCCACCGCGAGTTTTTTGCCGATGCCTCCTCAGCCAAACTTACCCGCAACCCTGAAGGTTTAGCTCAGGCTTTAGTCAAAATTGCTGATGACAAAAATATTTTAAAAAGCGCCAGCAATGCCACGGCTCATATGTTTATCGCAAACCCGTTCAAAATAGATACGGGAGGGAGAACTCGAGGGGCATTATCTTGGGTAGCCGGTCTTTTTAATACCCATCCCCCGGTCGAAGACCGCATCCGCGCTCTCCGCGCAATGCAATAAGAAGACTCTGGCCAAGCTCGCCTCGCAGCGAAGCTGGTCAGCATGACAGTACCTGGTTTTGTCATTCTGGTAAGGCGTAGCCGCATCCAGAATCAAGTAAGACTCTGGCCAAGCCAGAGTGACAAGGTGTCATTCTGGTGAGCCGGAGGCGCATCCAGAATCTTAGCCTATGCCGAGACAAATGTACGTTTACATCATGGCCAACACACGGCCAACTTTGTATACAGGGGTGACCAATGGCTTAGTAAAGAGAGTGTGGCAGCACAAAAATAACATAATAAAGGGCTTCACTAGTAAATATAATCTCCACAATCTTGTGTATTACGAAGTAATCGAAGGAGAAATACAAGCAATCGTTCGTGAGAAACAGATAAAAGATATGAATAGAGGGGAAAATTTAGCAATGATTCGTCATTTTAACCCGACCCTTAAAGACCTTTATTCTGAAATAGTGAGATAGATTCTCGCTGCGCTCACCACGTTCGCTTACCAGAATGACACTAAGCCCACAGGTACTGAGCTGGCGGTCCGCTTGACAGAGTGCTAAACGGAGTTGTAGACTGGCTTAATCATGGATGGCCAAAACCCCATTGAAGAGTTTTTGAAGCCTGTTTCTCCAGCCGATGCTGTTGAAAAATACACGCTAAACCTCACAAAAACTGCCCGCGAGGGTAAAATTGATCCTGTTATCGGTCGGGACAGCGAAGTCAGGAGAGTTATGCAGATTTTATCCCGCCGTACTAAAAACAATCCTGTTTTAATTGGTGATCCGGGAGTTGGCAAAACTGCAATCGTTGAAGGCTTGGCGCAAAGAATTGTTTCCGGGGAAGTTCCAACTACACTTGCAGACCGCGAACTTTTATCTTTAGATTTTGCCCTTCTTTTGGCTGGAGCAAAATTCAGAGGCGAGTTTGAAGAACGTCTTAAGGCAGTTATAAAGGGTATCGAGGAGTCAAATGGGAAATATATAATTTTTATAGATGAGCTGCACACAATTGTGGGCGGAGGATCTGCAGAAGGCGCTGTTGATGCAGCCAATATGTTAAAGCCTGCTTTAGCGCGTGGAACGTTGCGGATGATTGGGGCAACTACGATTGATGAGTATAGAAAGTATATCGAACGTGACGCAGCTTTAGCGCGACGTTTCCAACCTGTGAATGTGGACGAGCCTACACTTGAGGACACAATTGCAATCTTGCGCGGGATAAAAGAGCGATATGAACTTCATCACGGAATAAGAATTACTGACGATGCGGTTATTGCCGCTGCAAAACTTTCTGACCGCTACATCACCAACCGTTTTTTACCGGATAAAGCAATAGATTTAATTGATGAGGCTGCTTCCTCAATACGCATTGAAACAGAGAGCATGCCTGTCGAGCTGGATCAACTGAAGAGAAAGATCGTACAACTAGAGGTTGAAGAAGCGGCTTTGAAAAAAGAAAAGGAGACCCCCGCAAGGCGACACCTTGATGAGTTACAAAAGCAGATTGGGGTTTTAAAACAGGAGGCAGGGAATTTGGAAAAGAGATGGAGTGAGCAAAAGGAAACTATCGGAAAAATCCAGGAGACCAGAAGCAAAATTGACCAATTTAAGAGCGAGTTGGAACAGGCTGAGCGCAATGTAGAACTTGAACGCGCAGCAGAAATTAAGTACGGTAAACTTCCTGAGCTTGAAAAAGAACTTGAAAAACATGAGGCTGCTTGGAAATTGATTCCAGCAGAAGAGCGCGTCTTGCGTGAAGAAGTTTCGGAGGATGATATTGGCCGTGTTGTTGCCCGTTGGACCGGAATTCCTGTTACCAAGCTCTTGGGTAGTGAGCAAAAACGTTTAGTCACGCTTGAGGACGAGTTGAGAAAAAGAGTTGTGGGGCAAGATAAGGCTTTGACTCGGGTGGCTGCTGCAATTCGCCGCAATCGCGCTGGGCTTGGGCCGCAGAATAGGCCTATTGGGTCGTTTTTATTCCTTGGACCTACGGGTGTTGGCAAAACAGAAACAGCACGGGCCTTGGCCGAATATTTATTTGACGATGAGCACGCGATGGTGCGGATAGATATGTCGGAATACCAGGAATCGCATACAGTTGCCCGTTTGATTGGCGCTCCTCCCGGTTATGTAGGTTACGAAGAAGGGGGGCAGTTAACCGAGGCGGTAAGGCGTCGGCCATACGCAATTGTGCTCTTAGATGAGATAGAAAAAGCCCACCCGCAGGTTTTTAATTTGCTACTTCAAATTTTGGAGGATGGACGGTTAACTGATTCCAAGGGGGTAACTGTAGATTTCAAAAATACGATTATTATTATAACTTCAAATGCAGGGAGCGATGTTATCCGGGAACACGCAGCAGATAAAAACAAAGACAATATGGAAAAGGAAGTTTGGGAAGTGCTCAACCACTTGTTTAAACCCGAGTTTCTAAATCGATTGGACGCAGTAGTTTTTTTCAACACACTTTCTCCTGAGGTTATTTGGGATATTGCCAAAAATCAGCTTGATCATGCGGCCAAGCTGTTAGCCTCGCAAGGCGTGGCCTTGCAAGTTGATAACGACGTGGTTTCCTACTTTGCCAAAAAAGGTTTTGACCCTGTTTTTGGAGCCCGCCCCTTGCGCCGCTTGATTGAGCAGGAGCTGTTGGATGAACTTGCTCTTCGAATCGTCGAAGGCAAAATCTCCTCCGGCGACAAAATTGTTCCCAAAATAAAGGGTGACAAATTAGTCCTGTAATATTTGCATTAGGCACATTACAGAGTTATAATACTTCCATTGGGAACGAATTGTCCGTTTCCTTTTTGACAACTCAAAATAACGGAGGTTTTTTAGGTGTACCGCACTGTGATGACAATCGGGAACTTTGGCCGGAATCTCACAGAAGTTCTGCGGAAACTGCACGAGCCGGAGGCGGCGGTCGTCCCGTTAGAAGCTGATAGATTTGTCGGGTTTTCCCCGCAAGAGGTGGTTTTACAGATCGAGGCTGGCGAGGGTGAGTGCTTTTTCTACCTTCGCTCTGACCATGGGCGCCTCTTGCCGGACCTGACCTTGAGCGGGTTGGCGTTTGGCTTCGTGGACTTGAAACCGCACAGCCAGGGGCTCACCTACGAGGAAGCTATCCAGGCCGTTTGGTGGGTTGGCGACTTCGGGCAAGAGCTCGTCTGGACCCCTGAGCAGGGCATCGTCCTTCCGGCAGCTCACAACCGCCGGCAGTTTTACACAGCGGAAAAGCCAGCGGAGATGTACGTCTGCTACTGGTCTAAATCAGACCACAGTCTGCATCTGCAGACCAAGGATTTTGACCTCGGTGGTTTGGACAGCAAGACTCCGCAGATGCGCAGGCGTGCTCAGCGGCTTTACGACCACATTGCCGAGTATGCTGTTCACGTAAGTCCTGAGGATCCTGGCGAGGTTGCTGTGATCAACATTTCCATACACGGACACAGCATCCAAGTGCAACTGTTGGACCTTAGTGAACAGGTTCGGGTGGGATTACCGCGATACATCGTCGACGGTATCAAAGAGATCTACGCGATCGAGCATTTCACGGTTCCAGGCGATGCACCGGTCTTGGCTTATCGCTAAAACCCACCACTCGCGGCTTCAGCCGGGCACAAATCCTACAAAGGACGCGTGTCCGGCTTTTTTTGCTCAAAATTGGTCTTCTGAGCGCGCCAGTAGTATACTTCCCCCGGGCACATTCCAAGTTAGAGAGGTGCAATTGTGGCAGAAAGACACGTACCTTGGGTTGGTGACAACCCACCTGCGAGGTCGCTGATGGATTCGGTGATACCACCGGAAACGCAGGGCAGCAATCCGTTTGTGGTTGGTGTGGATGTGGTATTGATCGTGGAGTGGGATGGCCCGCGGCGGATCGTACGGACCTTTGTTACAGGTCCGGCTGATGGGGAAGGCGTAAGGATCTTCCGAGGCGATAGCCAGACTCCAATTGTCGTGTCACGAATGGGTACCGCAAAGTCGTGGTATGGCAGTGCAACCAGCCGAATGGGCAGCGACATTCAGCCGAGAGTTGAGTCGGCGAAGTTGTACGACTGGGAAGAGGTGGTTTTGCACCTTTCCCGCCAGCGGCCGTATCTGTTCAGTGCGGCTGATCGGAAAGAAATCGCCAGAGCTGCCCGCTCGGCGATGAGAGCTCTCCAGGAGGTGATTATAGCCTGCGAAATGGATGCAGAGGCGTCGTAGGTTCCCAAGCCGGGTATTCTCTTTTGTCCACTTGCCACAGGACAGGGAATATCCGGCGTTTTTTTGGCAAAAAATCCTCAAAATCTTGCTTGACAAACTTTGCATTTTTCTTATATTTGACTTATAATTCTAATTAGGCCTGTAAGAGTCAAAACTGTACCCGACAAGCTGTGGGAGGAAAATTGCTAACGGGTGGCTCGAGCAGGAAAGCCGAATTGGTAAGGAGAATCGCACGTGTTTGAGGTATTCAGTCGGATGGTTGAAGCTCACGAGAGTGAGCGCATGATCGGTCATGCCGTTTGGGCGGTCTATTTCCGTGAAGGGAAAGATAGGGCCCTGCAGGCGATCGACGTGCTATGGCAGCACCACATGGACGCACTGGCGCGTCTCCTGGCCTCCAACCTCCGCTTCCTCTAAACCCTATCCGGCTTTCAGACCTGTTTTTCAACCTTGCGAGTGGTGTTCAACACGCCAACTCTCACCACTCGCAAGGGATCTTTCTTTAGACAAGCGTAAATGCTACTATTTGCTCGTGGCTAAATTATCCCGGCTTTCTCAACTACCTTTAACTTCCAAAGAGGAAGATGCTTATGCCGCTCAAGTTGAGGAAATTCTTGAATATGTAGAACAGCTTTCAAAAGTGGATACAAGTGGCGTCGAACCAACCTTTTCTCCAATTGATTTAAAAAATGTTACCCGCCCTGACGGGCCCCAGGCAGGACTTTCACAGGAAGAAGCTTTAAAGAATGCCCGCGAAGTTAAAAACGGACTTTTTGTTGTGCCAAAAATATTGATTGGGTTCCCGCCTGCGCGGGAATGACAAACAAATTATGGAAATCACTGAATTAACATTAACAGAAACGATAAAAGCTCTGGAAGAGAAAGAATTCTCCGAAGAAGAACTGAATAGCGCTTGCGTAAAACGGGCTCAGGTATTGAATGCCGGCCTGAACGCATATGTGACAGTTTTGGAGCCATACAAAGGGATTCCTGCCGCGATAAAAGACGTTTTAGTTACAAAAGATGTCAAAACAACTGCAGGCTCCAAAATTTTAGAAAATTTCTTGCCGCCATATTCTGCGACTGTGATCGACAAATTAGAGTCGCACAATGTTTCGGTTCTTGGAAAAACAAATTGCGATGAGTTTGCGATGGGCTCTTCAGGCGAAAATTCTGCGTATGGCACAACACACAACCCCTGGGATACCGGTAAAGTCCCCGGCGGTTCTTCTTCGGGATCGGCTGCGGCGGTCTCAGGCGATATGTGTGTTTTTGCTTTGGGGAGCGATACCGGAGGCTCAATTAGACAGCCTGCGTCGTTTTGTGGAGTAGTAGGTTTAAAACCAACTTATGGCTTGGTTTCCCGGTATGGTTTGATTGCATACGCAAGTTCGTTGGACTGTGTAGGACCCATTGCAAAATCAGTTGAAGACGCAGGACAAGTTTTGGAATGGATTTCCGGGCCGGACGGAAAAGATTCAAATTGCAGTAAATCATTCACCTTCAACAGGGAAAAAATAAAAGATGGGATAAAAGGTTTAAAGGTTGGTGTGCCCAAAGAGTATTTAGGGGAAGGGCTAGAGGAAGGTGTAAAGGAGACTATAAAAAGTGCTTTATCCAAGCTCGAATCTTTAGGAGCAGAATTAATTGATGTTGATTTGCCGCATTCAACGTCCGCAATTGCTGCCTACTACATAATTGCCACATCAGAAGCTTCTTCCAATTTGGCCAGGTTTGATGGAATACGGTTTGGGGGAAATCGAGATTTATTTGGAGCGGAGGTTAAACGCCGGATAATGCTGGGAACGTTTTCTTTGTCTGTAGGTTACTATGATGACTACTTTGCTCAGGCGGCCAAAGTAAGAACTCTGATTATCAAAGATTTTGAAAAGGCATTCAAAAAATGTGATATTATCGCGGGCCCTGTTTCCCCGACAGTTGCCTGGAATATTGGAGCAAAGGTTAACGACCCCCTGGCTATGTACTTATCCGACATTTACACAGTTCCTGCAAATCTTGCCGGTATTCCGGGAATTTCGGTTCCGGCAGGTTTTTCTGATGGACTTCCGGTAGGGTTGCAGCTTTTAGGACCGAAGTGGAGCGAAGAGAAATTGTTGCAAGTAGCGTACAACTTTGAACAAAGCGCTGAGTGGAATAAGCAAAAACCGAAATGCAATTTTTAATTTAAAATTTCAGCATATGAACAATTACGAGCCTATCATTGGTCTTGAGGTGCACGTTGAGCTTTCGACGAGGTCGAAGATGTTCTGTTCCTGTTCTGCCGATTACTTTGGCAAAGAACCAAATACTCACACATGCCCCGTTTGCTTGGGTTTGCCTGGAGCGCTTCCGGTTGCCAACAAAGTGGCTTTGGAATATTGTGCGAAAATCGGTCTTGCGCTCGGGTGCACAATATCGGAGGAGTCGCGGTTTGAAAGAAAAAATTACTTTTATCCCGATCTTCCCAAAGGCTATCAGATTTCGCAATACAGATGGCCGTTGTGTAAAAGTGGAATAGTAAAAGTGAGGAATAAGATAGGGGAAGTAAAGGAAATGAGGATAAACAGAGTGCACCAGGAAGAAGATACTGCCAAATTGATACACCAACTTGGAATGACCAATGAAAAAACTTTAATAGACTTCAACAGATCAGGAGTCCCATTGGTAGAAATAGTTACCGAACCGGACTTTAGAGATACGGAAGAGATAAGAGATTACGCAAAGAAAATACAGCAAATTTGCCGGTATCTTGGTGTTTCCAACGCCGATATGGAAAAGGGCGATATGCGCTTGGAAGCAAATGTCAGTGTGCGCAAAATCGATTCTGGCGTCGCTGGCGCTCCCCAGAATGACAAGTTGCCACCCTACCGTGTCGAGCTAAAAAACATAAACAGTTTCCGCTTTATGGTTGCGGCAGTGGAGTATGAGATTAAAAGGCAAATTGCAGCACTAGAAAAGGGGGAGCGTTTAGTTCAGGAAACCCGCGGTTGGGATGAGAACAAAAAACAAACATATACTCAGCGAGTGAAAGAAGAAGCCAACGACTACCGGTATTTTGCGGATCCTGATCTAACAAAAGTGATAGTGGATAGTGATAGTGTTAAAAAAACTAAAGAAGAAATGCCAGAGTTGCCGGTAGATAAACAGAAAAGGTTTGTGGCAAGTTACGGTATGAGTGAAGCACAGGCTATCATGTTAACGGATACACGGGAATTTGCTGACTACTTTGAGGAGGCAGTTCGTGTGGGCAAAGAACATGCACTTCAACCGGCCAGGGTAGCCAATACATTAATAAATAAAAAGTTTAATAGAGGTGAAATTCTTCCTGTTAAATTTGTGGAGATGCTTGTTGGGGAGCAGGAAAAGGGAGTTTTGCCGGATGAAGAATTAGAAAAAGTTATCGTCCAGGCGATTACCGATAATCCACAAGCTGTGGCAGATTATAAAAAGGGAAAAGAAAATTCCTTGCAGTTTTTAGTAGGCCAAGTGATGATCAAAACCCGCGGCCAAGCAGACCCTAGCCAAGCAAGAGAATTATTGATTTCTCATATTAGCGTGGTATAGTGAATTTGTCATGAAAGATGAAGAAAAACTAACCATTTTTTTTGTTAAAGCATTTAAAGATGTCGTTTTGCCTGTGCTTGAGGACATGCATAATGATATCAAGGAGCTAAAAGAGATAACGGAAAGATCTGAAAGGAAATTAGACAGACACGAAGACCGTTTAGATGAACAAGGGCAACAACTTGAAAGCCACAAAGAGCAGTTAGAACTCCTGAAAACTGCCGCTCACAATTAAATGCACCATGTTGCGATCATGCGCAAAAGCTGGGGATTGACAGAGAAGATTTTATCCGGCGAAAAGGTAATTGAATCAAGGTGGTATAGTTTTAAACGTTGTCCGTGGAACCAAGTAAAATCCGGTGACACCGTCTACTTCAAAAATTCCGGCGAACTCGTAAAATTAAAAGCGTCAGTTGAAAAAGTTCTTCAGCTTGAAAATTTGACCCCAGAAAAGGTTAGCAAGATACTTGGAAAGTATGGGAAATTGTGTGGGATACCAGCAGTCGAAATTCCTACCTATTTCCAGAAATTTAAAGACAAAAAATATTGCATTTTAATATACCTTGCCTGCGTGAAAGAGGTTGATCCTTTTGACATAGACAAAACTGGGTTTGGGGCAATGGCAGCGTGGTTATCTGTGCCTAATGTTGACACACTTTTCACTGCGTAAATTTGCTTGATTACATTCGTGAAAACGACTAAAATTGACGCAGTCATCCCGCGCACGGAATGACGAAAGTATGATGGATACTGCTAGTTTTTGTCATCTTCACGTTCACTCAGAATACTCCCTCTTAGACGGTTTTGGCACTCCAAAAAATCTAGTAAAAAAAGCAAAAGAATTGGGGATGCCAGCTATAGCTTTAACGGATCACGGGGCAATGTATGGCGCCGTTGAATTTTATAAAGCCGGTCTTGCCGAGCAAATAAATACTATCGTTGGTGTCGAGACATACATTACTAATCAAGACCACAAGTTAAAGGGAAAAGACAAACATATTGAAACTTACCACGCAATACTTTTGGCTAAAAACGAAGAGGGCTACCGGAACTTGATGAAGATTACCTCGATCGCTTATTGTGAAGGCTATTACTACCGTCCAAAAATAGACAAAGAGCATTTCAAAAAGTTAACCCGCGGAATCATTTGTACATCAGCTTGCATGCTTGGAGAAATCCCTCAACTTCTATTGGCAGATAATTACCAAAAAGCAAAAGAAGTTGCAAATTGGTATTTGGATTTATTTGGCGAAGATTTTTACTTGGAACTCCAAAGGCATGAATACGAAAAATTTTTAGGGCTTGCGGGCAATCAGGAAATAAAGGCGGATTTAACACGGATGACGAAAAACGAAAAAATTGTGGAGGAGGGAATCTTGAAGTTGTCCCGTGAATTGGCAATTCCAATTGTTGCCACAAACGACTCCCATTATATAGGGAGAGATGACGCAACGGCCCAGGACGTTTTACTTTGTGTGGCAACTGGAAAAATGGTTTCTGATACAAAAAGGATTCGTTACATTGATGCGCCGACTATGTATGTCCGGCCTTCTGAGGAGATGAGGGCATTGTTTGCTGATCTTCCCGAGGCTTGTGACAACACAGTAACCTTAGCCGAGAAATGCCATTTAGAAATCTCAACATACGGTAAGTGGTTTTTCCCAAAAACCCTGCTTCCGGAAGGCACAACTGAGGACGAAGAGCTAGGAAAGCAGTGCCTTGAAAGACTGCCGAAAGTAATCGAAGGCGCAGGCGAAGAAGAAAAAAAGCGTTTAGAATATGAGCTGGATATTATCAAAACCAAAGGGTATTCAGCCTACTTTTTAATTATGGCGGACCTGGCTCAATGGTGTAACGAACAGGGGATTATCATAAATACGCGGGGATCTGCTGCAGGGTCGCTCACCTCATACGTTATGGGAATAACCACTGTCAACCCTCTGAAGTACTACCTTCCCTTTGAACGTTTCTTAAACCCATATAGGCCATCTCCGCCTGATATTGATCTGGATATTGCAGACGATAAGCGCGATCAACTCATTACCCATATTGCCCAAAAATATGGCCAGGAAAAAGTAGCCCAAATTTGTACATTTGGACGAATGCTGGCCCGCGCTGCTGTTCGGGATGTTGCGCGTGTTTTGGGTTATCCTTACGCATCAGGAGACCGGATTGCTAAAGTTATCCCACCACCAAAGCAGGGCTTCCCCATAAATATCCCCAAGGCTCTAGAGGTATCTCCACCTTTAAAAGAGCTTTATGATAATGATCCTGACTCAAAAAGGATTTTAGATTTATCAAAGCAACTTGAAGGTAGCGCCAGGCATCTGTCAGTTCACGCTGCCGGAGTGGTTATTTCCCCTACCGAAATGTCTGACTTTACTCCAATTCAACTTGATCCTTCCGGACAAAAAACAATCACACAGTACGAAATGCATGCTGCAGAAGAAGTGGGATTGATCAAATTCGACGTGCTTGGAATTCGCAACTTGTCAATTTTAGGAGCTGCTGTCGAGTTGGTTGAAAAAGAACGCAAATTCCGTGTTGATGTCAGGAATATCCCACTGGACGACAAAAAAACTTTTGAAATGCTTGGGCGGGGAGAGGCAATGGGCACTTTTCAGCTTGGCGGTTCGGGTATGACCAAGTGGCTTAAAGAATTAAAACCCGAGCGGATTGAAGACATAATGGCAATGGTTGCGCTGTATCGTCCTGGACCAATGCAAACAATCCCTGAATACATCGAGAGGAAAAGACACCCTGAGCTTATTAAATATGACGATCCCCGTATGGAAAAGTTTTTAAGCGCCTCCTACGGCTTAATTGTTTACCAGGATGATCTTCTTTTTTGCGCATTGGATTTGGCTGGATATACCTGGGAAGAGGCTGACAAATTCAGAAAAGCAGTAGGTAAAAAAATTCCTGCTGAAATGGCAGCCCAGAAAGAGAAGTTCACAACAGGTATTGTGGCGCATGGCCAGACTCAAGAGTTTGCTGAACACTTGTGGAAACTTTTTGAACCTTTCCAGTCGTATGGTTTTAACAAGGCTCATGCAGCATCTTACGGAATGGTTGCTTATCAGACATCTTATATGAAGGCTAATTATCCTGTTGAATATATGACTGCGCTTCTTACAGCAGACAGTCAGTTTACAGAAAAAGTGGCCGAGGCCGTTTCTGAATGTAAAAGAATGGGAATTAAGGTTTTGCCTCCTGATATAAACCAAAGTGATGTTGATTTTACAATAGTTCAAGATGCGCAGTCTTTAGATGGGCGTGCTATAAGATTCGGGTTGTCAGCTGTTAAAAATGTAGGGGACGCGGCAGTTAGCGCAATTTTGGAATCCCGTGAGAATTTTAAGAGATTTTACTCAATGTCTGATTTTTGTCAAAAGGTTGATGCCCGACGGGTAAATAAAAAAGTTCTGGAAAGTTTGATTAAGGCTGGTGCGTTTGATGCTTTTGGCTCCCGTGCAGCGCTTTTGGCAGCGATTGATGAAATCCGCGAGAAAGCTTCAAGGGCAGGAGGCAAAACTTCGCAAGCAGGTTTATTTGACGATGACGAAGAAATTAAAGTTGATGAGTACGCAAAGGATGTTCTTCCTCAAGTCGACGAGTTTTCAGAAAACGAAAAGCTGGCTTTAGAAAAGCAATTGCTGGGGCTGTACCTTACAGAACACCCTTTGAACAAAACATTAGGCGAAATTGGCGATCGGGTTACACACAAATTAGCTTTGATTAATGTTGACGAGCATGTGGGACAAACTATCCATATTGGCGGTGTAATTGCCGAATGCAGGGTTGTAACAACGAAAAAAAGCGGGAAACAAATGTGTTTTGTGAGATTTGAAGATGATACGGGTCAGATAGATTTAGTAGTTTTCCCGAACGTTTTTGAAAAAACCAGAGCTTATTGGGAAATGAGTTTGCCAATAATAATAGAGGGTAAAGTTGAGTACAGAGAAGATGCGCTCTCAATTATTGTAAACAACGTGTCAACAGTTGGAGAGGCTCCCGTTTTAGTAAAATCAGCCAGCTTCCCCATATTAAATATTTTACGCATCCCTCGGGGAACAAAGCCCACAGCACTTTTGGAAATTAACCAGATTTTACAAACGAACAAGGGGGATCAAGATTTAACAATTTTAATTGAGAATGGTTATGGAGAGAAGAAAATTAAACTCCCGTATGGTATTGCCTGGAATAAGAGTTTGGAGGAGAAGATAAAAAGAATACTTCAAAATTAGAATTTCGAATTTATATATGCTAAAATAGCCTTGTTGTGGCATTAACTACAATTCATAAAAACACCAGTTTCAACATTGGTGACACAGTTCGTGTTTGGCAAACCATTAAAGAGCAAACGGCAAAGGGTGGGGAAAGAACTCGTCTTCAGGCCTTTGAGGGAATTGTGATTGCCTCACGGGGGCATGGGGATAATAAGTCTTTTACAGTCCGGCGCGTTGCCTCAGGCGGTATTGGTGTTGAGCGGATTTTTCCTCTAAATTCCCCACTTATTGATCGTGTTGATATCGCAAGTCGTGGAATTGTCAGGCGGTCAAAACTTTATTACCTTCGTCAAAAATCCTCAAGAGAGGTAGCCGAAGTTACCAAGCGGTTTGCACGTCTTAAGGCAGCTCAGGCTTCTTCCCTCAAGAAATCTTCTTCAAAGTAATATACTTAATTTATGACAACGCGAGTTGTTGGAAATCGTGGGGAGGACGTGGCATGTAATTTTTTAAAAAAACAGGGTTATAAAATTATTGCCCGGAATTTCCAAAACAGAACTGGTGAGATAGATATTGTTGCTCTTGATCACAACTTTTTAGTATTTGTTGAAGTTAAAACCAGATTTTCCTATAAATATGGCTTGCCTGAAGAGTCAGTTACACCTCAAAA
The DNA here is from genome assembly GCA_964472675.1 of uncultured Gammaproteobacteria bacterium. Taxonomy (GTDB): domain Bacteria; phylum Patescibacteriota; class Microgenomatia; order UBA8517; family UBA10165; genus 01-FULL-43-15b. The sequence continues at coordinate 668 of CAYYLO010000017.1, read as the reverse complement.
AATTAACTCAATAATCAGAACCGGTCAATATTTCAAACTTTTAAATCCCCAAACTCCGGATTTAATGCGGGTAGATGTCGTGGCAATAGATTATGTTGGAAACACCACCCGGCTTTTGAAAAATGTGAGCCAGTGAGTGTAAGATATATTCGATGGAAACATTTTTTCTCAGTCTTAGAACTATTTTTTTAACATATCTGTTTATTGTTCAACCTGTTCAGGCGAGAGGGGACGCAATGTTGCCGACTTACCCGGATAATGCATACCTAATGGTTAGAAAATTGCCCGCTGACAAGATCCCTAAGAGAGGAGATAGCAAGGCTTGAAGAAAAACAGCAGAAATTGTTAGATGACCGTCTTGAGGGTTTGATAGACAAAGACCTATGCTATAACAAGCTATCGCAAATTCAAAGAGACCTAGATTTAGCTAATATCAGATTAAAAGAAATACAGCAAGATGATAACGCCAATTTATTAGCTCTTAATAAAACTGTTGATGTGCTGGGAGACCTTTACAGGCTCTATAAAGTATCAGACGCCGCGACCCGCCTCATGTACCATAAGGCGTTCTTTGAAGCGATAGTTGTGGACGAGAAAAAGATCATCGGCCTAAAATGGAAAGTTCCATTTAGCGCGTTATATCAACCTAATTCCCAGTCTGTTTTACA
>CAYYLO010000016.1:0-23666 GCA_964472675.1 uncultured Gammaproteobacteria bacterium | reverse complement strand
GACGTGAGGCTGACCAATTTGAAGGAAAGCCGTGCCGGTTCAAAGCGGCGGTTTGGGCGCATGGGCAAGCCTTTCTGTAAAAGTACTGGCGCAAAGTATATCATTTTGACAACAAAAAAGCCCCTGGTATGGAGACACGACGTTGTGTTTCAACAGCCAGGGGCGGTGGACTAGTCGGATGTGGGGAGTGGGGACAGGAGGGACAGCAGCAGGCGCTTGTTCTCCTCAGAGTCTCCGTCTGAGTAGACGTACAACTCGGCGTCCGGAACAGAGATTCTCAGGCGATAATAGTCCTCGGCGAGCATGATGCCCGGGTCGGTTGGCGAATAAAAGATGCCAAAACCTCCCATTACCACCTGCGGGAAGGGTTTAAGGACCCGTTGGTAGAAAAGAACAACTACACTAGTGTCCTTTGCATCAAGGGTAGTCCCTGGCAGCCACCGCTCCTCTGTGGCCAAGTTCTCAGTGTCCAGACACCCGAGATAGCACATGACGGGTTGATGTGGCGGGAAGGATGCCATAGACCTTGCTTGAGGAAGCATAGGCTTAGACACTGTCCCGCGCTTGAACATAATCTGTTCTACTTTGGCGGCTTTTTCCGGAAGGTGAGCGTCGTGCCAGTGCTCGCGAACTTTTCCAAGAGTTTCTATCCCGAGAAACTCGATGCCCATCAGCCCGAGCATCTCAAAGACCTTTGGTGCCCACTTTTCCTGCCAGGCCGTAGGGATTAATTCGCGCAGTTCCACCCGAGTTACCGTAGTTGGGAAGTTGTTCAAACTACTCCTCCGATGAGTTAATGTACGGATCAAATTATATCACTTGGCTGCTAAAAAATCTCTGGCTGGAAACCGACACGTTGTGTGTGGTCTGCAACAACCAGAGGATTGATCTGCTACAAAGTAAACCAAGGTTTTTCAGGTGAGTCCCTGTGGTGGATAAATATCGCAGTATCGCGGATTACCTCCTCAAGACTGGAAACATCACTCGCTTTCCTAAAAAAGTGCACTTGCTCGCCTGGACTTTGGAACCCGTACATGGGTGGGTTTGGTGACCCAAGCACCTCGTAGGGAGTGCCCCAGCTTCTCGCGTATGCTTCCAGCGGGTGTATGGTTGTTGCGTTTGGTACATATAGCTTCAGCACTGTATCGAAGCGCCACCACCGCCTGTTGTTGGATAGACCCTTGTCCTCCATGTGTAGGATCGTCGCGACCTGTTCTGTCAGCTTCTCATCTGCAACGATGGTAAGTAGATGCGCACTTACATGGCGAGCACTTGTTGCGTTTAAGAACAGTTTGCCCTGATTTCTGTCCCAGAACATTTCAAGGAACTTCGGTGCGATGGCTATTGGCAGATCTGGCGTGATTTCTGCTTGTGCGACTATTAGATTTGGCACAACCAACCCCTTTATTAAAGTTCTGTATCAAATTATATCATATTAGGATTGGAGCAAAAAAAGCCCCTGGTGGTGAAGCCAACTAGCAAGTGGAATCAACAACCAGGGACGAATATCAATCAGGAGTTTTTACCGAGTCAAGCAGTTTCGCCAACGATGTGGGTTCCCTGCCTTGCTCTTGCGCAAAATGCCGGAAGCTGTGAATGTAACTTTCGATTTCTCGCATTTGCCGCTCTACGCCTTCAAGGTTGGGCGCAGTTACCATTCTGGGCGCCTCCGTCCAAAGGAGGTTCTTGACTCCAAGGCCATATCCGGTGCACTGCCGATAACGGATACCGGCAAGACTAAGGGCGTTTTCCAGTCTACCGCCATTGTGCATCCCATCGTGGTAAAGCAGGAGCTCAGACTGTGCAGCCCATACACGGCACTCTGCGGAACTGAACGCTAGCAAAATAGTACCAGCGCCACCTTCAAGCAGGTGTAGCTCTCGTGCCAGTGCAACAGCCCTTCTTTCGGCAATGAAACCTAGTTCAAGCAGCAATCTCTCGCTAAAATCGGCTCTTTGGCTGTTGAGCCATGTTTCCCCGCTTCTGCGCATATGGTACAGAGTCAAGACGTCAGGGCGAATAAGCTCTGCCAAGTCCTCGGGAAGCCGAATTCTGTCAGTTCGAATACCCACTAAAGTGCTCACCACCATCCTCCTGTTGTGATATAAAGTGCCTGAGCGATTGTATCACTTTGTATCAACAGGGCGTAAAAAAACCTCTGGCTGGAAACCGACACGTTGTGTGTGGTCTGCAACAACCAGAGGATGCGGATACTTTAGTGTTGAGCAAGGCGGATAAGGATTGGGCTTAAAAACTGCTGGCATATCCCTCGTTCGTACACCTTGTGATAAAGCCAGCCCAGAAATGGGTTGCTGGTATACGCATGGTTTAGCTTCCAGTTTGTGTCTTCCAAAGCGTCAAGGCATATCCTCAGACGGAGCAGAAGTTCTGACAATCGCTCTTCTCTGTTGGTGTATTCCACTTGGAGGCCCTCCTTTTTAAGTAAGCATGTTTGTCGGCTCTTAAGCGGCAAGAGTGAAACAAGTGCAGTATCTGGGATGATGTTAGAACCTATTTAACGCAAACCATCAATCCCAAAGAGAAAACTCCCTTGATTATAGCGATAAATCACTTTAAAAGAAAGGATATTAGTTGATGAAGTTAGGGAGCATGAGTCCTAATGCTAGGAAAAAGATACCCAATATTAAAAGACCAGATCCAGCAATTTTTAGATGTTGTATGGACTGGTTTGTGATCTTGCTTTGGACTCCCATCCTTGAGGCCTTCCATTTTAATTGCCATAAAGCAAATGGTTTGCGAAAATGCAACAGCCCTAAGGCAATCATGAGGATACCTAATGAGCAAAACATAACTTGAACAAGTGCCATAAGATTATTATTTAGTTTTTATAACTACTATATCAAGTAGAATTATCTGGAACGATTGCACAAAAAATGTCCTCTACTGGTGCCGAGGGAGGGACTTGAACCCTCAAGAGCTGTTGAGGCTCACGGGATTTTGAGTCCCGCGTGTTTGCCAATTTCACCACCTCGGCAAGATGAGTGTATTTTACCATAATTAAGCGTCATTGCGAGGAGCCCCGCCATGGCGGGGCGACGCGGCAATTTCTTCTCTTGTCATTCTGGCTTGTCCAGAATCTGCTGGCTGAGGGTACGATTCTGGCGTCCCCGCCCAGGCGGGGTCCCCAGAATGACAGTTGTCTGGTCTCGCAATGACATTGTGGTGTGGTAAAATCTTTAGCATGCAAGATACAGCAAAGCAGATTCTATCTCTAATTCCTTCGGGTGTTTACGCGGATGTGCGGGTTATCGAGCGCGAAACTGAAGGGATTGCTACAAAAGATGGTGTCGTTGAAGCTGCAGAAAGCTCAAGCTCGCATGGATACGGGGTACGAATTTTAAAAGATGGGGCTTGGGGGTTTGCCGGGTCAAACGATTTTTCAAACGATGGGTACGAAAGAACCGTCAAACGGGCTTTAGATATTGCCGAGTCAAGCGTACCATATGCAACTGTCAAAACAATTCTGGCACCAGCCGAAAAAGTGGTTGCCAGTTACAAAACGGAGGTTAAAAAAGACCCGTTTTCAATTTCTTTGGAAGACAAGCTTGAACTATTATTGGAAGCGGACAAAAAGCAGCGGGTAAGTCCCAAAATTGTCATTTCCCAGACTTCATACCATGCCCACAAAGAAAAAAAAGTTTTTGCCTCAACCGAAGGGTCTTTAATTGATCAGGAGATTATTTGGTGCGGAGCAGGGATAGAAGCCTCAGCTAGCATGGGTAATGACTTCCAAAACCGCTCATATCCCAATTCTCACGGTGGGCAATTTCAAACTCGAGGTTATGAGTTGGTGCACGAAATGAATTTACCGGGGAATGCCCAAAGAGTAGGGGAAGAAGCCGTTGCTTTGTTAACAGCCAAGCAGTGTCCTTCAGGAGAATTTGATCTGATTCTTGATTCAAATCAGTTAGCGTTGCAAGTTCACGAATCAGCCGGCCACCCCACAGAACTTGATCGGGCATTGGGGTACGAAGCGTCCTATGCGGGAACAAGTTTTATGACTCCTGACAAACTTGGCAAACTTGCCTATGGGTCAAAAATTATAAACATTACAGCTGACGCCACACTTCCCGGGGGTTTGGGAACTTTCGGGTATGACGACGAAGGGATTCCGGCTGCCAGAACATATTTAGTTAAAGACGGTATTTTTGTGGACTATCTCACGTCGCGTGAGACAGTGGAAGAGTTGCGAAGAACCAATCCGGGTTATGCGCCCAACTCAAATGGGGCAATGCGATCCTCAAGCTGGTCACATATTCCGCTTATTCGTATGACCAATGTGAGTTTAGAACCCCACTTCGCCGAAAACTCCGCGGGGCAAGCTTGGAATCTGGATTCGCTGATCAATGACACAGGGAACGGTATCTTTATGAGCACGAATAAATCCTGGAGCATTGACGACAGGCGTTTAAATTTTCAGTTTGGAACAGAAATTGCCTGGGAGATTAAAAACGGCAAAAAGGGCAGAATGTTTAAGAATCCGACATATCAGGGCATGACGCTGGAATTCTGGAATTCATGCGACGCAATTTGCGGCAAGGATGATTGGACAATTTGGGGGACGCCAAATTGCGGCAAAGGCCAGCCGTCCCAGGTTATGTATACGGGGCATGGAACGTCCCCCGCAAGGTTTAGAAAAGTAAAGGTGGGAGTGATCAAAAAATGGTAAGGTTTTTTCTGTCATCCCTGCGAGTACCATGTCATCCTGGTTTGTCCAGGATCAGATTCTGGCGTCGCTAACGCTCCCCAGAATGACAGCATAAGGAGTCGAAATGATAGGAGAGAAAAAATTACAGCAAATAGCGCAGAAAACATTGTTTTTAACCAATGCTGACGAGGCCGAAGTAGTTTTGTTTGTGACAAACCGTGGCTTGACGCGCTTTGCCAACTCCCAAATTCATCAAAATGTGTCTTTGGAAGATTTGGGACTTTCAGTGCGCGTGGTTTTTGGGAAACGTATAGGCGTGGCCTCGGGGAACAGTTTCCAGGGGGTCGTCCTTCAAAACGTTGTAAATCGTGCCGAAGCAATTGCCGGGCTGCAAAAAGAAGACCCGCATTTTAGGGGTCTTCCCGAAGCACGGAAATTAACAAAAATAAAATCAGTTGTTATCCAGGCTACTGGGCAAGAACGTGCTCAAAATGTGTCTGCAATCATCAAAAAAGCAAAAGAACAAAATGTCATTGCTTCTGGAGCTTACGATAGTTCTGTAACAGAAGTTGCTGTGGCAAATTCCAAGGGCGTTTGGGCATATCACGTGGCGGGAGCTTCGGATTTGTCAACCATCCTTATGGGGGAAAATTCTACAGGTTTTGGTTCACAACTAGTCAAAAATCCTGCGGACATGAAAGCTGATGCTGTTGCGGATCGAGCATTATCCAAGGTGCTTCGTGGCCAGAACCCCAAAGAAATTACACCGGGAGAATATGATGTCATCCTAGAACCTCAGGCTGTTAACGAAATGATGTCATTTTTTGCCTGGCTTGGTCCCAACGCGCGTTTGTATTATGAAGAAGCCAGTCCCTTTTCTGGAAAACTTGGTGAGACGATTTTAGGTGAGAATATAACTATTGTTGATAATCCGATGGATGAGGCTGGATTCCCCATGCCGTTTGACTTTGAGGGTCATCCAAAAGAGAAGTTGGTTATAGTAGAAAAGGGGAAGCTGGCAAACTTAACATACGACTCTTATCATGCTGGTAGGTTTAACGCCAGAAACACAGGACATGCGCTGCCTGCTCCAAATACGTCGGGGCCAATCCCTTTACATCTGGCTTTTGATCCTGGCGCAAAATCTTTGGAGGAAATGATAAAAGGTGTTAAACGGGGGCTGCTTGTGACACGCTTGTGGTACGTAAGGTTTCTGAATCCGCGCTCACTTTCAATTACAGGGATGACGCGGGACGGAACTTTTTTAATTGAAAATGGAGAAATTGTAAGCGGTGTACGAAACTTGCGTTTTAACCAAAGTATTCCGGAGGCTTTGAATAGTGTGGTTGAAATTGGGAGGGATCTTGAGCCGGCAGCGAGTTTTGAGACAGAATTAGGCACAAACCGTATGCCCGCGCTGCATATAAAAAATTGGAACTTCACAAGTGGAACGCAATTTTAAGTTCGACGGGTCCTGTCGGGAGCTCGTCCTCGGTCCGTCAGTCCTCGGCTGTTCGCCTGCGGTCACTCGACGGGACTCCCTCCGCTCCCGCCACCCGCCCATTGAAAATTTTGATATTGAAAATTTATAACGGGTTTTTGTCAAAGACCCGATATATCAGAATTTTTCTGTTATAATTGTCTTTGTGATTAATTCCACTGACCTTCGCGCTGGAACGACTTTTTTGTCTGACGGCCAGCCGTATCAAGTTTTAAAGTACACTTTTGTCAAGATGGGGAGAGGTAGCGCGACTGTTAAAGTCAAAGCTAAAAATTTAATTTCCGGCTCAATCGTTGATAAGAGCTATACCTCAAATAACGTTGTCGAAGATGTGCGCACGACCAAGCGCCGCCTGCAATATTTGTATAAAGACGGCGAAACCGCCTACTTTATGGATCCGAAAGATTACGAGCAGGTAACTATTCCCACAAGAACATTGGGTGATCAGGTAGTTTTCTTGAAAGAAGGCGGCGAGGCTGACGTTTTATTTTGGGACGAGAGGGCTTTGTCTTTGGATTTGCCACCTAAAGTGGCATTATCCGTAACTGAAGCAGATCCTGGTGTTAAGGGGAATAGCGCTTCAAATATCTACAAGAGCGCGGTTTTGGAAAATGGACTCCACGTTAAGGTACCTCTGTTCATAAATCGTGGAGAAAAAATAGTTGTTGACACCCGGACTGGAGAATACATCGAGAGAGCTGGTCAAAAGGGTTAGCCGGCAATCCACCAATAGGCAGCTGCCAGCAGCAAGATTTGGCTTATTACTCCCGGCACAAGCGGCACATCGAATTGGATTTTACTTTGAAAAGATATTAGTCTTTTTAAAAAGTTATTTTTTGATTTAAAAAAGAAGAAGGGAGCTTCGGCAACATCAGGCAAGACTCCCGCAAATGCTCCCAACAGAATAATAATCTCGCGCTTGATGTCGGGATGGGCCAAATATGCAATATATCCTCCAGCAATCAAGCTTAATATCACATCCATGATGATAATCCGGCGGGTCCTATCAGTTATGCGGCCATATAGCTTCATCTCGCGGTTGAGATGCGGGTTCCAGTGGGGTAGAAGATCGAGCGCGAAGTGGCTCAAAAAAGATAGAGGTAAAGCCAAAGCCGGGTTCCCAACCTTGTAAGCTATTACAGCGCCGACGACAGCATGGGGAAGTTCAATCATGTTTTGGGTAGGTAACTTCAATGTTATAATTACCCCTAATTAATGTCAATGCAGACGTTTTTTTATTATGTATTTTTGGTTTTTGGATTTTTTGTCTTTTCGTTTATTTCCTGGCGAAAACTGCGTGAGGATTATGATGTAAATTTAATTTTTACATTAAACTTGATATTTCTTTTGGGTGGCATGTCAATTGGCCTTGTATTTGCGCGATTCTTGTCTGCGAGCATGTGGGGATTCCTTTTGGGGAGCTTGATAATCGGTTGGTATGCAGCCAAAAAAATGGATTTTAAAATATTTGAAATTTTGGACGGAGTTATCCTGGGACTGGTTTGGCTTAGTCTTTTTTTTGAGGCAGGTCTTTTAGTTCAGTTTGGATGGGGGAAGTATTTTACCAATACCCTTTACCTTTTAATACCAATATTAGTTTTGTTTTGTGCCCGTTATGTTTTGGCAGGTTACAGAAGGTTTTCCTGGTACCCTTCGGGAAAGATTGGTTTTATAGGGGGAGCTTCTGGGTTGTTATATTTTTCCCTTCTTTTGCTGGTTGATTTTGCCTTAGGTCTGATGTTATCATCATCAGGAAAGTTTATCGAATCGGGAATTTCCTTTGCGGTAGCTTTTGTGTTTTTTATTGCTCTGTACCTGCGTTCCGGAAGGCGGCAAGCCCAACGTTTGTTGACAGCTTTTCAAAAGAAGAAACGGAGAAAGGTATTTGTAAATGGCGGATAAAGTTCCACAAAAAGCAAATAAGGGCAGAGCAGGACAGGTTTTTGCCATTCCTCAGCGGCTGCTTTCGCCTATTGGCGATTTTTTAATAAGCCAAATTAAGAGGCTTGAAAAAAGGCGTTCATCTTTAGAAAAAGACGATCCGTTTGTATCTGGTCGAAGCGATAACTTTGCCTCACCTGATACAACAGCGGCTGAGCAATTTGGACATGCAAAAACTGAGGCTATCAAACAGGAGATTGACCGCCGGATCGTTCAGATGAGAAAAGCATTAACGCGGATAAAGTTGGGTTCTTATGGAATTTGTGAGAGTTGCGGCAGCATGATTGATACTGACCGGTTAATGGTTTTTCCCGAAACGACGTTATGCGTGACTTGCGAAAGCAAAAAGGAAAGCAAAAGCCGCAAAAGCTGATTTTCCAAAATGGAAAATTCCCCTCACATCCTCTTTGAAGACGAACATCTGCTTGCCATAAACAAACCTTCCGGAATGGTGGTCAACCGTGGTTTTGGCGCCGAAAGCACAGTGCAAGACTGGGTAGAGTCCTTGTCATTCTGGCGAAGGCCAGAATCTACACAAATAGACACCGATTTTATGCGAAGAAGTGGTGTGGTGCACAGGCTTGACAAAGAAACAAGTGGAGTATTGTTAATAGCTAAAACTCCAGAGGTATTCATTGAACTGCAAAGACAATTTAAAGACCGGAAAACGGAAAAGGTTTATATGGGGTTGGTGCATGGGAAGGTAGAGCCGGAGAAAGGGGAGATTAATGCGCCAATTGGCAGGAACCCTCGCATACGCACAAAGTTTGTGGTGATGGAAGGTGCCCGCGAAGCACGTACAGGTTATACTGTAATAGCGTTGTCAGAGCGTGTCCACTTCAGTTCGCGTGAGCAGGAGCGCAGATTGAAATCTGCTATTACACCCGAAGCATACTCTCTGGTCGAGTTTCACCCTAAAACCGGCAGAACACATCAAATTCGTGTGCACGCAAAGCATATAGGCCATCCTGTCGTAAGTGATTACTTATACGCAGGAAGAAAGACGACACGCCACGACCGGGAATGGTGCCCGAGACTTTTTTTACACGCTCAGAAGTTGACGTTCACGCATCCTGCAACAAACAAGCGCGTGACTGTGGAAGCGCCGCTCCCTTTGGATTTACAGGCCGTACTAGCAAATTTCAATCCGCGCCCTGCCAGCAAGTTACTGTAGTAATATATTTATAGCCCGAACTTCTTCTGCAAACAGTGTTCCGTTCCGGACAATTCCCCTTGCTCTTGCTGCCCGTCCTACTACAAGTGTCCCTCTTTGCCTGAGTCTTCCTACCTGATTGCGGTCAAGTACAATAGTTTGTCCTGCAATGACTACAGTATTGCCCGAAATAGAGTTTACGGTTCCGCGAATATCAAATCTATCATCTTCCCGTATCCTTACCCGCTGCTCTATTTCATCTTCTATTTCATTTTCTACCTCATCATCTATCCGGAATTCGGACCCTCCGCGGCCGTCATCTTCTCCGCTTCCACCTGAACCTCTACCGCTTCCACCTCTGGCTTCTGCCAATGATACTGTGGAAAGAAGCAGTACGCTCAAAATAACTGTAAAAATAAATAGCTTTTTGATAATTTTCACCTCCTTTGTTTGTTTAGCTTCAGGACTATAACATTTAGTTATAAGGATAACCTTAAAGAAACGTTAAGATTGTGTGAGTAAGCCACAAAAAAAGCGCGGCTATACGAAGGGATCAGAAGAAGTCAAGATGACCTCAATTCTGTTCTTCGTATAGTCGCGCGTGCCGCGGTTAGCGGACGGTCGTCCCTGTCTCAGTCGGCACTGTGGTGGGTGTCGAGGACGGGACGGTTGTCCGCGTGGCCGTGACAGTGCTGGTCTGGGTTGGGCTGGGCGTCGCGGTAGGCGAGACCATCAGTTGGTACTCAAACCACGAACTCCGCAACGTATTTGCCCACACAGCAACTTCGCCGTTCCGGGGGAACCATGTAGGCCGCGGGAAGGAGATCTCCCCGTCTGACCAAGTGGTTCCTGGGTTCCAGGAGGGCTGGATTATACCTTGCACGTCAGCCGAGCGAACCTCGACCCTGAAGGTCTCCAGACTCGTGTAGGTTCGGAACCCGAACCCGCGAATGACGACTCGTCCGTTCTCTTGCGAGAGGCTGCGGACGGTGGGGAACACCAAGCTAGACTCTTGGATGTAGACACGCCGGAAGTTGGAGTTGTAGCTGCTGCCTGTGTAAGCAACTGCTCTGAACTCGTAGCTTCCAGGGGTGAAGATCCCTTGAGGCCAGCTGTTGCACCCTCGGCTGTTCTGCCCGAAGAGGCAAATCAGCTCGCCGTTTGCGAACGTGCGTGGCGTGTAGTTCTGCTCCGCGATCACCCTTTCGTCCGTTGTCCGCACCAGCTTGAGCTCGAAACGGTCGCCCGTTCCGTTGATGCTCAAGGTAGCATCTTCGGCTCGTGAGTACGAGATCCCGTTAGGATGGGATAGAAAGTGCTGGGGATTAACGAACTGCACATGCACGGGTGCCGGAGTTGCAGTCGGAGTGTGAGTCCGAGTTGCTGTGGGCGTACTTGTTGCCGTGGCGGTTGGTGTCCAGGTCGGCGGAACGCTGGTCGAGGTGACCGTAGCAGTCCGCGTTGGGGTCGGCTGCCGGCTGATTACGAACACTTCCGGCCAGACAACTTCCGTCGTGTTGATCCGGATAACGATGTTTCCCCGCTCCTCACCAGTATAGCTTGAGAGGGTGACGACAATACTTGTCGCTGTCCACTCGTACAAGTTGTGGCGAGGCGAGACTCCGGCGAGTTCCAGGTACGTTCCGTCGAACCGGCGCAAGAGTACCTTCATAGTCTCCGGATGGGTGAACGCGGAGATCATGTTGATTCCATGAATCTGCATCTGTCCACCCGGTTGGATCATCGAAGGCTGAACGTCGGTGACGGAGAAGATGATCGGGATCTCCGTGGGCTCCGGAACCTTAGTGGGCGTAGGTGTGGCTGTCGCGGTTGGCGTGCTGGTCGTGGTGGGGCAGAAAGCGGTGATGTAGAACCGCTGCTCCCACTCATCAAACCAGCTGCCCACTGTGACGATCAGCCTACCGCTTTGGGCCGGCGCATCCGCTGGAATCTGGAACTGGATTGAGTCCTGGTCCCAGAAATCGGGCGAGATGGGCTTGCCGGTGTTCGAGTTGATCCCCCACCAGTAAACGCCACCATTGTCGTGCACCAGCCAGATCGTCAGTGTGTTGATGTCGACGCCCGGTATGAGAAGGTTCTGACCGCGGATGACCACCCAGTCTCCCGGATGGGCCTCGTTGGTCGAAACACTCGTGATCGCCGGACGCAGATCTGGCGTGGCTGTGGCCGTGCTCGTTGGAACCGTCGTGTTTGTGGCTGTCCAAGTTGCGGTCGATGTGGCCGTAAATGTGGGTGCCACTGTGCCGATCGGTGTTGCCGTAGGCCAGGGCCGCAGAGTAGGCGTCCACGTTGGTGTTGCGGACGGTTGCGGTACTGGCGTGACGATTGCCGTAGGCGGTACTGGCGCGGGCTCCGGTTGTGAGACTGGTGTTGGCGCAGTAGCCGGTGTTGGCGCTGGGCTTGCTGGCTCGGTTGTGCTTGTGGCGGTGATTTTTTGGGCCACCGTCGAGGTTGCCACTGGAGCCGTAGCTGTGGCTGTTGGCACAACCGTAATTGGTGCCGGCAAGACCACACTATTCGCCTCCAAGCACTTCCCAATCCAGCAGGCGACGGGTTCACCGTCGTCGCTGATAGGTCGTGCCTGCGCCGTGCTTGGAAGCATAACGTAAGCTGCTGCCAACAGGGCAGCAAATACCCAAAGGAACCGTTTCATTCCCCCTATGCCTTTCTTGCTTGAATTGTCAAGCTGCTGCTTAGGTTTGTAACCTAAACTGTTATGCGCGCAGTATACCACAAAATAGTCCTATAGTCAAGTTAAAGCGATGTTCTGATTTTTATGCCAATGATACTTGTGATACTTGGGCTACCCGTGCTACTTTATATTAATGTCTCCACTTTTGGTTGTCGCGATTGGAATTGGGTTGGCTGCCGCTTTAGGGTATGTTGCGCGCATATTCCGCCAACCGCCCCTTGTTGGCTATATTTTTGCAGGTTTATTATTAAGCTTATTTGGAATTGTAATAGATGGCGGTTCAGAATCTCTTTATGAGAACATGTCAACTTTGGGTATTACTTTTCTTCTCTTCCTGGTTGGGCTGGAACTAAATCTTAATGAGTTAAAGACATTGGGGCGTGTAATAGCTATCGGTGGGCTAGGGCAGATCGTTTTAACCTTTACTTTCGCGTTTTTACTTGGCCGTAGTTTGGGCTTTAGCTTGCTTGAAGCGCTATATATTGGCCTTGCGTTAACCTTTTGCTCAACGATTATTATTATCAAGTTACTTTCAGAAAAAAAAGACCTGGCCAGTCTTTACGGAAAAATTTCTGTGGGGGTTTTGTTAGTTCAGGATTTAGTAGCTATTATTGTGCTGGTACTTTTGTCAGGATTCCGGGGCGGCAATCCCGGGCTTGAAACAGTCATTTTAGTTTTAGCAAAGGGAATATTGCTTCTGGGCGGAATATGGATTGCGGCAAAGTTTATTCTCACACGTGTTTTTGACAAAATTGCGCAAGAGAGCAGTGAACTTTTGTTTGTTTCAAGTATTGCCTGGGTGTTGCTGGTTGCGGCAGGAGTGAGTTTACCGGCAGTTGGTTTCTCTCCTCAGATGGGAGGTTTTTTGGCAGGAATTGCACTTGCCAATTCAACGGGACACCTCCAAATCGCCTCAAGAGTAAAGCCCTTGAGAGACTTTTTTGTTACCATATTCTTCCTTCTTTTGGGCACAAAATTGATAGTTGGAATAAGCCCGGGTTTGATTTTGCCGGCCATTGTATTGTCGGCATTTGTGATCATTGCAAATATCTTGGTTGTTTTAACGCTGATGTCGCTGTTAGGGCATAAAAAAAGGACTTCGTTTTTGGTTGCCGTCTCTTTCACTCAAATTTCTGAGTTTTCTTTGATTTTGGTGACGTTAGGACAAAATTTAGGACACATTTCAAGTTCAATTGTTAGCCTGGTTACTTTAGTTGCAGTTATAACTATGGCTGTTTCAACTTATCTGATTTTGAATGGAGCTTGGCTCTATCAGAGATTGAGTTTTCTACTGAAGGTCTTTGAGTTGAAAAAAGTTCGGGAAAATGCTTTCACCCCAACAGAGAAGTTTGCCGGCCATGTGGTTTTGTTGGGTTGTGACCGGACAGGAAGGGCTTTGCTGTTTGCCTTGAAAAAGCTCGACTGTCCTTTCGTTATTGTTGATTTTAATCCTGCTGTTGTAACTGGCCTGGTTGCTGACGGACATAACGCATATTATGCTGACGCAGCGGACACGGAAACACTTTTGTCTTTGGGTATTAATGAAGCCAAGATGATTATTTCCACAACGGGTAGTTTGGAAGATAACTTGAGCGTGCTCGAGCTTTTGAAAAGCTCTAAACACCAAAAAAAGCCCATTTCAATTTTTACAGCGGCAAACCCGCCTGATGCTTTGCGTCTTTATAAAGATGGCGCGACTTATGTTGTTATCCCCCAAACTGTTGGCGGAGAATATCTTTCCGGCATGATAGATAGCTGTGGACTGGAGCCAGACCACTACAACAAGTTGCGGAATAGAAATATTGAGCAATTTGCATATTGAGACGTTGATTTAAGCAGTGTTACTATGATACTTGATGCCTGCCCGCAGGAACCGGCGTATATCTTCTGCAAAGAAGAATCGCCTGACACCAGTTGCAAAATATTTAGTTTTGATTGCCATATTGGCAATTTTAGGCCTTGTCTTATGGAGGTTAGTTGATGCTTGGGCAAACAGGCTTTGGAAAGATGGAAGTCGGATAACTGTTGTTGTTGCAGACCAGCCCCCGGTTGTTTTTTCATATAACCCCGAAAATGCCTCAATCACCCAGTTTGTTGTACCCGCAAATACCCAATTGGACACGTCGGGCGGATATGGAAGCTGGTTGGCAGGAAGTCTCTGGGATTTGGGTGTGCAGGAGAAGGTTGGAGGTCAAATTTTATCAAGGTCTGTTCAAAGGTCATTTGGTATTCCAGTCAATGGTTGGACAGGCAAAGGCGGAAACATATTGTTTTCCGGAAGCAAGCTAGGTTTGTTTTCGTTAATCAATATTCAGAGTAATTTAACTTTTTTTGACAAAGTTAACCTGCTTTTTGCATCCAGTCGGGTAAGAAAGCTATCAAGAACAACAATCGACCTTGAAAGGCAGGGGATTGTAAAAACGAAAACTTTAGCTGATGGAACGGCAGGTTTTGTGATTATTGATAAATCAGTTTCCAGGCTAGACACATTGAAAGACGATAAGGTTTTAAGCGAGGAAAAAACCCTTAAAATTACCAACTCCTCTTCAGTTTCCGGATTGGCTTTGCAGGTTTCCCGGGTTAGTTCAACTTTAGGTTTGCGGGTGATTTCTACGGATACCATAAAAGATAAAGTCTTAGGGATTTGCACTGTTCGAGGCAAGGATTCTGAACTTAAGTCGTTTGCGGCTCAAAGACTTTTAGACACATTCGGGTGCGGAAGTGAGGTTGGAGACCCTTCAGGCCCCACAAATTTAGAAATGATTTTAGGAGCAAAGTTTCCAAAAGAGTTTTGAGTTACTCCATGGAGGCTTCTTCCTCAAAGGTGTTTACCGAGGGACGCTCTTCATGGATTAAATCGGGAGGGGTAAAGGCCACATAATCGGGCTTTTCGCTTATTGGGAAGGAGGGAATGTCAGATACGTTCGTGCCCCTTTTGGATTCGCGTATAAAAGTTTTCACCTGTTGGGTTGTAGCTGATTTTACCAGCACATCATACTCATTACCGGCTCTGCTTAGCGTTAAAATTCGATGCGCAAGGTCATCCGGCAGGCGTCCGATAAACTCGCCTGATAAGGTTTCAACATTGACTCTGTGCGCGTGTGTATCCAGGCGGACACTTTGCCCGATTGCGAGAGAAGTTAAAACATCGGGTGCTCCTAGGTGGATTAGCGTTACTGTTTTAGTTTTCCCCGGCTCCTCCAAGAAAGAACTTGCGGACGTAGTTGGCGTGTGGTTGTTGTTAGGTGTGCTGTTTTTGCCAATTCTTTCCAAGCGGTCGACAGCTTTTTGGGCAATCGAGTTATAAGGATCAAGGGAGAGCACCTTTTTATAGGTGGATAAAGCTTTGGTGTTTTTTCCAAGTTCCTGGTAAGCACGCGCCAATCTGCAAAGGGCGTCTTTGTCTTTTTCTGAAACTGTCAAAATAGATTCGTTTAAACTTTTTGCTTCAGCCCAGTTACCTTTTAAAGCGGCCTGGACTGCGCGTTGGGCAAGCTCGTTCATAATATTATGAACCTGTTTGAAAACAGGTTCTCCAGTCTCGTTTCAAACATTTTAAGCAAAAGCTAATTCGTTGGTTTTGAAACGAGTTGTATTTCAGTCGAAATTGAGTATTATGAATTTAAGAAAATTTGTCAACCCCGTAATGTGGAAGTACAATACATTAGCGCAGGAGGTTGTATGGACTACTACAGCTATGCTGAGCCGGAACCCACCTGGGTAGAGATGCTGGTGTGTATCTTGGCTGTTCTTGTCGCGTTGTTTATCACTGCTCTGGCGGGCATTGTCCGGAAAATAACTGGAGTAAAGGAGTACTGGCGGTAATACCGCGCGATTGTTCGCCACCCGGCCTCTTAGATGGTTTGATGCACAAGTAATGTGCAACATCCATTTTTAGGGGTCGGGGGTTTTTATGGTTGGAGTGTCGTGTGTGGTTGTAACAGCGATGACTTGAAAGGCGGGGGCTGGTCAATTTGGGCACAATTTTGTATACTCAAAACATATGAGCGGTCATTCGAAATGGTCAACTATCAAAAGGCAAAAGGGCTTGAATGATGCCAAAAAGGGAGCTATCTTCACAAAGCTGGCTAAAACTATTTCCATAGCTGCCAAAGAGGGAGGCTCAGACCCTTCGGGCAATATTAAACTTCGTTTCGCAATTGAAAAAGCCCGGGAGTCCAATATGCCCAAAGATAATATTGAACGCGCAATTGAGCGTGGGATTGGAGCAGGCGGAGCAACTTTGCAGGAGATGGTTTATGAAGGTTATGGCCCTGAAGGAGTACCTGTAATTGTTGAGGCGGCAACTGACAACAAAAATCGTACAGCGCAAGAAATGAAAAATCTTTTTGAACGGGGTGGGGGAACAATGGGCAGTCCGGGTTCTGTTTCATTCCAGTTTGAACGGGCTGGTCAAATTTTAGTTGAAAAGGGAGAAAATTACGAAGAAAGAGTGCTGCAACTTATTGATTTAGGGGTAGAAGACGTAGAAGAAGTTGAGGACGAATTAGAGGTTTATACACGGCCTGAAGATTTATATAAAACCCGCCATATGCTTGAAGAGGCTGGCATCCCCGCCAAAGAGGCAGAGCTTATTTTTCGTCCCCGCGATCCTATGAAAGTTAGCGACGCTGAAAAATCTGCAAAAATCGTCAAATTTTTAGAAAGTTTAGATGATCACGATGACGTGCAGAAAGTTTACGCCGGAGTAGACTTGTAATGACAAAACGACAAAAATTTGTTCTCTCCTCTTTGCTTTTGGCTTCAGGTTTTGTCTTGATGCAGTATTTTGTCGAGACAGGGTTTAGGTACCAGACAATTGCACTCCTGACCCTATTAACTACAGTTTTTTCCTTCTGGTCATTAAAGGAAGCTCTTGGGCGAAATGCTACTTTGCTAACCTTAGTTTTGCCCACGTTTTTTACGGCTGGCGTTGGGCTTTTTTACTTTCTTCTGCCTGCGAGTTTTTTGTCTGCTATCCCGATAGTGCTCTTGTACATATTGGGTATATATGCGCTTTTGCTGACGTCCAATATTTATACGGTTGCGGCAGCCCGCACAATTGCGCTGTTGCGCGCGGCGCATGCAGTTGGGTTTTTGCTGACACTTTTGACCGCCTTTTTATTGTTTGATAATGTTTTTTCTCTTCGTGCTGGCTTTTGGCTTAATGGGTTGTTCTGTGCGCTTCTTGCCTTCCCGTTGCTTCTTCAGTCCTTTTGGTCAATAGAGCTGGGACAAAAATTAGGAAAAGATGTGCTTTATTCGGCTGTAGCGCTGGCGCTTGTCACAGGGGAAGTAGCCACAATCCTGTCCTTTTGGTCTATTACCGTTCCGGTTGCTTCACTTGCTTTAACCACAATTTTATATGTTGGTTTGGGAACAGGGCAGGCAAAGTTGCAACAGAGGCTTTTTGCACGTACAATACGCGAATATTTTCTCGTAGGCGCTGTAGTTTTTATCACAATGTTTTTGACTGCTCGCTGGGCTGGCTGAATGTATGCGGGTCCTGTCGGGAGCTCGTCCCGTCCGACGTCCTCGGCTGTTCGCCTGCGGTCACTCGACGGGACTCCCTCCGCTCCCGCCACCCACATTCTATTTTTATATGCTAACAACGTATGAGTGAACCGATTATAAAAGTAAAAAATCTAGTTAAAAAGTTTGACGATACAGTGGCGGTTGACAATGTTTCTTTTGAAATAGAAAAAGGCAAGATTACCGGTCTTTTGGGGCCGAATGGGGCAGGAAAAACAACTACAATCCAGATGATGCTGGATTTAATAACGCCAACTTCAGGTTCGATTAAAATTTTTGGAAAAGATGTTGCCCGAAACAGGGAAAATGTGTTGTCTCGGGTTAATTTCTCTTCGCCTTACGTTAATCTTCCGTACAACCTTAAGGTTTGGGAAAATTTGTCAACTTTTGCGCGGCTTTATAACGTGCCAAATCCGAAAAACAAAGTGGGAGAACTGGCAGAATTTTTTGAAATTCGCGATCTCCTGCCCAAACTTACCTCAAGTTTATCAACCGGTCAGTTGACTCGAGTGAACTTAACTAAAGCTCTTTTGAACGATCCGGAGCTTTTACTTTTAGATGAGCCTACGTCGTCTTTGGACCCGGACGTAGCAGACCGCATGCGGAAATTATTGTTAAAAATACAAAAAGAGAGGGGAGTGACAATACTTTATACTTCTCACAATATGGCTGAAATTGAAGAGCTCTGCACGAGAATAATTTTTCTAAACAAAGGGAAAATTACCGATGACGGAACGCCAAAATCGCTTGTGAAGAAGTACGGTAGAAAAGATTTGAATGATGTGTTTATCGCGATAGCGAGAGGTGAATGAAATGAGACTCATTGCGATAGCAAGAGGAGAATAGTGCAAATCAGAAATTACAACGGGATTTGTCTGTTTCTTGGAGCTTGGAATTTATATTATGAAGTGGCACAGAGTCCAGGCTATTTTAATTAGGCATTTGTATTTATACCAAAGGTCAGTACCACGTCTCATGGACATTTTCTACTGGCCGGTAATGGAACTTTTGATGTGGGGTTTTTTGACGCGTTATTTGGAAGGAGCGGGGTTTGGTGGACTAAATATTGTAACGGTAATTCTTGGGGCTTTGGTTTTTTGGGATCTTTTAAGTCAAAGTCAAAGGGCAGTTTCGGTTGCTTTTCTGGAAGATGTTTGGGAAAGGAACCTTTTGAATATTTTTGTTACACCGCTTCGCGTCAGTGAGTTTTTGCTCTCGACTGTTCTTTTAGGGTTGGTCCGAATTGCTTTGGCTGGTGTGGTAATTAGCATCCTGGCGTACCTGCTTTACCAGTTTAATATTTTTTCCTTTGGTTTTTACCTTGTTCCCTTTGTTTTAAGTTTGTTGTTGTTTGGTTGGGCTTTGGGTCTATTTACAACAGGAATTATTTTGCGTTTTGGTTCTTCAGCTCAGGTTTTGGCCTTCGGCTTTATTTTTCTTATCCAGCCTTTTTCTGCAGTTTTTTATCCGGTTTCTGCGCTTCCGCAAAATTTGCAATATGTTGCATATATTCTGCCGTCAACTTGGGTTTTTGAAGGGGTAAGAAGGGTAGTGGCAACAGGCAGTTTATCTCTGGCTCACTTGAGCGTGGCCTTTGCTTTGAACATTATTTATCTGGGATTAGTTTTTTGGTTCTTCTATGCCATGTTTTCACGCGTGAAAGAGAAGGGGCTTCTTTTAAAGCTGGACTGAGGCTGGAAAAGGCCAGTCATCACCCGTCATTCCCGCGGAAGCGGGAAACTATATAAGTATTTTTGGATTCCTGGCCTGGCCAGGAATGACGCAGTGTCCCCAGCCTCGGGAGCAGGGGATATGGGGAAGTGCACATCCCATAATATCGGGAATATTATGGGGATGTTTTCACGCGTGAAACCCATAGTTTTTATACAAATAGCGGCGCAGGCTCTAGAGCGCCAACCTGAAGGAAAGCCGAACAGCAGCAAACGTCAGACACAGAACGGAAGTAGGTAGGCATCCTTTCTTTTCTCCAGTTTGTTTGCCATTTGTTGCGGCTAGCCTCAAATGATATAGTTAGGTACTAGTATTCTTGCAAAAGCAGTTGCTCTGTGGATAACCTCTTGGTTGTAGAGAGGCTTGTGCTAGTGTATTCATTCTGCTCGAAATAAATTTCTCTAATTCACATCCCTCAAAGAAACTGTGAACTGTAGTCCACTCCGTTAAGGAGAAGCTAATTACACAATGTCGCACAATATAGCTTTTACGACGCAGCGTGCTTTGTTGTGGAGAAGAGGCAAAACTTGCAACAAGTTGCGTTTCTTATGTTTCTCAACAAGAATATTTGGCAGATCTTTTACATTCTTTTACTTCTCTTAAGCTCCCGGTCTTCAAAATGCCTTGACCAAACAGAACCCGAACACCTCTACCCTACTATAAGCTCTAGAAATAATTTTTCAAGAGCTTTGAAAACTTTTTTGCATTTTCTACCTTTCTTGGCAAAAAAGTTTTACAGGATACATCCCAAATTTTCAAAATGACTTTTGCAAGACGACACTTATACGTCTTATATCTACAAAACGCGTCCTGAGGCATTTCATGAGGTCATGGGCTCGATCTAAGCCTACCCAACAGGGAAAAACTTTGGATGTTGGCGTAACTCATTAAGCACCTGTTCAAAGAGTCCTTGAGCTGTTGGGTCAACCGACACAGGAGCAGTTTTATGAGCTATGATGGTTTCCATAGTAACGGGAGTCATAGATTTCCAAGTGCGGCCTTCGTCAAGATAAATATTTAATATTGGAAGAACTTTATCCATAGCATAAACAAATCGACTTTCGGGATCAGATTTTGCTTCGTAACGGGAGATCAGCTTATGTAGTTCCGGAAACTCCGGGAATTCTTCTTGAAGGCGCTGTGCGGCTTGATGTTCGCGTTCGGCTTTGCCAACGCGACCTTCAGTATCAGAGAAATTTACATCACCCGCATGCGCCTCAACTAAATCGTGCATTAACGCATATTTAAGAACCAGCTTGTGATCCAAAGGCAGCTTTAATGAAGAAGCTACATACCAACAGACTAAAGCTAGCTGACTTGTATGTTCAAGGTCGTTTTCCTGCCTTTCTTCGCCCTTAACCAATATAACCCGTCTTATTTGTTGAAACTTGTGTGTTAGGCTTACGAACTTCAATACTGCTTCTAAAGTTTGCGCGTCTATAGCCCCTGTTTGGGTTCTTTCAGCAGACATGCGGCTATTGTAGCACTTCCATAACCTGTCAATACACTATATGTCGCACAATGTTGACACTGAGGTGTAAGAAAGAGTACTGTGGTTGTAGTGTCATTCTGGTAAGCCGCAGGCGCAGCCAGAATCCAGGTCCTGGTCAGGCAAGGATGACATACAACTCGTTTCAAAATAAACTACCTTGGAATCTGTCAAAGCCCAATCCGAACTTGAACGCCTCATCCGGGAGTTTTTGGAATATTTGGAAGTTGAACGGGATGTCAGCCCTTTGACTGTACGAAATTACACACACTATCTTCGGCGGTTTACGCAGTGGATGACTAAAAACGGCAAGGATAAATCTTCTGACATAAACCCGGAGTCGGTCCGTCAATATCGACTGTATTTGTCCCGATTGCCCGTTTTAGCCTCGCAAGGACCAGCCTTGCAAGGCTGGGAGACCATCTCTAAAAAGACCCAGGGGTACCACGCAATTGCATTACGTTCGTTTTTAAAATACTTGATAAAAACCGATCGCGCGGCTTTGGCTCCGGAAAAAATTGATTTGCCCAAAGCTGAGGCGCATTCCTTAAAGTTCTTAAACGGCGAGCAGGTCGACCGCCTTTTAAACTCCCCTACTCTATCAACCGATGTGGGCAAACGCGACCGTGCAATTTTAGAGGTTTTATTTTCAACCGGTCTTCGTGTATCAGAATTAGTTGCACTTAATCGTGACACTATTGATTTGGACCGCCGCGAGTTTGGAGTTATTGGTAAAGGTCGGAGGCAAAGAGTTGTGTTTTTATCCGGCCGTGCTGTCGATTGGATTAATGAATATTTAAAAATTCGCCGCGACAATTACAAACCGCTTTTTATACGGCACAAAGGCAAATTTGGACCTGAAATTTCTGATGAGGAAGCACGCTTAACCCCTCGAAGCGTGCAGCGGATGATTAAAAAATACGCCCGCAAAGTTAAAATCCCGGTTGACGTTACACCACATGTGCTTCGCCATTCATTTGCAACCGACCTTTTAATGGCGGGCGCCGACCTCCGCTCAGTTCAGGAAATGTTAGGACACAAGAACGTTTCAACAACGCAAATTTATACTCATGTAACTAATCGTCAGCTTAGAGAAGTGCATGACGCTTTTCATGGCCATGGCGGTAAGTGAAGTTTTTTGTGGAAAAGAATTTGTAAGAATATGCTTCTTGTGTAATGTGATTTGTTTTGATATGCTCTACTTATAATGGCAGCCAGGACAAAAACCCGCGAGAAAACTAAGCTTGCAACAAAAAAGTCTACAAAAAAAACTGCACGTCCTTCTCGTGTGCGCCAGCCCGAAGTGGCTACAAGCACGACCTCTTTGCGCCAAACACCATCACTCTTTAAGGTTTTGAGAAAGATTCGTCGTCCGTCAAACGGATGGGTTGCCTTTTGGGTATTGGTTTTGCTTCTTCTCGCGTTATCTATTTGGAAAAGAAACTGGGTTTTGGCGGCAACTGTTGATAACAAACCCGTTTGGGGATTTGAAGTCTTGAATAGAATGGATAAAAACTATCGTGAAGCAGAACTCCAGGCGGTTATAGATGGCCGTATCATTATGGATGAAGCGGCAAAAAGGAATGCTGTTCCTGCGCCTGAGGATGTTAAGAATCGCTTTATTGAGCTTGAAAATAGATATGGTGGCGCCGATACGTTTAAAAGATTACTTGCGCAGCAAGGGCAAAGTCGTGAATCTTTTGAAAGTACGCTCAAACTGCAGCTGGCTATGGAAAAAATGTACAGCAGTGAAATCAATATTACAGAACAGGATATAGACAATTATGTAAAAGAGAATAAGAATATTCTAATCGCAACGGATGCTGCCTCCCAAAGACAAGAAGCAAAACAACAACTAACCGACCAAAAACAGCAGGAAGTTTTCTCTCAAAAGTTTGCCGAATTGAAGCAAAAGGCGAATATTAAGATTTTCTAATTTGACTCGATTACTCCCCTGACAACCGCTCCCAAAATTTTACCTGAAGCATCTTTAACGGGAATAATTACTTCTTTGGCCCTTATGTGTGAAGAGTAGTTATCCCACGGAATTGAACTGACCTGTCCATTTAAAAGTTTTGTTACTAAAGCTTTTTTGTCTTCATGGTAAACGTAAAATTCTTGTATTGTGCCGGATAAACCCATTACAAGAACTCTATTTCTATCTAATTTAATAAACTCTGTCGAGCTCCAGTCCTTTAAATCTTGAGAAACGGCTTTGGCGATTTCGTCTTGTTCGGGACATTCAGTTGTGTAGCCAGAAGGAGAAGCTTGTGTGTTTTGTGTGTAATAAGCTGGACATGTTGTTGGGAGAAAAAGCTCTGTAAAGATTCTGTTAAAACCCGATTGATTTTTTGAATCCAAGCTTCAGTTTCTTTGGCGTAAGTATTATGAAGCTGTTTCAAAACAGCTTCTCCAAGCTCGTTTCAAAAATTTGAGAGAGGCTAAGTTCGTGAGTTTTGAAACGAGTTGTATAAACATCCTGTTTTCTTTTTTGGCTTAAATAATTACCACCCAGCAAAAGGAGTAACACAATCACCAAAAAGGCAGCAAAAACCTTAAAAGTTACTCCAAAATCCAACAACTTGGGGTTATTCTTCCTTGTGGGCTTTGCGCTCTGAATTTAAGGCGATAATGCTTATATTGATCATAATATTGACAAGTACCGAGGCGACCATTATCGCCAAAAGTGAGACAAAGATAAACCAAAGAATTTTTTCTATATCTGGAGGGAAAATGTCCCATCTGAAGAAGTTATTGGCAAAAGCCAGAATCGCGCCTGTTGTAATTACTGTGAGGAGAATTACAGCCAAAGATGCTGTGACACGTTCAATTTGCCGTCTGTCCATATATGCTGATGACATTCTCCCCGCGCCCAGAGCGCGGGGTTTCTCCTCTAAAGGAGAATGACATATCAGAATCCAATTCATCTCCGGACTG
>CAYYLO010000015.1:0-25617 GCA_964472675.1 uncultured Gammaproteobacteria bacterium | reverse complement strand
TCTGTCGCCAAATAGATTTTATCAGCCTTTTTGGCCTCTAATTTTATAATCTTGGCCACATCCTGTTTTTTCTCCAGGGGTACATATTCGGGAGAAAAATTATGCTCAACATCAATCCCCAACTTACTTTTGGGCAAATCAACAATATGCCCCATGGTGGCAACAACATCATATTCTTTACCCAAAAATCTCCCGAGTGTCCGTGCCTTAGTTGGTGATTCAACAATGATTAGATTCATAGGTAAATCTCAAGCACCAAGATACAAACAAACACCAAATCTAAAAAAATTACAAACGGTTTGGAGTTTGAATAATTGTAATTTGTTTGTTTCTTGGAATTTAGACTTTAACATAACTTCCACCGACATTCTTAACCATACCCTTCAACTCCATTCCCGTCAACGTGGAAAGAACTGTTCCTGTTTCCATACCGCTCATTCTAACAAGCTCGTCAAGGCTTAACCTTTCTACTTCGAGCAAGTCAAGAAGTTTTTTCTCCTCCACGGTTTCAGGAATGGTTTGTTTGTTTCTTGTAATTTGTATCTTGGAATTTACATCCAATTCTTCCAATATATCTTCTGCTTTCTCAACCAGCCTTGCGCCATTTTTAATAAGCAAATGAGGAGCAGCCGAAAAGGCAGATGTAATCGGCCCGGGTACAGCAAACACATCCCGCCCTTGCTTTGCCGCAGTGGCAGCAGTAATCAAAGTGCCGGACTTTGTCGTCCCTTCAACAACTAACACTCCCAAAACCATTCCCGAAACAATACGGTTTCTCACAGGAAAATTTTGGGGCATCGCCGGAAACCCAAGCGGGTATTCTGAAACTATCATCCCCCGACCTTCCTTTATCATTCTTTCTGCAAGCCCCCTGTTTGCGGGCGGATAGATGCTGTCCAGCCCTCCTCCTACCACCCCAATAGTAAATCCGCCGCACTCCAGGGCAGTTTTATGAGCAACAGCATCAATTCCCAGGGCCAAACCTGAAACGATAGTAACACCGGCATCGACCAGCCCCGCCACAATCCTTTCTGTCACATCCCGCCCATACGACGAAATCTTCCGCGTCCCCACAACTGCAACACTCACTTCTGATAATTCCCTCATTGACGGGTAGACAACTTCGTCATTCTGAGGCGCAGCCGAAGAATCTCGCAGCTTGTCTGCGCTACCTCGCATTCGCGAGAGATCCTTCACTCCGTTCAGGATGACACGAGAACGCATGACAGGACCCCGAGTAGATAGACCCAAAGCAGCTTTGACATACAAAAGAAACGGAGCATCGTCTATCTTTTTCAGCCTTTCGGGATACTCAGGCTCTTCAACTGTGACATACTCCACCCCCAGCTTTCCCAATCTGTCCTCATATTTTTCCAAAGAAAAGGCCTTTCTGTGAACAACAAACTTAGCCAGTAATTTCTCCCCCACCCCCAACTGCTCCAGCTCCTTTCCCTGCGCTTCCCAAGCCTCCTTTGCACTCCCAAAGTACTCCCGCAAGAGCTTAAATCTTTGGGGACCAACCGCCGGAAATGTAGAAAAAGCCAAGTATGCTTCTCTTTCGGTCATTATCTTTACTGTACTAGCGAAATTAATTTCGCGCCAGCGAAGAATCTCTTAAAACAGGTGATCGTACAATCTGCCAGAAAGTTGCCATCCCGCACCAGCAATTGCACGACGGCATCGGCGACGCGATCTACCAGGGAAAGCTTTTTCAGGCTTTGCGAGCCCGCTGACAGGGTGGAACCCTGTCACTGCCGCCTTGGCTCAATTGTCCACCGGACAAAACCCAAGGCGGTTTTTCATGCTATAATTTGCTCAAGCCCGCGCACATTAACTCTAAAGAAGGAGACGTTGATGTCCTTACTCCGCATCTTCGTGCCCGCACTTATTGCCGCCACCTTGCTGGTACTTGGTGGATTTGCAAGTCAAGTTGTACGCGGCCAGGAGCCGCCAGTCTGGGATCTCTCCGACCATAGGGTTCCTATTGGTCAAGAGATGGGAGAACAGCTATTTTTCGATCTGAACCGAAACGATTTTTACGGAGACGCTGCGTTGACCAACAAGGTCATCATTATAACAGCCTACAGTCATTGGCAAGACCCCGCCTCAAACGAGCTGGTGATCTCGACCTTGGTCTGGACGATCGACCACTCGGGCGATACACCAGTTGACCAGCGGACGCCCATCGGCCAAGTACGTCTCTCACCCAATCGGCCCGTCGTAGCCGAGACCGAGGTGACGATGCTGCCTGACGGGCATGCAACCCGCTTTTACTGGTATGAAGAAGGCCGGTGGGCTTTTAGTCAAACCTTGCCGGAAGCTATCAGTGAGGGACTGAGCGTCCCACAGATCCTGTACATTCCAGCGGACGGCCAGATGCTGCGCTGGCAGTGACGGCACACCGCCAGGACAGGCAGTTTTGCATATCAAGTGCGATTCTACCTGATACCGGCGGTCATTTCTTGGACTGCACATTAACAAAAAGGAGTCAGGCGATGCGATCATTACTGGGAACACTGTTTGCGGTCAGCGCTATTTTCTTACTAGCGGTTCTCTTGGTCATGGGATTACAGGGGTTCACCAACCCCTACGCTGTCAACTACCCATCAGCAAACTCACTCGAGCTTATCCCCAGAAGGAATCCGGACGCGGCCAGTCGTTTCTCTTTCCCGGGTCCCTACCTCCTGGAACTGGAAAGACCACTTGCGGGGACATCTTACATAGGTCCGTCCGCAAACACGCCAGGCACGCCTTATATCAGCGTGGTCCACTTCAACGGCTGGATTAACCACATCAGCTACCGGCAAAATCCCGGCCCGCAAAACATTAGCCAGTATCCCCACCCTACCGGAATTACAGGGCGTGCCCTGCCTGGCAAAATGGAGCTGGCGATAAAGGGATTCAAGCTCTGGCCTTTCCAACTACCTTCACGGATTGTCATCCAGGCAGGGGACAAGCTTGTAATTACCACACTCCACTCTCTGGTTGCAGAATCCAGCAGGCTTGAATTCCGCCCCGGGTTCGTCGTGCGCATGCTCTATCAGCCGCAAAACCAAGGGCTGCTTCTGCAGGCGCTCTACTGGTACGATGGGCAAACCTGGGTCTACTATAACGCCCAAAGTCCGGAGGAAGAGAGGGCTATTCTACGCAGCGTCCACTTCACCAACCTGGTTATCAGAGAAACAGGCTCATTTGACCTTGTCGAAAGAGTCTTGGGAGGCTAGCCCCACCGCCGGTGCGGTTCAAGAGTTGAAGACACACTTGTCTCCCCACCCTTTCAGGGTTGAGACAACACCCGCCAAGGGAAAGTGAGTTTGCAAGAAATTGCGAACACACAAGTACCAAGGCGGGTTTTTTGCGCCACAATTAATATTATGGGTTGACTTTGTGCTTATTTTGTGGTAGCATTATGGGCAGTTAAATAGGCAGTCTGTTGAGGATTCCTAGGCTTGGCTTGGGAAAATTTAAGCCTCCGGACGCCAGTACACTCACAACTTAAGGAGGAAAGCAATGGCACTGCGCATACACGGTCTTCGGATCGTGACTCTTGCTCTGTCCTTGGTGGCTATTGCGGCTTCGGCCCATTTCGGTCACCCAACCGCCCACGCCGAGCCGGCACAACCGCAAGTGGCCTATGGATGGGGTTACGGGAGCAACTCGTTCACCGCCTCCCAGCGGACCAATGGAAGCGAGGCGGAATACTTCTCGGTGTTCACCACACGCTCACCCATCAACATCCAGTCGCTGGATCAAGGCATCCCCTCAACCTTGAGTGGCACGCTAACCGCAACAGGCGGCCCGAACGAGTCCTGGGTCTATCCGGACATTCGCACGGGCGAGGTTAAGCTTGTTCTTAACCAACCAGTCGAACGTACCCTGGTTCCTGCCACAGTCGGTCGGCATCCACTTTTGACGGACGGCCACTATGGAATCGTCGGCCCTAACTACGATCAGATGTCGTGGTTTGAGGCTAAGCCCGAGATCGATGGGTTGCATGTCCGCATGGACACCAGAGGCACGGCCACAAAACCAAGCGACCGGATGGTCGACATCGTCGTGCCGAAGGGACGCGCGCTCGAGCTAAACTTGACGCAGATCATCCCCTCCTCTCGTCTCGAGCCGCTAACCATCACTTTATGGTACGACGGCACCGATTGGGTGGGAACGTACAGTCGAGTCCTGTTCGACAACTACGAGGCGCTGTGGACCAACCACTTGCGAAACCTCGTGATAGTTAACATGGCCAACCGCGTCACCATAGTCGTGACCGACTAACCCGCCTGCAGCGCTTTACGCGCAACCGCCAGGACGGCAAATTTGCACAACGATGTGCGAGTTTGCTGACACCGGCGGGTTTTTCTTGCCAGAAAATTAGCCTCGTAATTTATATATTAGCTTTGATGATTTTCCCGCGATCGCGATTTTTCCAGCAATTTGTGTAAGAAATATATTTACTCCCCAAACCACTTCTGCAAAACCTGCCGTACAACAGGGGCTGCCACCTTTGACCCTTCCCCTCCATCTTCAATCAAAGCCGTTATTACTATAGCTTTGTCAGTATTTTGTGCCTGCAAGGATGCCTGCAAGGGGTCCCCTTGCACGGGGCCAAAGGCTGTAAACCAGGCGTGGGTTTTTTCGCCAGTTGTCTGGGCTGTTCCGGTTTTACAGGCAATCTGTGGCTGGAAGTTAAAAAACGGGAATGCCGTCCCGCCTGTTGCGCAAGCACCCACCATCCCTTCCCGAATAAGATCAATATTTTCCTTTTTAATTTCTGTATCCGCACATTGGAAATTGGAAATTGGAAATTGGAAATTCTGCGTCTTGTCAGCCAATAAATGGGGTGTGCACAACTTACCACCAGATGCAATAACACTGGTCATTTGATTTACTTGCAATGGAGACGCAGCAACGTCCCCCTGTCCAATAGCCATATGATACGTGTTTCCTAAAAACCAGTTCTCCCCTTTGGTTTTCTTCTTCCAGTCCGGAGTAGGAATAAGCCCCGCAACTTCCCCTCCCAAATCAACTCCTGTTTTTATACCATATCCCAACCTTTGCGCCCAAAAGGCCAGGCGTTCCGCGCCTATCATTTCTCCAACTTTGTAAAAAAACGTATCGGTTGATCGGCTCAGGGCGCGCGCAAGGTCAATTTCTCCTTCAGTTTTGTCGTATTGCGTATAGTACCAGTTAGAATAGGTAAATTGTCCTGCCCAAACCGTATCAACCTTCAAAACCCCTTCGTCCACAAAGCGAAAATCCCTGTTTATTTTTCCGTCCTCGAGGCCGGCAAGGCTGGTTATTATTTTGAACGTTGAGCCCGGGTGATACACTCCACTGGTTGCCCGATTAAACATGGGCAAATTAGAGTCATTGGCCAAACGGTTATAATCAGCAGCGATAGCCGAAGGGTCAAACGCCGGAACAGAAGCTAAAGCCAAAATCCCGCCGGTTGACGGGTTCTGGACCACCAGGGCGCCGCGTGCGACACTTCCCCCCTCAAATTCAACTTGCCCTACCTTTTTGGCCAACTGTGGCGCTGCTACAAGCGCCTCGTAAGCCTCTTTTTGCAGCTTTGCGTCAATTGTCAATTTTATGTTTCTGCCAGCAATTGGCTCGCGCCGCCCCAAGCGGCGCACCAACTTCCCTCTTGTGTCAAACTCGATCAATTCCTCCCCGTCTACCCCACGCAGCAAACAATCATATTGCGCTTCAATCCCCGTTCGCCCGACCAGATCCCCAAAAGTATATTTTTCATTTGTCATTGGACATTTGCCATTTGTCATTCCGCTGATTTCATCAGCGGTTGCCTCATTTACATACCCAATCAGATGCGCACCGGCTTCCCCCAGCGGGTATTCTCTTTGTATCCCCACAATAAGACGGTTTTGCTCTTCAGAATCGGAAGTTTGAAGTTTTAATGCAGTCTCACGGTCAATGTCTTCAGTTTTTGCAACAACTCCACCGGAAGAAAAATGCGCCAGATTATAAGCGGGAATATTGCGCGCAAGGGAAATGCCGTTTCTGTCCAAAATTTCACCCCTGGCAGCTTTAACTGGAATACGCCTGATGCGATTGCCATCCGCTAGGGATTTAAAATAAGCTCCCCGAACGAGTTGCAGATCGGCAAGCCTGGCAAATCCGCCTAAGGTAAAAATCGACAATAAAACCAGCAAATAAAGCCAACGGGGACGTTCCACTTTAGGCAAATGCTTAAAATTTCCCGACTTTTTGACAATCCCTTCACCAAAAATATTGTCGTGGCGCTTGATACTTTTTTTTAGATACATTATCGAAGTTGTAAGCTGGTATTAGCAGGCGGCCAGAGTGTCCTAAAAAGCAGAAAAGTTAAAAGAGCGCAGATTATGGCAGAAACCCACAAAAATTCACCAAAAACAATTTCAGAACGCGACAAATCGGTAATCAAAGCGACAGCACCCAAAATCCACGGGCTTTTACTTAGCACGTTTTCTTTCAATAAAGTTAAACCCAAAGCGCTCACGCCGAAGATAAGAGGTGTAACACCCAAAACTTGACCTTGTACAAGATCAAAAATTAAACCCCCCACAAACAAAGTTAATAACTTATCCGTGGAAATCCGCTCGGAATCCGCGGAAATCAGTAATACAAATAGAATTCCTTCAACAAAAACAGGCGGCAAAAAAGGACCCTGCAAAAAAGCAAAGATAACACTGAGCAAAAGAAAAAATCTATTCTTCATATATTTCAAATCACAAATCTCAAGCACCAAGATACAAACAAGCACTAAATCTAAAAATTACAAACAGTTTAAAATTTGCTTAATTGTAATTTGTTTGTTTCTTGGAATTTGGAACTTTTCTTTTGTGTTCAGAATTTGTTTACTATAAACACTACTTCCAACTTCTCATATTCCACCGGCGCTTGAATTTCTGCCTGGGCGAACGTTCCCCTTTCAACACCCAAAATTTTATCTATATAACCAACCAGCAAGTCAGGCGGTATATCCTCGTCCCCGGCCGTAACAACCAAGTCCCCACTTTTTAAAGTTTCACCTGTTAACACTTGCCCCAAAACCATTCTTCCGCCTCTCCCCTCAACAATGCCCATCGCCTGCTTTTGCCCTGATTCCTTGTCTTTTATGTTAACCTTAATTTTTGAAACAGAGCTGGTTGGCAACAAAATTTCTGCACGTTGCCCCAATACTTTCTCAACTTTTCCTAAAAATATTCCGTAATTTGTTTTTCCTGGTTCAGGGGTACTAACCCAAATAGACGGTTTGCCAAAAACACTTTCTGAAGTCAAAACATACAAACTGTCAACCTGGAGAGAGATGATTCCAACCGGAGTAAACCTCCAGGACACCGGCAAATCTGAGCCCAAAAGGTTGCGCATATGCTCATTTTCAGTTTGCAGAGAGCCAATTTTGGCAACCAACGAAGATAATGAAGCGTTTCTTTGCTCAAACTCTTGGATTTTCTTGTCCTTATCAACCCCTAAATTCCCTAATTTCCCTAATGTTGCCTCCCTAGCTCTAAATAATTTCGATTCTACAGGAATAGCTAACTTCTGAACAAGACTGTGAACAGGTTGCAAAAATCCGCGGGAATCAACAAAGAGAATTAGTGCAGAAACTATAAAGTAGGAGACGATCAAATGTGGAGCTTTTGTCCCAGGCCGCATTGGGCATATTGTATCACCGAATGGTAATATAAATTATGGTTGAAACTGCCGTTAGTATAAGCCCCCAAAGTGTTGAAGCCCACCTGTCTCAAATCACACCGTTTGAGCACGAAAGAAAGCCTGAAAGACCACTTATCCCCAGAATTGAAGACTACCCCACTAAGGCTCGAATATGGGTCACAGACGCACACGCAAAAGCTGTCCCTCTCTTCCAAAAGTGCGAGCGCTATGCAGGCGCAGTAATAACTTTTGTCGGCGCTCTTGAGAAAATTGCCGGAGAAGGGCAAGCTCAAGTTGCGGAGGCCGGAAAGCCTACCAACCAGGCAACGCGCCAGGCGGCAGAAAGACTTGCCAAGGTAGCTGCTGAATTTGCAATTTTGCAAAGAATCCACCAGAAACTTTCAACCACAAAGGACGCAAGCAGGCTTTTACTCACCCCCTCTCCTCTGACCGGGGAAGATTATTTAACCAAAGCAGGACGTGCCGAATTTGCAACCCGCAAAGGTTTTCTAGCGTCTTTGACTGAACGTGTGCCATTTTTAAGGCCAGCAGGTTCCATAAGTCAGAAACAAGTATCAAATATGCGGCAAGCTTCAGCTTACGGCCAAAGGGTCGCTGCTTTTGTCCGAGAAGCCTTTGGCCCCTTAAAACAACATGTATCTCTAAAAGAATTTGAGACTAGGACGATAGATGGATTAGTGGGCAGAAGCGAAAGCCAAGTTATACAAGCTGCCCAATGTGTGTCCAAGCAATTCTGGGACAGTGCCGTAACCTGTTCTACTAATTTGACTCAGGCCGATATCTATAAAGACAAACTATATCAATGGCTTGGAAAGGAAAAAGCCCAGATAGAGAAAATAGGGTTGGAATGGAATATTGAAAATGCGAAAAAAGAGCACTCTACAGCCTTAGCAGCAGCCCATACTAACCTGGAAAATGGGATCAAATACAGCCGGTCACATTTTTTCGACCAAACACTTCAAGGGGCCGTTGAAGCTCTCAAGCCAACAATGGAAGCTCTTGGTAAAAGTTATCAGCCATACAAGCCAGGAGACGCCTCATCGTTTATGACTCACACATGGGTTCCTTGTGAGGCAACAGAGCAAGCCGCGACTGCAAACAAAAGTCTTGCAGCTCTCCAGACTTTAAACGCCGAGTACTCCTTGCAGGCAAAATACGGTCTGGAATTTCTCATTAAAGGGTCTACAGGCAAAATCGAAAGCCATCGTGCTTATGCCTCGCAAGAAAATGAGGGGTTTGTGCTCAACCAGGACTTATTTTGGCATGTGGCTCCATACGAAAAAATGAAATTAATTTTGGCCCGTGGCATATTGGCTTCAAGAAAAGCTCAAATTGACCGTTATGGAGAAAGCTATTTTAATAGTGGCGGAGCAATAAAAACTACGAAAGACCAAGTTATTATCACCGACAAAGAAGGTCGCGAAAGAAAAGTTAGCCATGCGGACTTTAAAACCAATAGCGGGCTGGGACAGGCTAAAGCTCCCAAGCAAGAAATGTATCAAGCATGTTTTTCTGTAGGCGGCCCTTATCATTATCAGGATGGAGTCGCTTTAGTTTTTAGCAAAGCTTCACTTTGTGCCAAAAGTCAGTTCTTCGACCAAGACGGCTGGCACCTATTTTCTCCCGACTATCGAGACAGCGAAGATAGCCCGGGCTTTGAAGTGGATTTAAACACAGAACCCAACATGCTTGTTGTTGTAACCGACCAGAGAAGTAGCGATTTTATAAATTTTTTAAAAAATAATTTAGGAAAAACGGACGAATGGATTGCACAAAACGTAATTACAGTTCCTGCAAAAGAAGGAGGAAAAATAGGCGTAGACGCAGAGACCATAAGGCAAATCTTCTTCGAGAGGCATGATATCACAATACAAAAGGGCATATTTGTGCCTACTGGAGAAGCAGCAGATCATGCAGGCTGGGGTAAGGATTTTCTATACACATACAAGGCAGTAATATAGAAAGTGTGTAGCTTGACAAACCCTGTTTGTCAATTCGAAGTCTTAAGACAAAAAAAGGCGGGGCTCGCGGAACGTCACAGTTTTTAAGGCTGTAAACAAAATCCGCAAGCGCCCGCCCGTACGACTAACGCGCCGCCCTCGCTTCCTCGAGGCGGTCGATGGTCCATCCCAAGAGCGGGTACGATATGACCGTGAATGCGAGCCACCAGAAGACAACCTGGGGGCCGCTATACCCATACGGTAAAAGAACGACGATACAGTAAATCAACGACCCAACCCCAATCATCATCATCCAGGAGACATGCTTACCCCAGAAAGATGCAGGCGGCCGGAAGTCGCCAAAGTTGCGGTCAACAACAACCCCAGTAATCGTGCCGTAAACAGCGACGAATGTCGTCCAACCAACGGTTGGGACAACAGACATACCGTTGATGATGAGCAATAAAGCCGAAAGACCGCAGATCAACCACCAGGTGATGGTCATCTCGTTCTTGAACAACTTAGTCATGCAAGAGCTCCTTTTAGAGTGCTACTTAAGCCTAGCTCAGGCTCAAGAACTCAAGTTTTGAGTATGAGAGGATTATACACCAAAACGAGGCAAAAGTCAAGTTATAGGTTATCTAAGTCCTCCAGTGACGCGAACTTGAGATAGTAGCCTTGGGTCTTCTAAAACTTTTGCTGTGCCCCGAACAACTGCGGTCAAGGGATCATCAGCCACCCAAACCGGAATTTTAACCATTTCTGAAATAAGCTGGTCAAACCCCGGGATTAGCGCCCCGCCTCCTGCTAAAACTATTCCCTTTTCTATAACGTCTGAAACAAGCTCGGGGGGTGAGGATTCTAAGGTGTCGGCAATTTGAATAATAATCTGTTGCAATATCGGGCCAAGAGCCTCGCGAATTTCTCCGGAGGAAACTTTTAAAGACTTCGGCAAGCCGGTTTCCAAATCCCTGCCACGCACGACATGGTATTTCTCACCGTTTAAAGAAACAGCGCTTCCAATTGTAAGCTTGACGTTCTCAGCAGAGGTTCTGCCTAAAAGCAAAGAATAGCGCGTTCTCAAGTAAGAGATTATTGCTTCATCTAATTCGTCGCCGGCAACCCGCAAGCCGCGGTTTAAGACTATCCCCCCAAGAGAAATCAAAGCAATCTCCGTTGTTCCCCCTCCCATGTCCACAACCAAAATTCCCCCCGGGTCAGAAACCGGCAACCCTGCCCCAATTGCTGCTGCCATAGGCTCTTCAATCAAATACGCCTGCCTTGCGCCTGCTGATAAGGTAGCGTCTTGCACAGCCCGCCGTTCGACTTCTGTAACCCCTGAGGGAATACCTACAACAACGCGGGGTTTCGGGATTTTTGGCAAGCCTAAACGCCTTGCTCCCTGAGGCATTTCATGAACACGCTTGATAAAATAGGAAAGCATCGCGGCCGTTGCGTCAAAATCGGCAATAACGCCATCTTTTAATGGCCGGACAGCTTCTAAAGTCTGTGGGGTTCTGCCTTCCATTTTTTTAGCCTGCGTTCCAATTGCCAGAATTGCCTTGGTTTTTTTATGCCTGGCCACAACTGAAGGCTCACGGATAACAATTCCTTTTCCACGAACATAAACAAGAGTATTTGCCGTACCTAAATCTATACCAATATCATGCGTTACAAGAGAAAAAAGTGAGTCCAACATCTAAACGGGAGTATAGAGCATTCTGATAGCCATTGCGATCCCGAGCAAGGTCGGGAAAACAATCTGTGGTATATATAATTACAGTGTTTTCCTTTGCCACCTTTGCCATCGAATATTTGTTTTTGGCTCTTCTTACAATCGTTCCGCTAGTTTTTACCCCTTCCACAAGTGAGCTTTTTGAACTGCCAAAAATGTTCCTGGTTTATGGTATAGCCACATTAATTTTTTTCTTCTGGTGTGTTAAGTCGATCTTGGCCGGTAAAATCATCTTCCGCCGCACAATTTTAGACATCCCATTGGTTCTGTTCCTATTCTCACTATCCCTTTCCACTATCACTTCCGTTGACATCCATACTTCAATCTGGGGCTATTACACACGCTTTAACGGCGGCCTCCTTCCAACTTTTACATTTATTTTCCTCTATTGGGCATATGTCTCAAACATGGGTAAACAGCAAACGGTAAACGCAATACGCTGCCTTCTCGTTTCCGCATTTCTCGTTTCTATGTATGCCATACTCGAACACTTTGGGCACAGTTATTCATGCGTTGTCTTGCAAGGCAGGTTTGGCACATCCTGCTGGGCGCCAAAAGTCCAGGAAAGAGTTTTTGCCACCCTTGGCCAACCCAATTGGCTTGCAGCTTGGTTGGTTGCCATTATTCCCCTCTCGTGGTCTTTTCCCCTAATCCCTAAATTCCCTAACCGCTTCAAATTTCTCCTCCCCTTTATTCTTTCCTCTCTCCTCTTCTGGGCGGTTCTATTTACAAAGAGTCGTTCCGGCCTCTTGGGCTTGGGCACAGCAGTTGCTGTTTTTTTCTTTTTTCTTTTACCTAAAAAACCTATTGTAAAAATAGTCTTTTTAATTTTGCTTTTGGCCGCCGGAACTTTTGTTTGGCAAAAAACTCTAAGTAGCTGCTTTGACATCACTCCAACATCCCTTTCGTCTGCGGTTGGCACAGAATCTTGCAAAATCCGCACTATTGTATGGAAGGGGGCAGTTGATATTTGGAAACATTACCCGATTATAGGCTCCGGCCCCGAAACTTTTGCATATACTTACTACAACTTCCGCCCATTAGAGCATAACTTAACCTCCGAATGGAACCTACTTTACAACAAAGCCCACAATGAATACCTTAATTATCTGGCAAATACAGGTATTATTGGTCTATTAACCTATTTACTGCTAATTGTGTTTTCTCTTTACTCACTTGCCAAATTTTCAATTAACACACGCTCGGACAACAATTTTCAATTTTCAAAAAAAACCCTCAAATCCCCCAATTCCCCTAACCACCCCTACCCTCCTGCTCTCCTAGCAGGTTTCGCAAGCATACTTGTCACCAACTTCTTCGGCTTTTCGGTTGTGGCAACTTCCCTCCTTTTCTTCCTCTTCCCTGCTTTCACCATTTCTTTAATTTCCCCTATCCCGCCTACTCCCCTGACCAAAAAATCTCTTCTCCTAAAAATCCCCCTAATTACCCTTACTTTCTTAATCTCTCTAATCTTACTTTCCAAAACCTATGGCCTTTTCCACGCCGACCAGCTTTACACTAAAGCCAAAAGCTATAAACAGGACAATCCCAAGCAAGCCGCCAAAGTTTTGCAAAAGGCGCTCGTGCTTAACCCCTGGGAACCAAAGTATTATGATGAATTGGCGGATAGCGCTTCTCAAATTGCTGTCAAGCTTGCTGAAGACAACCAGCCGGATAACGCAAAAGAATTTGCCAATTTGTCCCGTGAATTATCAGACAAAGCTCTCTCTATTTCTCCAAGAAGCGTAAATTTCTGGTCTGCACGGGCAATTTATTTTAAAAAACTTGCAATCGTTGACCCCCATTATTTAGATTTAGCAATTCAAGCTTTAGAAAAAACTGTTTCTCTAGCCCCTACTGACGCGACTTTCCGGCTAAATCTTGCGGTTTTGTACAGCTACAGTGGAGACCTAGATCGGGCCATAAAAACTCTTGAAGAAACATTAAGCCTAAAGCCTGACTATAACCAAGCACGGGATGACCTTGCTCAGCTTTATATTGAAAAAGGAGAAAAATAGAATAAAAAAGGCGAGTCTTCTCGGGATCTTAAATCTCAAAAAAACTCGCCCCAAAGCAGACCAGACCCTTTTCAGGGTAATACTCCCGCGACATTCAGAATCAGCAAGGCTGCCACTACCACGATAAAAAGGGCCGCCGCACTCCCATACACCAGAGAGTAGGCCTTTGCAATTGCCCTGTCTATCTCTGCTTCTGGCACTCCTTCCTTTACCGCCTGCTCCCGCACATGTCGCAGCGCTTCCGCGCTACGGGTAAGCTCGGATATGTCGAGCATCGAAAACTACTCCCTCGCTTTATTGTTAAGTTACAAGCTATTGTAGCACCAAAAAAGAAGGCGGGTGACCTTGAAAGCGCACGTATGTGCAATCTTCCAAGGCCCCCGCCAGCTCACCTGACGCCTTACTAAACTTATGGTTGGCGGCCGCGTAAGACGAAAACGCAAAGCCCTAGCGCAAGGCCCCAAATTCCAGTGAAGCTAAGGACACTAACGACCAATGTTGGGTCCTCCACTTGAATCCTCCTCACGCCGCTTTCTGGCTGCGCAGATGCACCTTGCGCACGTGCTCCACACTGAGCATGCTAAACCTCGAGCGTGGCTTTTTGTCACCGCAGTGCGCAATCCGCCACTGCACGTACAGGCTGGCCAATCCCACTACGAGTACAAAGCCCGTAAGCACAAGGTCATCGTGCTCAGGATCGCCAGTCATTAGCCAGGCAAAGCCACCCAAAAGGGCAACTACCGCTACGATAACCCCAAGCATATGTACCTCCTGTTTTTACTTGTGTAAAGAGCAACAACTGGAACGAATTATAGCACCAACCACACATAGAATCAACTATAGGCTTGTTCTGATAAAAATATTCTGGTAAAATATACCCGTATGGTAAGAAAAATACTCCAAACAACCGACCCAAAATTGCGGGAAAAATCCAAACCGATTCTCAAGGCTGATAAAAAACTCCTTTCCCTAATCCGTGATTTGGAGGAAACGCTAAAGGCCCAAAATGACCCCGAGGGACTAGGGCTTGCTGCGCCTCAAGTTGGAGTCCTCTCGAGAGTCTTTATATTGCAAAATACGAAAGGCATAGTTCAGGTTTTTATTAATCCTGAGGTACTGCAATTGTCTGAACAAACAAACGACATTAAAAAACAACCTACGCAGCTTATGGAGGGCTGTCTTTCACTTCCCCATTATTATGGCCCCGTTCAGCGTGCCGAATCAGTAACTTTAAAATATTTGAAAATTGCCGCCGAAGGCGAGCCTCGCTCGCCTCGCTGCGAAGCGGGCCTCTGGCGGGAAAATTTAAAATTGAAAACTAGCCGGAGAAAATTCTCCGGCTTTCTTGCCCACATCATCCAACATGAGGTTGACCATCTAAACGGCATACTTTTTGTCGACCGCTTGCTCCAACAAAATCGCACACTCTTCCAGTTAAAAGGCAAAGAGTGGAACAAGGTAGAGTTAATATAACGTCACAGCCTGTCATTCCTGTGCAAACAGGAATCTATAAAAATAACATTTTTGGTTCCCTGCTTTCGCAGGGATGACAGTGAAGGATGACAGGGTGGAAAGACTGTCAATAAAAATTGTATGGCAAAAATTGTATTTTTTTCTTCATCCCATCGTGCCCTACCAGCTTTAGAGCTTCTACACAAAAACCTTGAAATAGTAGGTGTCATCTCGCAACCCGATAAGCTCTCGGGCAGAAAAATGAAACTTACACCAACAACAATCTCAACATATGCACAAGAACAAAACCTCCCGCTCTTAAAACCGGAAAAACTTGATGCTGATGCAATAGCCTGGATTGAGAAAAAAAAGCCAGATGTGCTTCTGCTTTCCTATTATGGCTTGTGGATTCCCCCAGAGCTTTTTAACCTTACTCCCGCAGGGATTTTAGTCACTCACCCGTCCCTTCTACCCAAGTGGCGGTGGGGCTCACCAGTCCAGGCAACAATTCTTTCGGGACAAGAACAAACAGGAGTAACTTTGATGAAAATGGATGAACAGTTTGACCATGGTCCAATCGTGGTTGTAGAAAAAGAAGAAGTTAGATCGAATGACAACCAAGAGTCGCTTTACACCAGGCTGTTTACAAAAGGTGCAGAGCTGGCAATCAAAATTCTCCCCAACTATCTTTCCGGGAAAATAACCCCCCAACCGCAAAACCACTCAAAAGCAACTTTTGCCAGACACATCACCCGCGAAGACGGCTTTATCCCACCACAATTTCTGGCCGCAGCTTTGCAAGGGGTCCCCTTGCAGGCACAATGGAAAATCCGCTGGATGCTGGATTCAAACAAAAAACCCTACAACCTACAACCCTCTCCCCACAACCTAGAACTTTTCATCCGTGCCATGTCCCCCTGGCCTGGAGCATGGAGCACAGTGACAGTGAATAGTGATAGTGGAAAGGTGACAA
The DNA here is from genome assembly GCA_964472675.1 of uncultured Gammaproteobacteria bacterium. Taxonomy (GTDB): domain Bacteria; phylum Patescibacteriota; class Microgenomatia; order UBA8517; family UBA10165; genus 01-FULL-43-15b. The sequence goes on along the minus strand of CAYYLO010000015.1, from coordinate 9,819 downwards.
AAAGACTAAAACTTTTATGTTCCCACCGCACACGCTCGGACAGCGGAGGTGACAAGCTAAAGTTAGATGAAATTCAGCTAGAGGGGAAAAATCCGGTTTCGTGGAAGCAATTTAGGCAGTGGCAACCACAGCCTCTTGGGGAGCTTTTTTGCGCCGGGTGACTTTCCCCTTAACCACACGAAGGCATTTTGTACACAAGCGTTTTTTGACTATTTGTCCATCCTCGGGAACCCAAAAGGTGTGCAAATTGACACGAAAAACCCGCCGGTTTCTTTTGCCTGAGAAAGTAACCCGTCGGCCAACCATGTTTCCCTTACCACATTTTGCACAAATCGCGCTCATTTACGGTATACTTTAACACATGAATCCATTCTTATCAAACCCGCTTGAACTCTTGTTTCTCATTCCCACCCTCCTTGTTGCCATAACGATTCACGAATTTGCTCATGCCCTTGTAGCCGATCGCCTGGGTGACCCCACACCCCGTTCTCAAGGCCGCCTGACTTTAAATCCTCTGGCCCACCTTGATCCCATTGGTACAATCATGCTCGTGCTTTTCCGTTTCGGCTGGGGAAAACCGGTTCAGTTTGATCCCTACAATCTGGAAAATCCAAGGCGTGACGCAGCTCTTATCTCTGCAGCCGGCCCGGCCTCCAATGTTCTTATGGCAATTTTTGCCGCACTGGCTTCGCGAGTTGCCATTACACAAGACGCGCCAGCTATAGTCACCACTTTTCTTGTTCTGCTTATCCAGTACAATCTTTTTTTGGCTGTTTTTAATCTTATTCCGGTTCATCCAATGGATGGCGGCAAAGTTCTGGTAGGGCTCCTTCCGCGGGATATTGCTTATGATGTTGATCGAACCCTAAACCAATACGGTTTTGTGCTTCTCCTTTTTCTCGTGCTGCCAATTTTTGGCCAACCGCTTATTTGGACCATCATTGGCCCCACGCTCAATTTGCTCCTGCACTTCTTCCTTCCGATATCAACCTTCTAGCCTTGTTTTTTGAAAATAATTACCTATTTTGTTCTTGTTTGATACGGTAGTTTCTATTGCCTTTTCATGGTATATTTAATGTGTCATCATTTCACAAAAATGGTGACTTTAAAATTCGTGAGACTTTTTCCTCACTGATTTTTTCTTAAAAGGGAAAGCGCCAGTTCCCCTGAGCTGAAAGTGAAGGGGCCAGCTTACCCACCTATTGCCAAAGGGGAAAATCTCTTGCGAAACCGAAAGTACAAATCCCTCCCCAATCGGGCGGGGTTTGTATATTTAAGACCCCTCCCTAGTTCTTCTCGGCGCAATTCTGTTTTAAAGCGCATACTTCTTACAAAACCCTAATAGATTCGGATTATGGTAATAACAAAAAATGTCATCTCGAGGCATAGCCGAGAGATCTCGTAACTTATTTGCAGATTGGTATCCCCCCCCAGTTGAGGTGTTTTTGTAAAAACAACTATACTTAAACTAGATATGCACTTTGTCGAGTTAAACGACAAGCAGCTTGAAAGACTTTCGGAATTTTTATCAAACTTAGCGGTACTTATTGTTGCTGAACTGATTTTACCTAACCTATTTAATGTTCAACGACCTAATACCCTTAACGTCATAGTTGGACTCATATTGACTTGGGGGTTGGTAGCAGCTAGTATTTTCATAGTAAGAAAACATGAGTGATTACCTGATTTCATTTTTAATTGTTGCAATCATTGCACTGGCTGTAGCTATTGTCGCGGCTCCAACGCTCTGGAAACGCTCCGAAAGAAAAAAGAGAAAGAAGTAATCCACTGGCAGGCCACAGTTTATGCTCGTTGTTTTTTTAGTGGCTGCGCCACGTTCCCGAATGGAATGAGCTGAAGGTGGCAAGCTCTAATATACCAAGTTAGAACTTGTTAAACACATTTATAATAGAGAGAAAGCTGAAGGGTTAGTAAAATTAACAAATAGGTTAAAATATTTTTTTATTGGGAACTTTTGTTAAAAGAACAAAAAACATAAGTACTCCGAAAAGCATGTTGGCACGAGGTAAAACATCCTCTTTTAGCTCAAAACGGTCGTTTGCCAAAGAGTCTTTTATCCAAATCCCCTCAGAATTTGTGTAAAACCGGGTGCATGTCCTATTTGCATTTATTAGAGCTTTTATTGGATCGAAGGCCTCACATCCTCCTAGCGCATACCAAGTTAAAACGACGCCAAAACTAAACAAAAATGAGGCAAAGTAGACAATAATAGTAAGTTTTGCAAAACTAAGTATTTTCTTCATTAACTAATAGTAGCAAACTCTAGAGTATAAGAGTAGAAAGTATAATCAGTTTCCGGAGCCGTCAGGCGAAGCGCAGTTCGAAGAACCTAGAGCAGGGGTATATGGAATCGTCAACTTACACAGCGAAGCGAAGTGTAATTACGAAGAAACCATCCTTGGCAGGGATGGAAGGAATCGAACCCTCGTTAGCGGTTTTGGAGACCGCTGTCCTACCACTGAACGACATCCCTATACCCTCGAATGGTATCACTTTACTTTAACTTCTGTGTTTCTTTGTGTTCAGTCACTTTCCTGCAATGCTTACAGTATTTTTTCAACGCAAGCTTGCCTTCTGTGTTGGTTTTGTTTTTCTCGGTTATGTAATTCTGTGTTTTGCAGGACGAGCAAACTAAACCGAATAGTTGCCGTGCACCTTTTCTTGCCATTTGAATATAATTGTATCAAAAAGAGAGGCTAAAGGGAAGTGAGGTAATTGTAAACAGTAAATACACTAAATCCACCGTAGAAAAGGAAAGCAGCCAGAACGCCGGCAGTCCGCAAAACGGAAGGGCGGGTTGCTTTGGGAAGCGCAGTTTTGTTAAGCCACAGGATCAACCCCGAATAAATAAACATCGAAATAGCATTAAGTACCGCTCCAATTACAACTAGCCTTAACGGCTCGGTAAATCCAAGGGAAAAGATCGTTATTCCAACAAGAATCTGAAAAAGCAAAAAGAAATAAAAATATTTAGACATGTGTTTTGTTGGAAACTTTTTAGGCAAAAGGAGCACCAGGTTTTCCGCATTTATTCTTGAGGTTGACCCATAAATTGAAAATTGAGTTCCAAAAAGCATTAGAAAAACCATCAACAAAAAGAAAGTCCCGACTAGCCCGTGTGTTTTTTGGGCAATGGCTTGAGCTTCCATTATGACAAAGTTAATACCTGAAGCCAGGCCTGGGTTCCCATAAACAGTAGAAAAGGATAAAAGACTTAAAAAGATCATTGTTAAAGCTCCTGTAAACCAAAAAACTATGGCGTGCTCGGCGTTTATCCTCCACCACCACTTTTTGTAGTTTTTAATGTTTTCCGGCGTTTCTTCAAAAGTGGAGCCTTCGAGATTTAATTCTTCTCCACTTTTTTGGAATAGACTTGCCAACTTGCCCGAATACTTGGCCATGCCATAACCTTTTTCTTTAACATATAAAGACTGAGCAAGATTCAGATTACCTCCAGCTCCAGCATACGCAAGAGCCGCCAGAAAAGTTGCAACCGGCAACCCTTTGGGCAAAAAGTAATAATTTTCACCTTTCCCAAAAAGTCCGGTCAAAAGCGTGCCCCAATCTGAAAGTTTGGCAAAATAAAGAGTGATAATAAAAACAAAAGGAACACCAACTAAAATTATGGCTTTTTGCACGCTTTCCTGAGTTCTGTAAACAATTTTGCCGAGGCTGTAAATTCCTCCTAAGAAAAGAAGAAAAATAATGCCTAACCATTTTGAGTACTCAATTCCAAAAGCGCTGGCAAAAACCAGAGCGGAGGCCGCAATAATCCCCGGCCAGGCCCAGGGAATAAGTGTAGAAATTAAAAACCAGACGGGAGAAAACATACCAAATTTTCTCTTTGCCCCCACAAAGATACTTTCCCCCGTAACTAAACTGTAGCGCTCAATCTCCATATTGATAAAGAATTGAAAAGTAATTCCCAAAAAAGCTGCCCAAATTATTCCCAGGCCAAAATTCGCAGAAAGGTAAGGCCAAAGAATAAGTTCCCCGCTGCCCAACCCGACTCCTAAAATGATAAAACTTGGGCCAAGAAGTTTTTTGAAAGGTAAAGGAGATGGAAAATCTTTAGGAATCATGTAAGTACATTCTAACCCCGGAAGCACACGACTTGAAATATGGTAGAGTTAAACATGCATGCCCTAAAAGGGTGGAAATATCCTAACCTGACCTTCTTTGTGTTCTCACTCCTGTCTGCAGCGGTATTAACAAGAGCTGGTTTCTTCCAAGAAATTGTCGCCGTGTTGGGAAGTTGGGCGTATGTCGGCGCCTTTTTTGCCGGCTTGCTTTTTGTCTCTACTTTTACTGTTTCTTTCGGAGGGGTTCTGCTTTTTCAAATGGCGGAGAGTTTAACGGTTTGGGAAGTGGCACTGGCTGCTGGTTTGGGAGCAGTAGTTAGTGACTTTTTTATCTTCAAGTTTGTTAAAAATAACCTAGTTCGGGAAGTCCAACCGCTATATAATACTTTGGGTGGCAAGGGGATAAATCATGTTTTGCACACTAGATACTTTAGCTGGACATTGCCTTTTGTCGGGGCACTCATTATTGCCTCACCTCTACCTGATGAGATTGGTGTTTCCTTAATGGGGCTGTCAAAAATGAAGGCTTGGCAATTTCTGGCGATCTCTTTTGCGCTAAACGCTTTAGGAATTACTCTTGTTATCCTCGGAGCTTCACTTTTTTAATCTGAGCCGATGATGAGAGTTGAACTCATTTTTCGCCCTTACCAAGGGCGTGTTCTACCGTTGAACTACATCGGCGTAGGTTTTTCAAACGCTCTACCATTAACAGATTTTTAGGAAAAATCTGATATGTACTTTCTTGCTTCGCAAGAACTGTCATGAGCCACTTGGGCATTGGTGGTGGGAGAGGGATTCGCTCGCCATAAGTTCTACCTTACTTGCGGCCGAAGACCTCGCGCACCACGAACGTTAGTGAGTGGTGGGAGAGGGATTCGAACCCCCGAAGGCATAATGCCAATAGATTTACAGTCTATCCCCGTTGGCCGCTTAGGTATCCCACCGCCAAGGGCTATTCTATCAAAATCGGGCTTGTTTTTCTATCGTAATTTAACTCTCCCAACGCTCGATTAATAGAGCATAATCCAATTTAATTTTTTCATACTCTGGCCGAGCAAGAATTTCTAATTTTACTTTTGGATATTTCTGGCGAAACAGTTTGTCTCTTTCAAGTGAATATTTGCCCATAAAGTTTTTAACTTCTATAAACAAATCATCGTCAGGTAAATAAAAATCTGGCCTATATGTGTGTTCTCCAAGATCAAAAATCTTAGGTGCATACTCCCACCGCAAACCAATCAAATTAAACACTCTGGCAACATTGGCTTCCCATGTACTATAAAAACAAATATTGGAGTCGATATCTTGCCTAATGCCAGGCTTACTTTTTGCCGCTTTTGGGGAAGTTGTCTGTCTTCCAATGAAGCTAATAGCACAATGGGCAGTACAAAATTTTCTTGTCTTTGCCAAATAAGGCACAACTTCAAAATTTTTGTTGCAAACAGGGTTAGTGCACCGCAAAATGACCCGTTTTTTAAATTTGCCTTTATTGAGATTCTGATAGCCCCGGAGAGCCAACGCAATTTTCTGTTTAGTCGCTATAGAATGTCGTCTTCTATGATTGCTTACCACCGCAGAACACTGATGGCTACAAAAAACGTTTGGACTGTAAGGCTTAACTTGGAAGTACTTAAAACATTCAGGATTTTTGCATCGTCTGGTTTCCAACGGTTTAGAAAGAGATTTATACTTTCCTGCCCGCCACAACTTGCGCGTCAGTCCGGATTGTTTTTCTTTGTACTGAGGATCATTGTAAAAAGAGGCTCGCACAATCCAGGTTACCCAAACTATACCCGAATGTCAAGTAAAAGCTTTTGAGCCGGAGAGAGGATTCGAACCTCCGAATGGCGTTAAGCCCCTTCGCTTTACAAAAGCGCTGCTCTACCACTGAGCTACTCCGGCAGGCTGATGTAAATTATACCAGAAAAGAGCCTTGGGCGTAATACCCCCATTAAGCCCCATAGCTTTGACTTCTTTGCCCTACCGTGAGAAAATTGAAAACTCGTCATCAAGACGACTTGCACAACAAAAAACGTGTTTGCGTTCGCTTGCAAAAGGTGTAGTATGTATAAAGGAGGACAAGCTATGTCCACAGGTTTAGTGCATGCTCTGTCCAGCGAAGTTGCGCAAGCAACTTACTGCCCATGCTGCCTGAGGCGCGTAGGCGCAAAAGAAGCCGCCAGGCGAGCACACCGCGAAACTTGCCGCTCTGGGGCTCTGGACTGCAACCTGCTGGTATGTCCGACCTGCGGCCTGGTGCTGGCTGCCATGCCTGTGACATCACCAGCTTGGCGGAAACCACCCACGGCTCGTGTCTAGCTGTCTCATCGAATGTCCGCCCGCTCTACCCTCCTGTCTGGATGAACAAACAACACGACATATCCAGACAGGAGGCTTCACTTGCTTTCATGCGTTACAATAGCTTGTGCTAAAGCATAAGAAAATACCTGCTCTCCTCTTCTTTGGCCTGCTTTTAATAGCCATAGGTTTTGCCTTAGGCCAAAATTATAAATCGGAAAAATCCATACTTCCCTCCCCAATCAGGGAAAGAGTGCGCGCACTTGATAAGTACACATACGCTAATCTTTCCAGCCGGTCCTGGCAGCCAACTGAGATAAAAATCGAAAGTTCTCTAGATTCTAAATCTTCTTCCGTAAAACCCCCCTACAAATTTAAATCCTACCTTTTTTCAACAACAGTCGAAGGGAAAAAAGTGACTGGCCAAATTAACATTCCTAATAATTTGGCCAGTCATCCTGACCCCGCCACGGCGGGGGAAGGATCTCCCGTCATTCTTATGTTCCGCGGCTGGGCGCCTTTGGAAGGCTACCAAACCGGAACAGGTACAAAAAACAGTGCAGCGGTCTTATCCCAAAACGGCTTTATCACTGTGGCTCCTGACTTTTTTGGATATGGAGGCTCGGATCCCCGCTCGAATAATGAAATGGAAGCGCGCTTCGAGTCTTATATCATCGCTCTCCAGCTTCTCTACAATCTGTCCCATTCCTCTTCAATTGGAAATTGGAAATTGGACATTAGAAATTTGTTCATCTGGGGCCATTCAAACGGTGGACACTTAGCTATTGCCACGCTTGAGATGGCCAACCACTCTCCCTCGTTTGTTGGCCAAACATTTCCAACAGTCCTTTGGGCTCCAGTTTCTAAACCCTTCCCCTACTCAATCGTTGTTTATCAAGACGAAGCAGGAGATTTAGGCAAGGGGCAAAGAAAGTCTTTAAGCAATTTCGAGACTGATTACGACGTTAATTTATATTCAATACACAATTATTTAGACTGGATACAATCACCAATTCAGCTTCACCAGGGCACAGCAGACGAGGAAGTTCCTTATTGGTGGTCAAGAGATTTTGCCAGCGACTTAAAAAGCAGAAAAAAAGACATTACCCTATTTTTGTATTCAGGCGCCAACCACAATCTTACCCCCGCTTGGAATACCGCCATCTCCCGCACGTTATCTTTCTACAACAAACATCTCAAGAAGTGAAAGCCGACTACAAACAGCTCTTGAATACACACTTTTTGAAACTTCTGATATACTACGTTTACTTGTCTGCCAAAACCAATTATGGAGAGGGGGTTGATTACAACATATGGTAGTTGTCAAAGCAAAACCAGGCGAATCTATGGATCGGTTGATTGCGCGTTTCCGCAAGAAAATTCTTTCCTCGGGAGTACTCCTGGAATACCGCGAGCGTGAGCGCCACAAAACTCAAGCTGAGCGAAGGAAAGAAAGTAAATACCGCGTCGCCCATCTTCGTGAGATGGATAAAAAGTACGGGCGTAATGGCTAAGCAGTAGCTTTTCTCACAAACATTTTGCGATGCAGCCTAGTTATTCCGTGCTCACGGATAGCTTCCCGGTGGCTGGAAGTGCCATAGCCTTTATTCTCATCCCACCGGTACTTTGCAAGGGGACCCCTTGCAAGCTTGGACATAAGTTGATCGCGATAAACCTTGGCAATAATGGAGGCGGCAGCGATAGAGATTGACTTTTCGTCCCCTTTTATAATCGCTAACTGGTTTTTCCTGCGCAGTCCTTTTGCATAAGGCACATAAAATGCATCCACTAAAAGGTAGTCTGCCTTGTCACCATTTAGCATTTGCAATTTAGCATTTAACATTTTCAGCGACTTTCTAAACGCCTTCCTCGTTGCCTTCACAATCCCATGCTTATTAATAAATGTCACGCTTACCTCTCCAATACCCCACGCAACCGCATTCTTTTTAATCCACTCTGCCGCCTTTTCTCTTTGCCTTGCGCTCAATTTCTTCGAATCATTAATCGTTACTTCTGTCATCCCGAGGAGTTCACAACGAGAGATCTCCCACATAACTCGAGATGACGGAAATACCACAGCCCCAGCCACCAGCGGCCCTGCAAGTGCTCCCCTTCCCACCTCATCCGCCCCCGCCACGAATCGGAATCCCTTTCTCCACACTTTTTTCTCATAAGAAAAACCCGGCAATGCTTTGTACTTCACACCCACATTGTACAGCCTCAGCTCCTGACTTTCTTACGAGGCACTTTCTTCATGTGGGTCTGGTTAATCAGAGGTTAAACCAAGGTGCTCTTTAATTTTTCGCAAATCCACTGCTAGCTCATCTAACTTCTCGTTCGCAACTGATTGTTGGTCTTTAATCATTTGAAGCTGCGCGGTTCCGGCACGCTCACGAAGTTCAAGAGAACTTATCTTTGTCTTCACTACCTCCACCATTTCTTTTAAAGGCCGCACAATCTCAGTTAGCCTTTTCAGTTCTTCCTCAGTCATACAATCATCTTACGCCCCATTGCAAGAATTACAACACGACAATGTTGCAACGCTTAGCCTCGCAAGGACTTCGTGCCTGAGCGTCGCGCGCACCACCCCATTTCCTCTCATTAATCTAGCCGTAGGCTCCTGAGATACTCCCTAAACCCTTCCTTCAAATCTTCATGTCTCAAAGCCAAATCCACAATCGTTTTCAAATATCCAAGTTTTGATCCGCAATCGTGATATTCACTGTTCAAAATCTCCTGCGCATAAATTTCCCCACCCTCCTCCATCATCACGTTCAACCCATCAATGTATACCAATTCCTGTCCGGGTTTGACCTTTTGGGCAGCCCGCCGCAGAGCGGGAAATATTTCCGGAGTAAAGATGAAACCTGCTAAAGTTGCCAAATCCGAAGGTGATTCCTTCTGGCTTCCCGGTTTCTCAACAATCTTGGAAACGCGCATTAAGCCCCCGCCCAACTCTTCCCCTCCCGCATACCCATACTTCTTAGAATCCCCTGGGTCTGTTGTTCTCATTCCGCCAAGGACAGTTTTTCCTGTTTTATTAAAAGCTGTCAAAAGCTGCTCTGTCACCGAAGGTGTGGCATCCATGAATTCATCCCCCCAGAAAACGATAAAAGGCTCGTCTCCCACCACAGCTTCCGCCGTTAAAATTGCGTCCCCATTCCCCCGCGCTTCTTTTTGCCTAACATAAACAAACTCGGCCAAGTTGGTAATCCGTCTGATCTCCTCAAGTTGGGCTATTTTGCCCGCTTCTTCAAGTTTGGCTTCCAACTCAAAATGTTTATCAAAGTGATCTTCAATGGCTCTTTTGTGCCAACCGGTAACGAGAATAATTTGTTCAATCCCGGCATTTACCGCATTTTCAACAACATATTGGACAATTGGTTTATCAACTAAGGGGAGCATTGCCTTAGGCATA
>CAYYLO010000014.1:0-25893 GCA_964472675.1 uncultured Gammaproteobacteria bacterium | reverse complement strand
GAGGCACGGCCGATTAGGCCTTTGACACGCAATCCACCGCGTACCCTTGACATAAGCTGATTTGAAATCCACGCTTCTTTAACTGCCGAACGATTATGCGCTGCATAAACCAGCAAGCCCACGCTTGAAGCAAAAACCGGAGTATTTATCTCGTCAATCAAACCCGAAACCCCACGAGGCACGCCCAGACGGGTTGGCAAGGAAAGCATTCTTCTTGCTGACTCAGTAGCTCCAACACATAAAGCTCCCCCTCCAGTTAATACTATCCCCGAAGGAGTTTTGCCGGCCACGTTTGCATCTGCCAAATTCATACCCACCATTGTAAAAATTTCGTTTAACCGGGGCTTAATTATTCCTTCGGCAAGTGTTTTTTCAGAAACTTTACGATCTCCTTCTTCTACCCCATAAGCTTTCAAATCCAGCTCGTCTGTCTGCTGGCTCTCTGCTCCTCCACGGGACTTTTTCTTTCGCTCTCCCAGCATTATTTTTATCTTTTCTGCCGAGTCTAAAGAAACCCGCAAACCTGCAGCAATGTCATTGGTTACGTTTTTACTGCCTATGGGTAAAACGGAGGAGTGAGCAATTGAACCTTCAACATATACAACGATCGAGGTGGTACCAGCGCCGATATCTACAAGCACTACCCCCAACTCACGCTCCGTATCGGATAAAACCGCCGAACTTGAGGCAAGTCCCGAAAAAACCAAGTCTTGAGGTTTTACCCCAACTTCTGAAACTGCTTTTTGAATATTCTTAACAGCAGTTACAGAGCCGGTTATCAAATGAGTTTCTACTTCCAAGCGAACCCCGCTCATTCCTTCAGGATCTTTAACTTGAGTTTCACCGTCTACTTTATATTCTTTAGGGATAACATGAAGAATTTCCCTTGATTCAGGAAGGGAAACTGCACGGGCAGCATCGATAACCCGTTCAATATCGCTTTCCGATATCTCGCCAGAAGGATCAGCCACTGCGACAACACCATTGGAATTTCTTGAGTCGATATGCCCACCGCCAATATTGACGTATGCGCTCTCAATACCGTAGCCTGCCATCCTTTCAGCCTGCTCAACAGCCTCAATTATTGCTGAAGCTGCCTCGTCAATGTCAACAATTTGCCCTTTCCGGACTCCCTTTGAAGCAATATTACCCACTCCTGAAACACTGATTTTTTCCTCCAGCTCATCATATTGGGCAACAAGAGCTACTACCTTTGAGGATCCAACGTCAATACCTGCAATAACTCGTGATTTGGTCATAATTAAATCAATACCGTAATACTGGATTCTTGTATCTTAAATCTATTACCTTCGGAATTTTACCATCCATTTTAGCTTGAGAAAGAATTAATTGTAAAGCACCTGTCAAAAGTTCAGGGTCGCCATTTGCCGGAAAGGTGACACTGATTGAACTTGAGTCCCAATTAATACTGACTGCCAATCCTTCTTTTGAAAAGTCTGCAGTGCTTACATTTTGTCCAAGCCTTAACAGACTTAAAGTTTTGCCTGCATTAATTAAATCCTGATCGACTTTTCCTCCAACAACCGGCATTGCCACTTCTTCTGATAACACAAGCTTGGGCAAAGCGCTTGATTCTTCATACGAAAGAGCTGTGCCGTCAGAAGATACCAGAAAGAATCCGCTGCCAACGTCCGGTTTGCTAACCGCCACAAACCCCTTCCTTTTTTCAATTACCAGCGACAGTGTGTCGGGAAAGTATTTGCTAACAAAAACCTTGTTATTTTTAAAACTACCACTCAACATTTCGCCAACCTCCGCAGAAGTTACTAAAAATAGATTCTTGCCAATAAACCTTGAGGCAAGTTCTAAGTCCTGCTGGTCACAAGGACCGTATTGGGTTTTACAAACAATATTGTCAACTGTGACAAAATTGGCCAGTGGAAACCTGGCTAGAAAAGAAACAAAAAACAAGAAACAAACAAAAAACGAAAGCGCCAAGACAAACCTTTTCTTATTGCGTTTATTTCCACCCTTATCTCTTGTCACTTATCTCCCTCCCGCCACTTCTTCAACCAGATCAGCTACTTTTCTAGATGCCTGAGGTGAAGACAAATTTTGGGCATTTACCGCACAACTTGCAAACTCCTTCAGATGAGCCGTCACATACTTAATCTTAGAAAGCAAGGTCTCACCGCTTAGTTCTTTTTCCGGCAAAACCAGGGCAAGGCCTGTGTCGGCCAGAGCTTTGGCATTTTGAGATTGCTCATCACCCCTGGCCCAGGGAATAGGAACTAAAATTGCAGGCACCCCAACACTTGCTATTTCCAAAACTGTGTTGGCTCCGGCTCTTGAAACCACCAAATCTGCACACTTTAAGCGCTCTTCAAACTTTTCCGGCGTATAGTTTGCTACCACCTGATATGAGGTATCTTTTTTCTTAGCCAATTCATCAAAGTCTAAAAGCCCAACTTGGTGATAAACCATGTATGTCTTGGTTAAAACAGGCAAAATTTCACTTACCGCCTTGTTTACTGGCTGCGCGCCTCTGCTCCCACCAGTTATAAAAAGAACCAGTTTGCCTCGCCTTCCTTTCTTTCCCGCTTTAAAAAATCCACCCCTGATCGGATTTCCGGTTATAACAATTTTTTGAGGGGGAAAGTCTCTGCTGCTGGCAGGGAAAGTAACCGCAATCTTTTTGGAGAAAAATCCCACAATTTTATTGGCAAGTCCCAAAACGGCTGTTTGCTCATGCGTAACCACTGGTATTCCCAAGATGTATGCTGCAACTGCCACCGGAACAGCAATATAACTACCAAAAGACAAAACTACATCAGGCCTCACTGCCAAAAGCATAAACAAACTATGAATTAGCCCCACTGGCAGCTTCCACAAACTAAACAGTGTTTTTAGAAAATTGCCCCTGTGCGCTTTTGCTGAAATGACAGAGTAAAAAGGAATTCCCATTGCAGGAATTATCTGGTACTCCAAGGTTGGAGCGGATTTGCCATAATGGGCCCTTTTTTCGCCAAACCAGTAAATCTTGTGCCCTCGTTCTCTTAATGTTTCGGCAACTACCAACGCAGGCGTAGCGTGACCTCCTGTAATGACTATTTTTAACATACTTACATAGTAGCCCTGTGTTTGGAAATATTCAAAAGTATTCCCATCGCGGCGAAAGTCACTAAAAGAGACGATCCGCCATAAGACACCAGCGGCAAAGGGATGCCAGTCAGCGGCAACAATGCCACCATAGCGGCAAGATTAACAAGGGTTTGAATTGCAAACCAGGAGATCATGCCAATCGCCAGCAAGCGGGCAAACTGGTCCGGCGCAGAAAGCGCAATCTTAAATCCCCTTAAAATTACAAAAAGAAATACCAGTATCAATACTGCTGCGCCAGCAAACCCTAACTCTTCAGCAATAATTGCAAAAATAGAATCGGTTGCAGGTTCTGGAATATATAAGTATTTTTGCCTGGACTGACCAATTCCCAAACCCCAAAGTCCGCCAGAACCCAAAGCAATCAAGATTTGCTTTATGTGGTATGAACTATTAACAGGGTCAGCATTAGGGTTGATAAAAGTTAACAACCGCTCCCGACGGTATTGGGAAGTAATAGCTAAAACTAAAGCTGTCAAAAATCCGGAAAGTCCCAACAAGCCTATTTGGGCAAGAGGAGCGCCGCTTGCGAAAAATACTGCAAACGCCGTAGCCACCACAATCGTTGTAGTTCCCAAGTCTGGCTCAATAACAATCAAAAAAGACACCAGGGCAACAGGTACTAAAAAACGAATCAAAGAAATTCCCCGGGAAAGTGAAGCTGATAAAAAAACTACTAGAGAAAGTTTTGCAATTTCAGCAGGTTGGATACCCCATACACCTATGCCAATCCGGCGGCTTGCCCCAAGTGCTGAAACTCCAATACCAGGTATTAAAACAATAATAAGCAATAAGATTGTAACCCCAAAAAAAGGAACGCTTACTTTCTCCCAAAATTTATAATTAACAAAAGAGGTAACGACCATGCTGGCAATACCCAATCCAACCCATACCATCTGCCTTTTAACGAAAAAAAACTTATCGTTAAAAGTGCGTGTCGCGTCAGCTACAGATGCATCAAAAACCATAGCGACACCAAAGCCAACTAATAACAAAACCGCCAGCAAAAGTAGTCTATCGATTCTGCTAGATTGTGAGGGAAGAAACTTGCGCATTTAGATGAAGGCCAACCACAATCCAAATATGGCCAACATAATGCCTGCCAGCCATGCCCTCATGACAATTTTTGGTTCTTCCCAGCCAATAGCCAAAAGCGCGTGGTGGAACGGGGCTAGCGGAAAAATAGGCCGCTTTAAAAATTTCCATCCCAAAATTTGTACGGCAGATGAAATAACTTCCAAAACGAATATTCCACCAATAATAACTAAAGCAACTACATGTCCGGTTAATAAACCCATCACCCCAAGTGTTGCGCCAAAAGATAACGCTCCTGTATCTCCTAAAAAAATACGTGCCGGCCAGACGTTAAAGTATAAAAAAGCAATTAAAGCGCCAACCCAAATCGCAACAAATAAAGAAAGTGGCGTGTCAAAGCTTCCGGCAGCAATAATCCCAAACGCTAAAAGACAAATTGCCAATAACCCCGAAGATAAACCATCAAGCCCATCGGTTATATTGAAAGCATTGCTAAAGGCAACAATAACAAAAGCGCCAAAAGGAATGTACCAAGGCCCTAAATCCAAAACTTTTCCAAGAAGAGGAATATGCAAAAGATGTATCCCAAGACTTTTGTAAATAACAAAACTGACAATCAGAGCCAAAGTCCACTGTAGGATAAACTTGCTTCTCCGGCTTAAGCCAAACCAAATTCCAGCGCTACCGGCTTTTCCCTTACCAAATATCTTTATCAAGTCGTCTGATAAGCCCAACAGACCAAATGCAACAAAAGTAAAAAAAATTACAAAGAGTTCACTTTTTAAAGAAAAAGCGCTTTGCACAAACACTCCCAGATAAGAAGCCAACGGAAACACAATCCAAAATAATGCACAAACCATCGCAATAAGCAAAATTCCCCCGCCAACGGGGGTGCCCGCTTTTATGTCGTGCAGCCTGTCAAAAAGTGGAACTTTCCCTTTTTCCGGAGCTTCCACACGCCTGGTCAGCTTCAACCAGTAAAGAAGATTGATAAACGGAATAACCAAAACTCCAGTAATTAGAAAAGAAAAAATAACAAGCCCCAGTGCAAGGGGCAGTATTGATTGCAAATTCATACACTATATTAAACCTACTACATGGTATCACAACCGGCGTGATATCCTGCGCAAAGTTTCAAACGCAAAAGTAGGCCAATAAAAGCGGGATATGGGAAGATCGTGTGCGTGCAACCAGTCAATTTGTTCCCCACCAAAACCTTTCTTGAATATTGTCACCCCCGCAAACCTGTGCTTCGGATTATCGTTTGCAGCAATTCCCCAAAAGTTATATTTGTTGAAACCTAAGCTTTTAGCTTGCTTAATGATATTCCATTGCAAAAAATAAGAAAAGGGGAGTTCGCGGTATTTACCTGTTGAACCGCTGTGATGGTAGTAAGCGCATTCTCCATAAAAGATAATAATTGCGGCCGCCAGTGTCTCTTTTTCTTTTTTGCAAATAAACAGTAAAGCCTCTTTGTCTTGTCCAAAAATGTCCATCTGAGCTTTAAATAGTTTTTCAGAAAAGCCCACAAATTTATGTCTTAAAACTGTTTCTTCCTGCAATCTGGTTAAAACGTTTATCTGTTTTGAGTCATGGTGCGATTCCACCGTTAACCCCTTGGATAAACTCTGTCGAATTAAGTAGCGTGTAGTCTTGCGCATACCAGCCAAAAGCTTTTCTTCGTCAGGTGTTATATCTAAAACCCACGTGTTTTCTGCTGATAAATGCATCGGCGCGGGGACAAATCCCAGAGAAGCCAAAATATTTTTGTTTTCCGATGAATCCAACAGCTCCGGACGGGTCCGGATAAACCAAACCTTTTCCTGCCGGGCCAGCTTTTTCAGTTCATCCACCACAAACAACACCAGAGATTCGTTTTTCCAATCGAGCAGGGGACCACCGGGGATCAGAAAATAAGGGCCGCGTCTGGCTCGTTCTTCAATAATTTGCGCGCAACCAACTTGCTTATTACTATCAAAAAATCCCAGCCTGATCACTTGGTTGCCTATTTCCCTATTTGTCTCTCCCCAATTCCAAGACTGCAAAAAAGTCTGCGGTTTTTGTGCCAGCACAAACCTTTCCCACTCGTTTTTGTCTTCTATTTGTAGTGATTTGTATTTATCCATTATCGTTATTGGGCGTATGTTGTCATTCTGGCTTGTCCAGAATCACTGCCCGAGCGTACGATTCTGGTGTCGCTAACGCTCCCCAGAATGACATTAAGATTCCAGGTTTATCCATCCCTTCACTACCTCCACCACCCGCTTTGCATCGTCCAGTGTCATCAAAGGATATGTCGGCAGATTAACTACGTTTTTGTCTGAATCTTTGTACCAGTCTCCCAATACAATATTTCTCTGTTTTGTATATTTTAATAACCCGGGTCCATCTGAAACTTTTATCGGGAAGCGAAGCCATACAGCGTCTTTGTTGTCTGGCGGTAAAACAACCCCTCCCAACTCTAAATTGTCAAAGTAAAATTGAGCTATCTTTTTTCTGTGCTTATTAAATCTTTCAAGTTTTTTAAGCTGGTTAAGAGCCAAAATTGCCAAAGCAGCCGGCATTTTCGCCGGGAAAACTTCCGGATGGCCACCTCTCTTTTCTTCCGGGTAAACCGCCCGCGATAATATGTTTAATTTTTGCAAAATCACTAAAATTAGTTTGCCAGGACCCAAAGTATAGGCAGGTAAAACAAGAGACAGCGCGATTGGGTGAAGTAGTTGTTGGATAGTCCACGCCAAAGGAGGCTTGGCAAGTTCATCCCTCAAACTCTTCAAGCGAACAAACAAGTCTTTGCTAGAGGTTAGGATCATCCCGCCAAAAATAGAGGAAATTATCTTATCTCTGCCAAAACTGAAAAAAGCAATTTTGCCGGAAACTTTTATCCCTAGTGCGTGCGCGCAGTCCTCGATAATAGTAACTTTGCTCCCCACTATTTTAGCAATTGCGCGGGTATCTGCAGGAATGCCAAATGTGTTTTGCACAATTATGGCCCGTGAATTTCCGTTAACTTTTTTTGCCAAATTCTCAAGATCAAAATTGTAATCATGTCCGCTTGCAACGCTAACTGCTTTTGCGCCTAACCAGCAAACAGAGTTTGGAACTGCTACACATGTAAAATCTTGCACTAAAACCTCATCCCCTTTCCCAACACCAAGAGTCTTTAATATTAGATATTCTGCGCTTCTTCCGCTGTTTATTGCCAAAGCTTTGTATCCTGGAAATAATTGCTCAAAGCTTGACTCAAGACTTTCTGTCTCATTTTTTCCAAACCACCTAAAAGGATTAAGCAAGGTTTTTAATGCAAGAATCACATCGTCTTTTTCGTAATTTGGCCCTAGAGAAATATGAACTGGTCTCACTTTGCGCTCTCTTTCTTAATTTCAGAAAGTAACTGTGTAATTCTGGAGGGCATTCTGCCTTCAAACAGGATAACGTTATTCTGTCCTAAATAGTATTTAACTCTGTGGAAAAGCTCATCTATGCTAGCACATACCAGCAGCATACCTTTACCCGCCCCTAACCCCTGCTTTAAGCTTTTTTCATAATCTCTATTTGTTAAAATCACTTTATCCGCAATTTTACCCATATCTTCCCCAAGACCAATATGCACTGTTTTTGTTATATTTCCCAACTCCGGTATGCCACTAGTAACAATAACCTTTTTCTTATTCTTGAGCAAAGAAAGATACGCAATCGCTGCTCTAAAACCATTTGGGGTTGAATTATACGAATCGTCAATTACTGTTGCTCCATTTGCAGTTTTTACAACAGTCATTGTTCTATCCAGTGAAGAAATTGTTGTACATGCAAGCTTTATTTTATCCCAGGACACTCCAAGTTTCCGGGCTGCAAGAATTGCTCCTGCTAAGTTTTCAATAAAATGCACACCATGAACCGGCGCATAAAATTCGTGACGGGTACTGCCCATTTTTACTTCAAATAAAACGCCGGCAGGGGTTGCCTTTTTGATTCTTGCCGTCAAATCATATTTACCACTATCTCCGTCTTTTGTGACCTTATAGCTATAAACCTTTTTACCATGTCTGTTTGCCCACTTGGCCATTTCACGGCAGTGCTTGCACCCAAAATTAAATATGGCAAACCCGCCGTCAATTAAACTTTCTACCAATTCATACTTTGCCTTTTTTATATTTTCCAAACTTCCAAACAAACTTAAATGTTGAGGTTCAATTCCTGTAACAACAGCCACTTTAGGCTTTAAATACTCGGCAACTTTTCTTATCTCTCCACGCTTGTATGCGCCAACCTCAGCAACAAAAATTTCTTCATCCTTCAATGCAGCAGCAGCCCGTGCCACACCAAAGTCAGTGTTTTGACTACCGCCAGTTTTGGAAACAGTAAAAGAAGTTTTCAAAATGTGGGCAAAAAATTCTTTTGTGGTACTTTTCCCATAACTCCCTGTTACAGCAACTACAACAGGGTGGACTTCAGCTAAAGCCAAACGGGCCTGACGTATCGCCATTTTGCGGCTTCTTTCAACCAATGGCATCGTCCAAAGGATTCCCAAAGTCGGACAAAGCAAAATTAACATTTCTCCAACGATTAGGTTAGTAGCAATTATTCCCGTATAAAAACTTGCTCCAACAGATAAGGCAACTCCCGCCACACAAGTTAAAATAATTTCTATCGCCCTCAGTGTAAACTTTGGTTTTCGAAAAGTTCTTGCGGCAATATCTATCGCAAACCTTACATTCAAATAAATTAAAAGCAATATTGCCAAAAAATATGAACCGAAAAATAATGCAGCAAACAAAGCCGCAAACTTTAAAGCAGTCGTTCCAAGTTCTAGATTTTTTACTCCGTCGCGGCTTGTCAGCAAAACTTCAAAGCGGTCGAACCGGTATTCCTTAACTTGCAACCAGTAAGTCCAAATCAAAATTTGGCGAAACGCCTGGAAAACCCAAAACAATAGAATTGGTATTAAAAATTCCCGACCCATTGGTCAATTTTTTCTGCCACTTCGTCTGATTTTTCATAAGGCAAACGGTGGCCTTCATTTTTATATGTAAAGATACTAGCCCTCTTTGAGTTATTCGCAATAAAGTAAGCATCCTTTACCGGGGTTATTTTGTCTTCCTCTCCCCATAAAACTAATACAGGGAATTTTATTTTAGAAATTAGTGGTTTTAAGTCTTCGGCAATAACTTTTTGAAAAACTTTTTTCATTTTATTTGAAGCTCGTTCGTAATCATGCTCGCGGGCGAGTTTGTAAAGCAGTGCTTTCCACCGATTGCCAAATGCTCTGCCTAGAGAAGCTAATCCTTTAAAAACCACCCGTTTGACCAAAAAGCCCCTGGAAATTCCTCCCGTGCTACATAGAATTATGCCACGAATTGCCACATTCTCCGCCAAAGACATCTTTATAGCAACCCTTCCCCCAAAAGAATGCCCAAAAATAAAATATTTGTCTTTTTTAAAAAAGGAAGAGGCAAGATTCAAAACAAACTTGGAATAGTCGCCAACACCCCAGACAGAATCCGGCTCAGGCGCGCCAAAGCCCGGAATTTCTGGAATTAAAACTTTCCAGCCTTTTGTTTCTAAACTGGAGGCTAAGGCCTGGAGCTTTCTGGTGTTTGCTCCCCAACCGTGGAGAAGAACAATATTTTTCTGCATTACAGATCCATTGTAGCAGGCGGTAGAGGTAAATCATCTACAATTTCTGCCCCAAGGCAGGTAATCTTTTCAACAAAGTTTTCATAACCTCTTTTTAAAAGCTTTACGTTTGAGATTTCAGTTACACCTTTTGCTATAAGTGCGGCGATTACATACGAAAAACCACCCCGCAAATCAGGTACTTCAATTTGTTCGGCATGCAATGCTGTTGGACCATGGATAATTGCTGAGTGGAGGTAAAGTTGGTTGAAACGACATAAAGTTCCTCTGCACTCCTCAATCAATTCAATATTTGCGCCCATCTGGTTTAGCGCTGCCGTATAACCAAAACGGTTTTCGTAAACCGTTTCGTGGACAATCGATTCACCCCTGCTTTGAGTTAACAACACCGCAAAAGGCTGCTGCCAATCTGTAGCAAATCCCGGATAAACACCAGTTTCTATCCTTACCGGAGCAAGTTCTTTCCCTCTCCAAAAGCCTATCCCGTCATCTTTTATAGCAAACTCACCGCCTGCCTCTTCAAACTTTTCCAAAAATGCACGCAGATGTTCGGAATTAGCATTGCGGACAAAAATATTGCCGCCCGTTGCGGCAGCAGCACAAGCCCATGAGGCTGCTTCCAGTCGGTCTGAGATAGCATAGTGGTCAAATCCATTCAGTTTTTGCACCCCGTGGACAATGTAGGTTCGCTCACCTGAAAAAACTATGTTTGCTCCCATTTGGTTTAAAACAGAAACTAAATCCTGTATCTCAGGCTCAACAGCCGCATTTGAAAGTTCTGTTGTCCCTTGAGCAAAAACAGCCGATAAAAGGACTTGCTCTGTTGCTCCAACACTTGGGTAATCCAAACGGATTTGACAACCGGCAAGATTTTTCGCTTTAAAATAAATACCGTCAGATTTCTCTTTAACTTCTGCGCCAAGTTTCCGCAAAGCGGCAATATGGAAATCAACCGGACGGTCACCAATTACACAACCTCCCAGAGCTGGAATTACGGCCTCACCCATTCTGGCAAGGAGCGGCCCGCAGAGCAGAATTGGCACGCGGCTTTTTCCAACTACCTCATGGAATTTCGCGTCCTCCATGCCATGAATATTTTTTGCCGTGACACGAATGGTTCTATTTGCCCGATCGTCTTCAACCTCCGCCCCCAAAGAGGTTAAAACACTCATCATTAATTCCGTATCGACCACGTAGGAAACATTTCTTAAGACACATTCCTGATCGGTCAAAAGCGCAGCCACCAAAATTTTAGAAATTGCGTTTTTAGCGCCATAAACCGCCACTTCCCCATTCAATGGCATTCCACCTTTAATTTTTAGAACATCTGTGTTTTCCATATTTCAGCCTTGCACCCCCGAGGTGTCAGCGTAAATTTCTTATCTCTTCCTTAAATTTCTCACCTCTGTCTTTATAATCTTTGAACAATCCAAACGACGCGCAAGCCGGGGATAATAAAACCATATCTCCAGATTCCGCAATTTCGTGCGCTTTTCTTACAATGCTTCCCATATCTTCAAAATCAGTGTAAATTTGTCCTTTGTATCCGGCAGTTTGCAAATCTGTGTAAATCTTCTTTGCTGATTCACCAATTAGAAAAACCGCCTTAACTTTATTTTCTTTTATAGCCTCGGCATATGCCTTAAAGGCGACGCCTTTAAGGGATCCCCCTGCAATTAAGATTTTTGTTTGCTCAAAAGATTCAAGCGCCGCGATTGCTGCTTCCGGAGTGGTTGCTGCTGAGTCGTTGATATACTCCACTTCATCGATTGCCCCCACAGATTCCATTCTGTGCTCTGCACCTTTAAATTTGCTAATTCCCTGACGGGCAGAAACTTCATCCACGCCAGCAACTTTAGCAGTAGTAAGTGCAGCGTTGGCATTTGCCATGTTGTGTTTTCCTATCACTCCCAAATTTTCCCAATTCACCTTACTTTCCCTATCTCCCGCATTAAACCAAATCACATGCCCAGGCGCGTTTTTGGCCAACTCCACAGAGGTTTCGTCATCCTTATTAAAAATCACCCAATCCGTCGGCTTTTGATGAGTCCACAAATTCTTTTTTGCGTTTACGTATTCTTCCCTATCTTTGTGCCAATTCAAATGATCCGTTTTGATGTTGGTCACAACGGCAATGGGCGGACTGTAAGGAAGATCAATCAGTTGAAATGAGGACAATTCTAAAATTACCCAGTCGAAAGTATCAGCATCGTCAATTCTATTCAACATCGGTGTTCCGATATTTCCCATAAGCAAAACTTTTTTACCGCCTGCCTCCAAAGCAAGCTTTAACATTTGCGCCGTTGTCCCTTTACCTTTGGTGCCGGTTATCCCGATAATGTTGGCCTCTGATTCTTCAAAAAATAAAATAGTGTTGGATGTTATCTTTGCACCCTCTTTTTCGGCTTCTACAATTTCGGGTAAATACCTGTAAAATCCAGGTGATCTCACAATTATGTCAAAACCTTTAATTCCGCCTTTCAAGTAGTCCGGACCACATACCCACTCCATACCTGTATCCCACCACCCGCTACCCACAACCTCTTCTTGTGGCTTCTTATCAAAAACCACTATACTTTTACTTTTTTGTCCAAGAAAATACCTGGCCGCGTCCTGCCCTTCAACTCCAAAACCTAAAATAGCTATCGAATATGGTGAATAATGCATAAAATAGAAATTCCAAAATAGTTTGTATCTTGGTGCTTGTTTCTTGGAACTTGTTTGTATCTTGGTGTTTGTGATTTCATATGTTTTCCTCAAATCCCACCAATTGTACTTCCGGCTCAAGTGTTATCCCAAATTTCTCCTTTACTTTATTTTTCCACTTCTTAGCAAGTTGAAAAAAGTCCGAAGCCTGCCCTCCGCCTAAATTTTCAAATGTATTTGCGTGGTTTAAGGTAATTTGAATTTGCCCAATCCGATCACCCTTACCGCCCAGGATTTCAATTAAAGCTCCTGCCGGGATTTTACCAAACTTTTCCAAAACAGCTATATCCTTGCCAAAATCTAATAAAGCACTGTTGACCTTATCTTTTTGCTCAACTGAAAGATCCTCTAAAACAACATTTTTAAAAAAACTGCCCGGGCACTTTATACTCTGCGGGTATTTACTGTTTCTAGTTTCTAAAATTCTTTCTGCTTCTTTTTTTAGCTCGTCTGGATCAGACTTTGCAAATTCTCCAAACTCAGCTTCTAATATAATTAACTTTTTATTACGCTTAAAAATACTATCGCGGTAGCCTGTCTCAAACTCATCTCTGGTCAAAGTCTTGACATTATCACCGTCCAAATAAAATACGCTTTTTAAGTGGTCGCGGATGTTATCCCCGTATGCTCCGGCGCTGCCATAAAGCGCGCCTCCAACACTACCTGGTATTCCACTCATAGTACTTACCCCGTCCAACCCGTGTTCAATTGTGTAATCAACAAATTCCTGCAAAGGTGTTCCGGCTCTAACTCTCACTTTGTCTCCGTCTTCCACTATTCCGCTAAAACCAATTTTAATAATTAACCCGTTAAACCCCTCGTCGCTAACCAGCAAATTGCTTCCCTCCCCAATAACCATATACTCTAAATTTTTCTCTTTTGCCCAATTGGCCGCCTCTTTTAATTCGTCAATGCTTGTCGCCTCAACAAAATATCCGGCCGGTCCCCCGATCCCCAATTTTGTATACGGCGCAAGTTGTATGTTTTCTTGAATTTTCATAGCGTGTCATTCTGGGGACCCCGCCAGAGCGGGGGACGCCAGAATCGACTCTGGTCAAGCCAGAGTGACAGTTACAACCTTTTCAATAACTTGTAGTGCATATGGAAAATATCTCCTGCACCAAGTGTAACAATTACATCCCCATTATGTGCGTTGGAAACAAGGTGTTTGATAGTCTTTTCTTGAGTGCCTGTATAAACCACATTTTGATGATGTTTAGAAACCTCCGCCGCCAGTTTTTCTGAATCAACACTTAAAGTATCAGTCTCGCGGGCTGAGGCATAAATATCCATAATTATAACTTTGTCTGTTTTTTCAAATGACCTGGCAAAATCTTCAAACAATACTTTAGTCCGCGAATAGGTATGCGGCTGAAAAACCGCCACAAGCCGCCTGCCAGGATACCAATCACGAAGAGCTGTTAAAACTGCCTGTATCTCGGTTGGATGGTGGGCATAATCATCCCAAACTGCAATTCCGTTTACTTCCCCAACTTTTTCAATCCGCCGCTTGCACCCGGCATATGCCTCAATTCCTTTGACCAAGTCTGGCTTGGTCACACCCAAGAATTCGCCAGCTACAATCGCAGCAGTTGCGTTCAAAACGTTAAACCTCCCTGGCACTTTCAGTGTGTATCTTCCACTTCCCACTTCAAAATCCAATTTTCCACCTCCCACTTCCAGCTTCTCTATTCTGTAGTCTGCACCCTCCGAAAATCCATACGTTCGCACAGGAACATGCGTTTGTTTGGTTAATTTGCGCACGTTTGCATTGTCAATGCACGCAATAAGCAAACCATCTTTGGGAACCCGATTAATAAATTCTAAAAAAACACGTTTCGCATCTTCAAAAGTCGGGTAAATATCCGGGTGGTCATGCTCAATATTTGGAATAATTAAAACTTTAGGATTTTGGTAAGTGAAACGGGGGCGGTTGTCAATTCCTGGAGAAATAGCAAATTCATCTGCTTCGGTCACAAACTCGCGGCCTTCTTTGTCATATCTTCCAGGAGTCCCTAGAACTTTGATGTCACCTACGCCAACCGCAAAAGAAGGATGCCTCCCGGCAACAGACAAAAGCGTAGAAACCATTGAAGCGGTTGTGGTTTTCCCGCCTACACCCGCAACAGTTATCAGATCCTTACCGCGAGTAAATTCTCCCAAAGCTTCGGCATGGGTCAAAACGGGAATACCCTTGTCGCGCGCAGCAATTACCTCAGGGTTATTTAAGCCTCCATGCGCACCCGTTGTAATCACTAAATCCACATCCGCCTCGATATTGACAGGGTGGAACCCTGTCACCCATAGTATCCCGTGCTTTTTGAGAGTTTCATCGGTTACAAAAACTTCTTCCAAGTCAGATCCCGTCACGCGAACACTTAAGTCTTTGGCACATAAAGCCAGAGCTGTCATGCCTACACCTTTTAGCCCCACAAAATGGATGTGTTTTGCGTGCAGTGGAGAAATTGAAGTCATATATTATGTCATTCTGGGGACGCCAGAATCAGACTCTGGCCAAGCCAGAGTGACAGAAGCTGTGAGAGGCTTACTGTGCCCATAATTATATCACCCGAACACCACTATTAACACCAAAGTGGGACAACTGGATTCTGCCTTTCGGCTTCCTGGCCCTTTGTCATCCCTGCATAGGCTCGCCTCGCGAAGCCACGCTAGGAGCGGGCGAAGCGGGCAGGGATCCAAACATGTCATTCCCACGGAAGTGGGAAACTATATATAAGAAATCTGAATTCCTCTTCAAACTTCGTTATGAATAGATTCTGCATCAAGTGCGGAATGACAGTCTATCAAGATTGCTTCGCACTTTGTTCCGTACGCGCTCGGACTCGCAATTTATCCCTTATATACTGTTCCCTCATCGGGTTTGGGAGGTTGCTGGGACTGTTGGACAGGCGTTTGAGGCTGCTCCCCGGGTTGAAACTGCTGCACGCTGTTGGGCACATTCTGACCACTCTGCTGTTGGAAATTTTGTTGGCCACCGCGGCCATGCCGCCGCCTGCGTCTTCTCCTTTTTTTGTATTGGCCATCCCCCATTTGCCCGCCTGACTGCCCACCACCCTGTGTCATTCCAAGCTTTGACCTGAAATCCATATTTGTATCGGTCCCCGCTTCCGCGGGAATGACATTTTGTTGATGCTGCTGGACTTGCACTTGAGCCGGCCTGTGTTGAATAGGTTGACGCTGGGCTTGTTGTTGAGGAGGCCTGGGCTGCATTAAAATGCTCGGCTCAGGAGCCGGAGTGTAGGCTGCCCCCTCCCCCGCGCTTTTTGTATATTTATCCTGCGAAGACTGTATAACCTGCTCCCGATTGTCAGCTTTGTTTTCAGGCAAAGGAAGCGTATAGGCAAAGAACGGTCTTGATGTCTTGCCGTCAATTGCAATCTTTGTGATAATTTGGAAATTATCCAAACCTACCATATCTTCTTCTTTATAAACCTGCCCAAACTCACGGGCTAAAATTTGAGCATCTTGTGCGCCAACTAAAAACGCCATTAGCGTACCAACATTGCCAAAAATCGCATGTTGAACTTCTTCCGGCACTTGGCCAATATACTGGTTTGCAACAGTCAGGTCTAAGCGGTACTTTCTTGCCTCAGACAATATCTTAACGAAAGAATTAGTTGCAAAGTTCTGGAATTCGTCAACATAAAGGTAAAAATCGCGTCGGGCTTCTTCGGCAATTGCTGCCCGATTCATAGCCGCAAGTTGAATTTTGGTAATAATCATTGCCCCAAGAAGCGCGGCATTGTCTTCTCCAAGCCGCCCTTGAGAAAGATTCAAGATAACAATCTTCCCAGAATTCATAGCCTCCTCCATATCAATTGTTGACTGCGGATAACCGATAATCTCTCTTATTGTTTGCGAAGAAACGAATTGCCCAACTTTGTTTAAAATTGGAGAAATAGCCTCGGTTTGCAACTTATCATTCATCTTTTCAAACTCGTTTTCCCAGAAGTTTTTCAAAACAAAATCGTCCATCGTTGAAACAATTTTTTGCCTAAATTTGCGGTCAGTGAGCAAACGGGGAACATCAACCAGCGTTGAATCCGGCCTGCCCACAAGGGTAAGAATTGAATTTCTCAAAATGTATTCCAAACGTGGCCCCCATGAGTAGCCGTAAAGTTTTTGGAAAATTGAAACTATGCCTGATGCGACAAGTTCTCCCTGTTCAGGGTTTTTGACCTCAAAAAGGTTCATACGGAAAGGCCGCTTTGAAGCTCCGGCAGCATCCAAATAAACAATATCATTTATGCGGTACGAAGGTACATAATTTAAAATAATTTCTGACAAGTCTCCGTGAGGGTCAACAACAGCCAGCCCTTCACCGTTGATCATGTCGTTTATGGCCATGTTGGCAATCAGTGTCGATTTACCGGTGCCGGATTTTCCAACTATATAAACGTGCCGCCTTCGGTCAATCTTTTTTATACCAAAGTTAACCATCTGGTTTTTAAACTCGGTTTTGGCAAAAAAGTTTATTTTTGTCCTTTCTTCTGCTGTGTCGGCAATACCAGTAGGCAAAGTATCAGGCGGCTCGCCCATCAAAGACCCTCCCCAGGAAACATTCTTTATCTCTGACAGGTCAAGATTGGGCAGATGGAAAACTGTTGCCAGCTCGTCAACTGTAAAATAGTGGTTGCTAGGTATAAATTGAGCGGTCCGGTATAGAATAGACTGCAAAAAACCTTTCTGCTGATAAAAAAGCGGACGCGAAAAAACCAGAGAATTGCTCTCTCCTAAAGTTAAAGCTCCAAATGACCCGGCCAGGGAAGAAACCAGTTGCTTGCTTTTTTTCTCATCGTTTGAGGCAGACAAAAGCCTGACAGCAACGCGAAATCCATTTTGGGCAAGCTTTTTTTCAATTAACGCTGCCTTCGGGTGGGCTTTTTTAACCCCATCCGGCCCGACAATTCCGTTGGAGATTGCCCTTGCGCCGGCATTTCTCCAGTTTCCAGCGGGCAAAACAATTACCTGAACTAGCAAAACCTCTCCCTCGTCAAGTTTAGTCATCCCTCCTAAAACTGCCGATAAAGGATCAGAATCCGCAAAATCACGCCAGGTTTTTAAAGGATAATAATGAGTTGATGAAAGTTTAAGCTCTCCATATGAAAGCTGTTTCCCCTCGATCCGTGACATTAAAGGATCGGTTGAGGCAACAATGCTTGCTTTTGGATATTGAGCGGCAATTTGGCTTTCAATATAAGCTGATAAATCCTGCGGGAAATGCGCTAAAAAATGAGTCTTTTGCTCATATGAAAGAATTTCAAAGACAATCGGCTCCTCCCGCCCGAAAAGGCGCGTAAAAAAAGAAGATTTTATACTTGCGAGGCTTGAGAAAATTTGAGAGGCAGCCTCCGGAGTATTTTCTGAGCCACGATCAGGTCGGATCTCGACCGTATGCAGTGACATTCTAACTCAGTATTTTAACATAAAAAAATGATCGGGTTTGGGGGAGATTTGGGGTTTTTACACAATCTGATCGTCATTAGCATCAACAACAGGAGCAAGTTCTGAAAGGAGCTTGGTTACTTTTTGTGCCCTTATCGCATCCACTTCCTCGCCTCCTATTTCCATTTGACTTGCTATTTCCTCACCCGTTGCGTTTTCAGGCAAGTCCCGAAGCCTTGCCAGTTGTTCATCTGTAAGTTTTGAAATTAACTCCTCAACAACTTCCATCTCAGCCTGGGCAGTCAAATTTGCAAAAATTTCTGCCGCCTCACTTTCAGTATAACCCCTCTCCCGAAGGGTGGTTAAAAGATCATGATAAATGGTTAACGCTGCCAAGTCTGTTTGATTCATATTATGGCCTCCACAAATGATCCGCTTGTTTTAGAAGCGCCAAGCCATCCGGGCTGTTAAGATCAATATTAGGGTTCTTTTCAATAATTGCAATTGCATTTAGCTGATTTTGCGCAATTGCCTTAGAAAGAGCAGAATAACCCGGCTCACGCAATATAGTTTCTGCAGTTGACTTAAAGTTATCTAAGTTGCCAAATAACGTACCCTTCAGTATACCCAAAAATGCCTCTGTCGGGTTAACTCCTGGAACTTCCTGGGCAAGGCGTAATGCCTGAGGCTCAACAGGCTGCCCATGAACTACAGCATCCAAAATATCCTGAGGTATCACACTTTCAACCTCAACAGGAGCAGCAACTGCCTCAACGCCAACGTCGGGAGCAACTGCTTCCACTACACCCGGTGGAGAACCTAAGTCTGGTGTATCCACAGGAGCGGTAACCGCGCCAGCATGCACTTCTCCTCCTCCTGTAAAGAATGAGGAAAGGTTTGAAATATCCAAACCACTATTTTGCACGTTCTGTATACCATCCTGTATGCCGTTTATTATATGCTGCACTTCCTGCGGGTGAGATGCAACGCCAAAGGCAAGCGCTGCTGCTCCGATAAGAAGCCTGCCTCGAGGATCTCTAACTAAACGTGAAGCCAGATCAACCCCATCCAGCCCTGTTGTTGCGCCTATTGTTGCTGCTCTCTTAACACTGGCAGCAGTTGCCGCCCTTAAAAGTTTCATCCGGTCGCTAATGTCTTCACGGCTTAACCCTAAGTCTTTCCATCTGCCAACAGAGTATGCCTCCCAATACCTGCCCAAGGCATCCAACCCCTTTTCTGTAGCTTCTTTAACACCCTTTAGCGTCTCTACTGCTGTCGCCGCATGATTCACAAACCACTCGCGAACTTCCCCGCCAGCCTCCCGTCCCGCCAGCATCACTTTACCCCCGATTACCTCAAGGCCGTCAACAAAATTCCTGCCCCGCTCCGCAACAGAACCTGCTTCCGTCTTCAAAGATTTAAATTTGGAACCAACCCCGCCGGTAACTTCTCCAATAAGCAGGTTCATCCGGTTCCGTGATTGATTAGCTCTGACCCGCAAATCGCGATAGCGTTCCTGTAAACTTCTTAATATCCCATTACCAGTCTCGGAAGCATTTTGACCAAGACGCCTCCCCAAAGCTTGCGCTCCCTCAATTCCCTTCTTCCCAAATCCTATTGCGGCATCGCGGGCGTCACGGCCTTTATCTATTACCGGGTCTACAAATGGATGTGCCACATCAGAAACCTGTGTCGCAATAATACCAATTTTATCAATAACAACCGCCCTGCCTTCCCTCATGCTTTGCCTCTCTCTGCCTACTGCTTCCCAGGCAGGACCCAGCGCAATTTTTCCTTTTTCTACCGCCTGGCTTACGTTTGCTGAAATCCTTCCCGCTACCTGTTTTTCAACATCGAGCACCCTTTGTGTCTGCTGTTCTACAAAAGATACAATCCCTCCACTGGCATTTCCCCATTTCTCACGGGCAGACTGCCCAAGTTCCTGCATTTTGACAGTGTATGCGCCAACTCTGCCGGCAATATTAGTTTGCGCCCAAACAGTACCAGCCTCCCAAACTTCTGTAACCTTTTGAGCCGTACTTTCTGCAACTTCTCTCCCACCTTGCCAAATTCCCCTTACACGCTGGCCCACAGCACTTAGTGTCGCGCGGCCCCGCGACTGCGCAGCAGCTTCAAGTGTTGAAGCCGCTTGGGTCGCATTTTTGGCCGCATTCCATGCCAAATCAAACACAGACCTTGTTCCCTCGACCACATTTGACAAACTATTGCGGCCAGCCTCGACACCACGAATCCATGTCTGTCGTCCTTTTTCCACTCCCGCGCTGGCTGCAGCCTGAGCCTCAGATACCTTTTTAGCAGCATCATATCCAAATTCGGCCGCTTGTTTGCTGGAAACTTCCCCGCCCGTTAAAGGACGTTGCGATGGATCAACCTGAATACCCGTGTCCTTAAACCAATCAGCGGAAGTTCTTACCGTTTGCCTTGCCTGATCCCTTTGACCAATTGCCGCGTGCAGAGCTTCTTTTTTGGCAGCAAAGTCCGCCCTGGAAGCCCTAAGGGCCTCGCCCCTGGCCAATTTTACCGCCTGCTCCGCTTGAGATTGTTCGTCAAGTAAAGTATGGAAATTCTCAAATGTACGGCGCGCTTCAGCTTTGGCAGCAGCAGGTTGAATCCCTTCGGTAAGAAGTTTTCTTGCAACTTGCAAAATTTGGCCATCCGTTGGACTTTCTGCAATCGCAGATATTTGTTTTACCCGCTCCGGCATTCTGGTACTCAAGGCTTGTGGTTTTCTGTCGGGAGTTAAATCGGGGCGCTTTTGCCCGGTATCAATCGCGGGAGGCACAACCACAGGTTGCAAATCTACACGGCTAAACGGTAGACCAGGAGCAGATGATTCAGACATGTTAAATTAACTATAGTCCCGCCAAAAGTAGCATGTCAATAGTTCAATCGTTGTTTGACGGCTGGACGCCCAAATAAATAAACAAATCCCTGGCAACGTTAAACCAAAGCGGTGCCGCGGTTTCTGCAGCCCACGGAGAACTGGCAGGCTCTTTAAGCGTCACCATCATCACAAACCGGGGATTTTCAGCAGGAGCAAACCCGATAAATGAAGCGTTGGTTTTTTTAGGATCATAATGCCCGGCAATCGGAATTTGGGCGGTTCCGGTTTTGCCAGCAACTAAAAAACCCTTGGGAGCTGCCCATTGCGCCTCCCCCTTTTGGACAGCGCTAATCATCATATCGGTAATCTGTTGGGCAGTTTTTGGGGAAATTATCTCTTTTGAAATTTGCGGCCTGACCTCCTCTTCCCAATCATTGCCAACCACTTTACTTATAACCTGCGGAGTGGGCAACCTCCCTTTATTGGCAATTGCAGAAACTGCCCGCACCATTTGTATGGGGGTAACTGCAATTCCCTGCCCAAAGCTTGTCGTTGCCAAATCTATATCTCCCCACTTACCTTTTTTTCTCAAACTCGTCGCTGTCTCTCCCTGCAGGTCTATCCCGCTTAAAGCGCCTATCCCAAATGAGGCAAGATAATCATAAAGTTTATCAGCCCCTAAACGCTGTGCAGTCCAAACCATTCCGGTGTTATCAGAATGTTTAATAATTTCTGCCGGAGAAGTCTGAGGATAATATTTACCGTCCCATGTCCCAATTGTATATTGCCCAATTTTTACCGGGCCTGAACACTGCCCACACCGGTCTTCCAATTTTACGGTCCCGCTATCCAGCGCTGCGGCCATAACAATAACTTTAAAAATCGAACCCGGCTCAAAAGTTTGTGAAATTACTGGGTTAATATAAAGTTCCCCCTTGTATTGATAAAAGGCAGAAGGCGAGTAGTTTGGCAAAGCGGAAAGGGCCAAAATTGCCCCGTCGGAAGGACGCATTATGGTTATTGAGCCACTTGACGCGCCATATTTTTCAATTCCAAGCTTAAGATGCTTTTCGGCCAAATATTGAATCGTGCGGTCAATATGGGTTTTTAGGCTAACACCATCCAGCGCTTCAACCTTCCGGCTTAAACCCCCCAGAATAGGGTTCCCCAACGCATCCCTTTCGTAAGCTTTCTCTCCCCCCACGCCGGACAAGGCTGTGTCGTACTTTCCCTCCAAACCAAAATATCCTTTATCATTACCTGCTTCATCCTTGCCTACAAAACCTAAAATGTGTGCTGCCATTGAAGCCTCAGGATAAGTCCGCCTTTCCTCGGGGTCAAAGTTAATTCCGGCAATATCTAAGTCTTGTATTTTCCGCTTTGTGTTGGTATCAATTTTGTGCTTTAAAGGAACCCAGGCGCCTTTCCGTGTCATAAGGTCAAATAACCGGTTCTTTTCTTTCTCCAACCTCTCTTTTTCGTGCTTTTCTTTTTGTTCATCCATTGCAACTTGAGCGCTTTCTGTAGACTCTTCCTCTACTGCTACCTCTTTCTCCAAAGTTAGCGGAGCAAGTTTTTCAGCAATTTCTTTAGGCCTTTCAACTTTTCCAGGGTCTGCCCACACAACCCAACCGGCCGAAGCTACTGACAAGGGGAACCCGTCTGAAGCCAATATTGCGCCGCGGCTGGCTCCCTGGGTAGTAGAGGATTTTTGCTGTAAACTACCCACTCGTTGCAACTCCTCTCCATGGAGAACCTGCCAACTAAAAAGGCGGAATATGATAAGCCCTGTGGTCAGAAAAAAAATAGTAAACAAAAGCTTTGCGCGAAATGCGGGAACAACGCCTGATTTTTTAGAAATAAGAAGAATGGGTATGGGACATGACACTAAGAAATATAGTATCATTATTTGTACTGATGAACATCCGCCATGCACAAAGACTAATTTTTAGTTTTCGCCGCTCCTCTGCCATCCTGAGGCGACTGGCCGAAGGATCTCTCCACTCGTTGGCGTCCCCTCGCATACGCGAGAGATTCTTCGCTTTGCTCAGAATGACGCGCTTTATCCTCAAGCTTCTTATTTTTCTTGGTTGGGGAACGGATTGGATTTTGGGAAAGGCAGCTTCCCTCCTTCTCGCACTAGCGCAATTCATTGCGCGCAAAACATCGTTATTCCTGCGGAAGCAGGAATCCAAAAACGACTTGTCGTCCCCATGCAGATGGGGATCCAAAAATACCTATATAGATTCCCGCCTACGCGTGAATGACATTTTTTGGATCCCCGCATTCACCGTGATGACAAGGCCATTGAGGAAAGTTTTCTTCTGGCGGTACTTACCCTACAAACAAAAACAATACTACTATTTAACTCTGGCGTGCGTTGTTGTGACCGCGTTAGTCTTTGCAGTAAATTCCCTTCTTTTTGCATCAAAAGCCTCTGCAGCCTGGTACAACAATAACTGGAAATTCAGGCAGGCTATAACTATCACTAACACCGGCACTGCTCAAACCAACATCCAATATGTCCTTAATATTGATACTGCCACTATGATCACTGCCAATAAGTTACAGGCAAATTGTGCAGATTTGAGGTTTACCAATGCCAGCGGTAAGGTGCTTTCTTATTATCTGGCAGCCGGGTGCGGCAGCAGAGCCACAGCTGTTTGGGTCATATTAGATTCGTTAACTACCAATGCTACTACTTTTTATGTGTATTATGGTAATCCCAATGCTACCTCTAATTCTAAATCAGGGCCGTTTACTGCCCTATCAAACCTGGGTGGTTATTGGACATTAAGTGAAGGTGTTGGATCTGCTGCCTATGATGCCTCTGGTAATAGTATTAACGGTATTGCCTCAATTGGCCCAACCGGTACCCAGACTGCCACCACTACTGCCTGGAGTAATGGATTAGTGGGAAAGATTGGTCAGTCCTTAAATTTTGACGGGACTGATGATGTGATTACTTTTCTCTCCTCTACGCTAGATTATGTAAACGGGATCATTAGCCAGGGAGTTAAGATAAACGGTACCCAGACTGCCAACGGCGCGTCTAATTCCCTTAGCTTCCCCAGGGGTACCCAGGTTTCAGGGAACCGCTACTCTACTATTGATGGCAACCAGGGTTCAATTTCTTTTTGGTTTAAGCCGGACTTTGCCTATGATAATTCGCTTGACCATGTATTGCTGGAATTCCCGTCTTTATTGAAATTAACCTACAACAACAGCACTGATGCATTTGATTTTGGTTATTGGAATGGTTCTAACTATACTACTGTCAAAGTCTCCTCTGCTGGCCAGACTTTTGCCTCAGGCAGCTGGAACTATATTGCTTTAACCTGGGATGTAGACAATTCCCCTTATTTACAAATTAAAGTTAACAACTCGGCTATTGTCCAATATACCACCGGAGCCATTACTGCCCAAACCCCCCAAACTATCAACTATATCGGAGCTGACCAAAATAACCAAAACAGCGGCCAGGGCACTTTTGATGATTTTATTATTACAGCTTATCCGCTTCGCCAACCCGAAGGCGGAACAGTTACCACCTCAGGAACCACTATTACCGGTACTTCCACCAGCTTTTTAACGCTGTCTCAAAACGGATACCAGGACAGCTTAACTTTAAGCGGCGATAATGCAGTTTATACTGTTAACACTGTTGCCTCTGCTACTTCTCTAACTACGGTTAATGCCCCGGCCACCCATGCCAGCGCTACTAACTTCCAGGCAGGACAGATGGTTTCTTTATACAACGGAGGAGTTGGATCTGCTGCTACTTTAATAGAACCGAATCAAAGGTTGTTTTATGCCACGATGAATGATAATGGCAACTTGCTACCCTCTAACTCAAGCGGTGGAACAAGTATGGATTGGACTACCGGACAACTAGCTTCCAATGGCACCATGGAGACAGCATCAAGCGGTACCCCGACTTCCTGGTCTGGATCTGGTTCTCCCACTCTGGCAGACGGCGAAACTGCCAACATCTTAGCTGACACCAGAACCCAAAAGATTACAGTCACAGCAGCATCAAAAGGTATTACTTTAACTTCAAATCTTACTGTTTCTGCCGGCCAAAGATACAAAATATCAGCTTATGTTAAATCTGATGGAACAAACAGAGGCAACCTTAGAGTTAGAAACGTCACTGCTTCCACCAATTTAGCAACGCTTGGTACAACTTCTTCTGCCTGGCAGCTTTTGACAACAGATGTCACTATCCCTTCTGGCTGGTATGACTTCCCTTAATATCTTTTTAGAATCAGGCACTGCAGCCTCTTATTCTTTCTATGCCGACGACGTCGGTATCTGGCTCATGCCGTAGTTATGAATGAAGAATGAAGAATTAAGAATTATGAATAATGGAAAAATTCAATATTTTACCGATCTGAATACCTGGAAAGAAGCACATCAGTTAACATTAACAATCCACAAATTATTAAGCGCTTTAATCAAAAGTTCTAAAAATAAGATCTTAAAATGAAACCATTATTCATTATTCATAATTCTAACTCCCATCATTCTTTATTCCTTATTCTTCCCCAAAAAGCTTTAGCAGCCACAGTCACCTGGGATGGAGGGTCATCAGGGTCATGGAATACTAATACTAATTGGAGCAATGACAGTGTCCCTACCTCATCAGATGATGTGACTATTGATAATGCAGCAGTTACTACCTCTTCTAATATCTCCTTCTCTACCCTGACTATTGGCAGCGAGACTAATACTACTTCCTTAACTCTAACCAATAACATTACCTCAGGAGGATCAATCACAATCAACAATGCCGGGACTTTAACCCAAAACAATAAAGTCCAACAAGTTCTCACAGGTACCCTAACCATAAACAGCGGCGGCACCCTTACCCACACAGCCAACACCACCACTAATCTCTATAACATCAACTTCTCTGCTGCGGATATTACTGTAGCTGGAACTATTAATGTAACATCTAAAGGTTTCTCTGCAGGTTATGGACCTGGAGCAGGCAGCAGTTATGGTGGTGGTAGCTATGGAGGAAAAGGAGGTGATGTATATGGTACAGGCTCAACTTATGGATCAGTAACTAACCCCACCGATCTTGAGGGAAGAAAGCTCCTATAGGAGCATCTATGATTATTACCCCTGCCTCTTATTCT
>CAYYLO010000013.1:25119-26826 GCA_964472675.1 uncultured Gammaproteobacteria bacterium | reverse complement strand
AACTGAGGTTGGAAGTCAAAGCTATGAGCTACAGATGAGTTAATTTTGGCACCAAAAAGCAGGCCTTTTGAGCCTCCCTTTTTAACTTCTGTTGCGGGGCCGGGAGTCGCGCCCGGCCTGCAAGATTATGCACTCTGTAGTCTCCAGTTACCTGAAGTGTCGGACTGTATCATCATCCCTCAAAGCTCTTTCAGGAGCGGCGTGGGAGCTCGGCGTCCAGTCTCTACGGGGTCAACCTCGCCAAATGGCGGGCGACTTCCCTCGGTATTGTCCACGAATTGGATGTCCACCGATATAGCCAAGTTCTCATTAAAAATTACTCTTTAACGGGCCCATACTACTAGCCTTGCGTGCAACTCTACACTACCCCGCATGTTGACTAACAAAGCAAGTATACCAAATTAGGCATCACTCATCAATTCCGAAACGCTTAAAACCATTCTTTTTGTAATGCTTGTCGAAACTGAATATGGTATCAATCCTCTCGCGCTTCATAACTGCCATATTTATACAATCTGTGAATCTAGAATTCTTGGAAGTTTGTTTTGAAAATATTTCCAAAGCATCGTTTCGCAAAGCTGAATCTACCTCGACAATATCTATTGGCCCTCTCAGGGTTTTA
Source organism: uncultured Gammaproteobacteria bacterium (assembly GCA_964472675.1). GTDB lineage: Bacteria > Patescibacteriota > Microgenomatia > UBA8517 > UBA10165 > 01-FULL-43-15b. The sequence goes on along the minus strand of CAYYLO010000013.1, from coordinate 26,204 downwards.
AGGGCAAACTTAACAGCTGGCTCGAGTGCAACTTCTTGAGAAATAATGGTAATTGCCTCGCCGAAAGCAGGATCTGAAGTGAGAAGATCGGTCTTTTGGTCGCGAATTTGCGCAACGAGAAGAAGTGCCCTAGTATGATTGGGGTCGTCTTTGTGGTTAAGCGCCACAAATGCATCAGCATCAATCAATATCTTATTTGGAGCGATCATTTACAAAACGGTTAATATGTTCTATCTCCTTCTTTGTGAGTTTGGGTTTATTTTTGCCATAGTTTGGAGACTTATCACCATATAAGTAATCAAAAAGGTTGGTAGATAAGTCCTTGGGGCCCCCGCTTGCTGCGTCAGAGGCAAGTTCAAGTAAGAACTCACCTGCGTTTTGTCGTTTGTTCTCCACACCCAAATCACGAGCCAGAGACTCTCTAACAACCTCAGCCACGCTTTTACCTTCACCACGAGCGCGGATCGTGAGTTCGCGGTCTATCTGCGGAGTTAGGTAAATTTGTTTTCTTAACATACATCATACATTATACAGCATTTGTCAACATTACGCACTTATGGTAGAATCATTATGAGGCTGGGTAGCTCAATGGTGGAGCAACGGATTCATATCCCGTAGGTTGTGAGTTCGATCCTCACCCCAGCCACCTCCTAGCCTCGGGACAAAGCATTGTTCAGTTCTGGAAGGAAGATTTCAACCCACTGCCGCCAAACAGGCAAAACTTCTAGACTCATTTCGTCATTTTTAGGCATTATGGGAGCAAAGCTTCTCAAAACATCTTCCCCCGGCAAAACCACAATCGTTTCCCCCGGTTTGGCTTTTCCCAGTTTATCTCGAGCCTCTTTTTCTATAAAAACGGGGGAATTTATACTTTTCTGAATCTCTTGTAATCTTTTTTGTTCGGCTTGTTCTTGGGCTAACTTTTGGCGAGCCAATAAAAGCTCGTTTTGCCGCCCCGAAAGGCTAAAAGCCGTACGAATAGCTGAAATTGTAATTAAGGCTACAACAAGAAAAAGTCCCCTTCTTTTAAAAAAACTAAACGTGGCAGATAGCATATTTTGCAGGTTGACACTAACCTCTTTTCG
>CAYYLO010000013.1:15466-25109 GCA_964472675.1 uncultured Gammaproteobacteria bacterium | reverse complement strand
TAAAGTAGCCACTGCGCACAGCGCAGTAGGCCAAAAAGCGCAAATTATGGTAATAAAGTACTATTGCGCTTTTTCTGTAAAGTACAAATGGCTGTAAACGAAATTACCACTATAAACTCCTTGCCCACCCTTCACAGGGAATTTATACAAGACCTCCAGCAAAAAAGCAGGTCTTCTGCAACTATTCTAGCCTACAATAAAGATATTGAACAGCTGGTTACATACTTTGCCCAAAACGAGAAAACAAGCCCCCAACAAATCACGCCTGCAGACGTCGAAGCATTCCGTGATTCTTTAAACGAGAAAGGCTACACAGCCAAATCAATCTCAAGAAAGCTTAACGCTATTAAAGCTTTCTTCCGCTGGGTTGTAGTCAAAAAGGTTCTTGAAAATGATCCGGCAGCCCCTGTCGCTCATCCCCGCTACGAAAACCCTCCCCCACGAATATTATCCCGCATGGAATATCGCGCTCTGCGAGATGCTGCCAGGGGAGATAAAAGGATCGCCGCCATTATTGAGCTTATGCTACAAACCGGTGTTAGGATCGGTGAGGTAGCCAACTTGCGTGTTGAAGATGTAAAGCCGGATTCAATTTATATCCGTGCCTACGCTTCTCAACCTGCAAGAGAAGTCCCCCTCAATGGCCCTGCAAAGGTTTCTTTGGACGAATACCTTAAAGAACGCGCTGATGCCAAAAATGACCACGTGTTTGTCACTAAAAATAACCGTCCGCTCCTTGTTCGCAATATAAGAAGCTCAATCGACCGCTACTTTAGAGAAGCTGGAATTGAAAACGCCAAGGTAAACGATTTACGCTCTACATTTATAGCTCATCAGCTTAAAAACGGTGTTGATGTCGTAACCGTTTCCAAAGTCGCAGGCCACAAGAGGCTTTCTACAACTGAGCGTTATTTAGAGTTTATTGATCGCAAAAACGGCCCCGGCCGCTCTACACACCTTGAGGAATTGTAATAGCGCGCAAAAAGCCCTCTATCTCACTTCTCTCTTCTTGCTCACCGCTCCATTAATAGACTCCCAATCCCTATTCTTTCTCACTTTCAAATTCTCCTTCCATGTATCTTCCAAAATAGGTGTGTCCACTTTAAGGTTGCGGGCAAGCGATAAAAGAGCCACTATATCCTTAGGAAAGCATTTCCCTCCAAACCCAAAGTCTCCATCAGGTCCAGGCGTGTTTAGGTGCCCACCAATCCGGGGATCTGCCTGTACCATTTGCCGCACATGGTCATAATCAATTCCCAAAGCCTGACTAAGACGATAATACTCATTTCCCAACATAATCTTGGCTGCCAAAAGTGTATTGGCCATATATTTGGCCATTTCAGCAGAAGTGGTATCAGTTAAAAAGTAGATGGACTCGGGAGGTAATACAGCCTCGTATAGGGCCTTTATTCTTGCGGCAACAGACAGTTCTGCGCCAATTATTGTTCTGTCCGGTTTTAAGAAATCTTCAAAGGGGTGGGCTTCGGTTAAAAATTCGGGGTTGGAGGCAAAAACGACATCAGGATATTTCTTTTGCAAAGAAGCAGCCGTCCCCGGCACAACCGTTGATTTAACAATAGTTACTTTACCTTCCCCCACTTCCCCAATTTTCCTAATTTCCCCTACTGTCTTCTCAACCACCTCTTCCACAATCGATAAATCAATTCCCGAATAATCTGAAAACATTGGGGTGGGAACACAAATGAAGATAAACTCGCTTTTTTCTATTAACTTGGGAAGTTCTACTCCGCCTTCTTTGTGGGGGTCGTGCCACAAAACAGAGTGGGCCTTTTTGAAGCCTTCTCCCGTTGCCTGCCCCACAACTCCCCAGCCAATAATCCCAATATCTGCCATAAATAAGTAGTAGCGGATTTCAATCCGCGCCTTTAAATTGTATCAGACCTATCTTGGGCTTGTCGAAGGATTGGGCTATCTCCTTCCCTTAAAAGTATATCCAAGAGAAATGAGTTCTTTGTTAAGGCTGTCTACAAAACCTTCTAACACTTTAATCCTTACCTGTTTGATTTCAGCTGAGGAATTCTCGTGGCTTACTCCCCTAAAGTTTTTGTAGAGTTCTTTTATTTTTGCAATTGTATCTTCTCTTTTCTGAAGCAGATCTTTTATCTTTTCTTCTTTGGAGAGTTTTTGAAGTTCTTGCATCTGTGGGCCCGGAAGGGGTCGAACCTTCAACCGTTCGGATATAAGCCGAATGCTCTGCCATTGAGCTACAGGCCCAACGCCCTATTATAGCATTCTGGCACCCAAGTTTCTGGGTCATTGTCTGCCAAACTCTTTTGCTAGTTTCTCGTCAAAAGTTTCGATTTTGACTATTCCTTTTGTTTTGCAAAAAGCTAGGTGATAACAATCTTCTAAACCAAGAGTGGATGTTGCCAACTTGACATGGCCACGTGCGGCTTGGAGAAATAACCCTTTTACTTTTGAATACTGAGGTTCGTTGTCGACCAAGAGAAATCTTAAAAAATAATTCGTGTCAACAAAAATCATTTGGAACTGTATTTTTCAAGGTAATATTCACTTCTTGCGGATTCAATAACCTCATTTCATACTCACAATGAAAAGGTATCCTACTTGTCATTCCCGCAATGTGCGGGAATCTATATAAATTGAGGTGGCCTTTACTTCTACTTCATTATCTTTTTAGAAGTTAAATCAAAGTTGTAGGACTTATTTTCAGACCCAACGGCCGTTGACAAAACAACAACATTTTTATTCTCCCCACTAAAATCAGCATAACCGATATTTTCAGGCAGTTCTTTGCTTGTTAGCAAGGTTTCCTGTACACCGCTTTCTGGATTGGAGAAATATAACCTTATCAACTTAAGATTAAGGTCATCGCCCGTTTTCTCATACGAAGCAAAAATAAGTGATCCTTTATAAACTCCTACAAAATCTGGAAGTTTACCTCTGTTGGCGCACCCTGATTCATATTGTTGAATATCCCGCCGCACTCCTGTTGCAGCCACAGCCCAAACAGTCCCCCCTCCTCCACAACCATCTCCAAATCCCGTATCTAACAACAGTTCTCCCGTCGAATCAATAAATCCCAAAATTTTGCTTCCTGAATAAAATCCTGAAGCAACATTGGCCAACAGCTTTTTGCTTATGGTTGCACCCTTTCCTTCGATCCCTGATGGGTTCTGATACAAGAAAAGGTAAGAAGAAAGCGGTGCACGTTCTATTGTCCATAAATTTTTCTTCGTCTCGTCATACCAAAAATCTGTCACTCCATTACCTTCCGGAGACTGAAAAAGAGTCGGGGCATCAACAGTTTCTACCCTATCTTCTGTTTTGTTGTATTTATAAAGCCTTAGTCCTTCCGATTTGTATCCTTCACGCCGAAGCTGATAAGCAATTTCGCCCACCTCTTTTTCAATAACAACCCCATTGTTTCTCGCAGAAGGCGGTGCCAGTTCTTCCTCACTCACAGATTGCAAAGAATATGGTTCCCAACGAACCTTTAAGAAAAATCTCCCCACTCCGGCTAACAGAACCGCACAGAATAAAACCAGACCCACACTCCATAAGACCTTCTTGCTGTTTGCAGGTACGGTACCCGTTTGAAAGTGTTTAAATGTTAGCAGGTAAGCCACCAGTGTTGGAATGCCTACAAGAATCCAGAAGAAAACAGTTATCGAAAGAAAAAAGTTGCTAAAGAATGCGGAATTTACCTCATTGGGCATTTGAGACATTAGTCCTGCAAATAAAATTGTACCTGCCAGGGCGGTTGCCAAAAATGAGCCAATAAAAACTACGGCACGTTTCGTGTTCATATTTAGAATTTCCAAACAAGCTTGCCAAAAATTTGTCCTCTTGAAACTACATGTTCGGGTGAATTGTTATTTTGTATGCTTGCACGGTTATCGCCCCAAACCAAATATTGAGATTCTTGCAAAGGAAACCAATAATCAGAAACAGTATTGGGCGTAGTTGTGTTTTGAGGCAAGTATTCCTCAATTAACTTATATGTACTTTCAGTTTTTAGATAGACACTGCCTTTTTGTACCCGGTACTGCTCGTGTGGCAACGCAACTATCCGACCGACAAAAACCTGAGAATTGTCAACATCTTTTTGATCCCGCGTGAGAGGATGGTAAAACACTATATCTGCCCTTTCCAGATTGCCAGCATTTCGGGAAAGAATAATTAACTGCTTGTCGTGCAGTGTGGGCTCCATGCTTTTGCCTGAGATTTGGGAGACATTTAAAAACGAGGCTAAAAACCCTGCAATAAGAGACGCCACCAGCGTTGCAAGAAAAAATTTTCTCATATATATTTGTATAGTTTCCCACTTTGCAAGAATGACAGGGCAACTATTACAACTTAGCACGTCTGTTGATTTCGGCCTCAACAAGGGCGCGGTCGCGGCCATATTTCAACCGGGACATTTCGCGGATAATTTTGGCCACTTCTTCATTGCTTTGGGCTTTGATCGCTTTGATATCACGCGTTAAGTCAACAGAAAAAGGCGGGACCGGCTCATTGTTGACAATAGTTTTTGCATAAACATGGAAGCGCTCAATGTTTAAAAGATCATCCTCGTCAAATACCGGCTGAAACTCGCGGGTTAAATAATTAGCATCAGTCACTCCTACCCTAAAAGTCATCAGTGTCCCAACATTGCCAAAAACCGCGTTTTTAACTTCTTCGTCAACTTGACCAATAAACTGGTTGGCAACACAAAGGCCCAAATGGTACTTGCGGGCTTCGGACAGGATTTGGGCAAAGTCGGGTGTTGCAAAATTTTGAAACTCGTCAACATAGAGGTAAAAATCCCGTCTCTGGTCTTCGGGAATGTCGGATCGGGACATTGCAGCCATAAGAATTCTTGGGACCAAAACCAATCCCAAAAAGTTGGAATTCTCCTCTCCCAAGCCGCCTTTGGAAAGATTGACCAGAAGGATTTTCCCCTGGTCCATTACGTCGCGGAAGGAAAAGGCGGATTGAGATTGTCCAATCATATTTCTGACCATGACGTTAGTAACAAATCGACCGAACTTGGAAACAACGTAGTCCAAAACCTCGGATTTGTGGAACTCTGCAGTTTGCGCAATCTGATCCGTCCAGTAACGCCTCACCATAGGATCTTGTACCTTGGGCAGGTATTCCTGCACCAATGAGGGGTCAGTCATTAAACGGACAACCTCGACAAAAGTCGCCCCCTCACTTGAAAAAGCAGTCAAAACTGCATTCCTAACCATATGCTCAAACCTGGGACCAACAATGCCGGTTTTGTAAGGGTCAAAAAGTTTATACATCATGTTAATAACGGAAGTTGCCACAAAATGCTGCTGGTCAATTGTCTTTGCCTCTAAAAGATTTAAGCCCATGGGACGCTCGGTATCAGCGGGATTAAAATAAATTACGTCCTCTGCCCGCTCGGGTGGAACCAGGCGCAAAATATCTTCTACGGCATCTCCGTGCGGATCCATAAAGCAAAGCCCTCTGCCGGCTTTTATATCCTGCATAATCAGGTCTTTTAAAAGTTCGGACTTGCCGGTTCCAGTTTTTCCGATAATGTACATATGCCTCAATCTGTCACTTTCGGACAAGTAGACAGGCCTTTTGATGCCACGGTAAGAACTCATGCCAATATAAAGTCCGGAGGTTGGAATCTGGGCCGGAGCCGGAGCGCGTTTGGCATTAAGCCAGTTTATGTGCGGTGTTGTTATCTGCTTATTTGGAAAATGGAAAATGGTAGCCAACTCTTCCGAATTAAGAATTGTCTGAGAGTTTCCTAAAACATTAAACATTGAATGATAACGATACCAGAAATCATCAACAAAAGAGCCTTTATTGCGAACTTTTCTGCTTTTAAAGCCGTTAAGCTCGCCAGAAAATTGTTCAAACGAAGCTTTAATATTGGCCAAATGCGCCTTGGCCATCTCCTCAGTTTCGGAACAAACCACAATACGAATACTTGTCTCAAAACCGGGTTTGCTAATTTTGTTGTCAATGGCCTCAAAAGTTTTGGCGTCCACTTTATAAGAAGCTTTAGAAGGGTCAGACTCTGCCTTTTTGGTTTTGGAAAGGTAATAGCTTCCGACGCTTTTCCAACTTGTATCGGCAGGAGATAAAAGAATTTGAATTGCAGCTCCTTCCTGCGCACCCATTTTCGCCAGGGCTGACGTTAAAGAGGACAAAGGATCGGTTGGTAAATCTTTAAAAGTTTTTATGGGGTAAAAATAAGGCGCCCTAAGCTGCAGGGAGCTATAAGCAACCCTGCCATTTTCTGTAAATATATTGTGATCCGGGGCTTCTATGATGTCAGCATCGGTATAGGCGCCGTGTATTTGTTTTTCGACAAGATCGCGAAGTTTTTTAGGCGCCCAGACGTAAAAACGAATATCTTCTGCTTTACCCACTATTTCAAAAGAGATAACATCCTGAACATCAAATTTTGTTTTCCATCCTCCTCTTTTAATCGAATATAAAGCTGCAAACATTTGTTCGGCAGCATCAATTTTAACCTCATTGTCCCGGGGAACTTTAACCTCCAGTAAAACCGCATCCAATACTCTCCTCTCCCTTTTCCTGTGTTTGAAAATGGTAAATCCCAAATAGGTTAAAAACGTTAAAACAATTATTACTATTCCCAAAATTGCCAAAAGAAAAAGGATATCTGAAAAAGTCATATCGTTAATTTTTCAAAAAAGCAAAACGTTTTAGCAGAAGCTCGTAAAATACAGCCAGCCAATGACGGGAACTGACCACCGTTTCTTTTTTGGCCTCTTTAATTTGTACAGATGTGTATGGGATTTGGTTATCTGAAACAGGAGTTCCTGCCGGCACTAAAATAGGCTGGCCCTTATCGTCCGTAATCGTCTGGGGCTGTGGTTGAGATGCGGGTTGTATATACTGCCCCAACTCCTGCGCAATTTCTGCAATATCGGGGCGCTGGACGACTTCACTTCCCGGAAGGGGCACTTCGCCAACTGGTGCTGGACGATTTTCAAGTTCAGGAGCAGCCATATTAGAAGTAAGTATATCAGAGAAAAGGTATCAGTTGATCATCTACTTAGAGAAAACACCAGCATCTTCAACAGGAAAATATTGCAATCACTTGACAAGTGGAATATTTTGAACTAGAATGTGAACTATATTGAACCATAAGTAGTTCAACAACTCCCATGAAATCTCTTACAATCCACAACCTAGATGAATCCACAAGCACTATCCTTGAAGAAAGGTCAAAAGAACTCGGAACAAGCCTAAACAAAACTATAAAAAGCCTGATCAGAGAATCTCTTGGGGTAACGGGTAACAAAAATAAAGAGTCTCATTTCCGGGAATTTCTTGGTGTTTGGTCTAAAAAAGAAGAAGAAGTTTTTGAAAAAAGTACTAAAAATTTAAGAAAAGTTGATGTCAACGACTGGGCATAATGAGAAAAATCCTCCTGGACACAAATGCCTACACAAAACTTCTTCTCGGAGAAAAGCCCGTTTTAGACGAACTTGCAAGAGCAGACCTTATCTATCTTCCTTCTATTGTCTTGGGTGAACTTTTTGCGGGTTTTATGGGCAGTAGCCGCGAGAAAAAGAATAGAAAACTTCTTGAAAAGTTTCTTCAGAAGCCTGGGGTCAAAATGACCCCCGTTGGAAATGAGACCGCGGAAATATTTGGAGACATAAAACATACGCTTTCTAAAAATGGCACTCCACTGCCGATAAACGATGTGTGGATTGCATCTTGTGCAGTCGAGACTGGAGCTGTTGTCGTAACCTTTGATAATCACTTCTCAAAAATCCCGGGCTTGAGAGTTTGGGGTCATATTTAGGCTCCTATTTTCCCTCCCACTTCTCCTCCGGCTTGCCGGCAAGATGGTTGGCCAAACGGGCCATGACAAATAAAGTATCTGATAAGCGATTTAAATATCGTGCGATGGAGGCATTTACATCCTCTTTGCGGCTTAGGCAAACCACTTCCCTTTCTGCCCGCCGGCAAACACTTCTGGCCAGGTGTAAAGCAGCCCCGGCAGGAGAACCGCCAGGATAGATAAAATGGGACAAAGGAGGCAATCCCGCTTCTTGCTGATCAATAAACCGTTCAAGCCTTCTTGCTTTATCAGAGTCTGCAAGAAAAGGGAGTTCCGGCAAACGCGTGGCCATTTCAGCGTTAATTTCAAACAAGTCCTGCTGGATGGAACGGACCTCTTCCAATAACGAACTTTGAGATTCGGTTAAAAAGCTGGCAGCCACCCCCAGTTGGGAATTTAACTCATCCAGTGAGCCCAGCACAACAATTCTTTGGGCATCTTTTGGAACACGCTCTAAGGAGCCAGCAAGTGCGGTCGTACCTGAATCTCCCTTTCTGGTATAGATACTCATGAGGAACAGTTTTTACGCAAGGTAGAAGCATTAGATGATTTAGGCAGAAAGGGTCAAACCATCTAACGCTTCTTTGTGCGGTAAGGTGTAGATTGCAAGTGCTGGGGCCGGCGTGGGGTCAGGGTTAAACGCCGCCATGACAGCCCCAGCTTGCAAGTGTTAGGTTCCCCGTTTTTTGGGGAGGAAAAGTGGTTGTTTTTAGTTAACATTTTGAAAAACCGCACGCAGGGTTTGAGCATTTCTTGCAACCCTCAATAACCATTAAGGTTGACCCACAGTCAGGACAGGCTGCAAACATCGACTGGTAAGTCGGCGAAATTGCGTACCCAAAAACATCGGAAATTCCCGAGTGGCCGTTTCCGTTGCCATTACCAACTACCGCATCCGTTTTGATTGTATCAACTTTTTCTTCTGAATTTCCAGACCTTTCCTCTTCTGGCGCATTGAAAGGTAACTGCCTATTCAAAGATGTCTCAAGAAGTGCTTTGCCAGCCGCGTCAAACATGGACAAAATCGCTGTTGGACCAATGCCATACGGCGTACCACAAGCGATACCAATAAGCTCTGAGGCAACTTCCTCCAAAGATGCTCCATGTTTGAGAGCCAAAGAGGCCAAACGGCCGGTGACCTCAGCGGCTCCTGAAACATATCCGCCAGATTTGCCAACCGTTACAAAGACTTCAACCGGCATACCCTCATCGGTATTGAAGACGGCGGTATAAACATTCCCCACATCGCTTTTCTTCTTGATCCGGACTCCCCAAGCCTCGGTAGGAGCTTTGACCGGACCCAAGACCAAAGGTGTCATATTAGAACTTTCCGGAGACTCTTTGCCCGAAGATTTGCCAGACAACTGGTCGTAGTAAGAGTTCTCTTTTTTGACTTCAAGAATTTGTTTAACTCTGGAGCCGTCGCGGTAAATCGTAATACCCTTACAACCAAGGCGATAAACCATCAAGTATGCTTCCCTTACCTCCTCTACTGTTGCTTCATGAGGGAAGTTGATCGTCTTAGATATGGCATTGTCAACGTGTTTTTGGAACGCAGCTTGCATTTTTACGTGCCATTCAGGAGAAATATCGCGTGTAACAGTAAAAACCGCCTGCCATCTTTCCGGCACTTCAGAAAGTCCTTGAACAGATCCACCGTTTTTCTCAATTTTTTCCAAAAGCTCATCTGAATAGAAACCTTCATCTTTGGCAATCTTCAAAAAGTAAGGGTTGGTGGTAAAAAGGCGCTTGCCCTCAATGGTGTTTTTGGCGTAAGAAAGCCCAAAATAAGGTTCAATGCCTGAGGAG
>CAYYLO010000013.1:0-15456 GCA_964472675.1 uncultured Gammaproteobacteria bacterium | reverse complement strand
GAGGCATCAGCAAGCATGGCGATTGTGCCAGTCGGAGCGATGGTGGTTATGGCTCCATTGCGTACTTTCAGCTCGGTACCCAGAAAGTGCGGACTCTGAGGATCGTAAACAGAGCCTTCCCAAGCAGGGAAAACACCGCGGTGTTCTGCCAACTTAACACTGGCTTCTTTCGCATGCTTGTGTATGTAAGACATAACCTCTTCGGCAACATTCAAACCTTCTTGTGTGTTATAGCCAACGCCAAGTTGAACGAGCATATCGGCAAAGCCCATGATTCCTAAACCTATGCGGCGGATTTTGCGTGTCATTTCGCGAATCTCCTGGATCGGATAACTATTCATGTCCAAAACGTTGTCTAAAAAGCGTACCGCTTCTTCTGTAGCTTTGGCTAAACCTTCGTAATCTATCGTTCCATCTTTGATAAACTTGCCAACATTGATAGAACCCAAAGTACAGGCATCGTACGGTAAAAGTGGTTGCTCTCCACACCCTCGGGAAACTATCCCTTCTGTGATCCAAGTGTCAGAAATTGGCTCATAAAGGTCATAGACTGTCTCAAAACCCGCTGGTTCAACGGCTGTAATTTTCGCCAACCATGTGTTGCCAGTTAAAGAAAAATCTCGCTGTGCCAAAAGCAATTTCTTTTGTTTATCGGGGTGAGATAAGCTAATTTGTTGAATAAAGGTTCTGACTCCTGCTCCGCTAATGTGTACTTCGTATTGTTGGTGTTTGGAAACTATGTATCTTCCATCCACGCTGCCAGCTTTTACTTCTTTAATTCTTGTTATCCGACCATGAATACCAAAAGAAAGCAAAACTCTGCGGACGTCCTGAGCTAATTGTTTGCTGGTAGTCTTGAACCTGATATCAGGATGCGTGCTAGATAGATTTATGTTGCCGTCGGTACTGTAAAGACCATCCAAGAGACCGGCCAGAAACTCCCTGTTGCTGTTCTGATACTCAATGGGGATACTTTTTTCAAAAGAATATGCAGGCGTCAAAAGCGACTGTCTAACCATTAACGCCATTCCCCCACCAGACTGATCAGTTAAGTTAGCAGACCTTCCTCCGTTCTTGTTCAGACTGACGACTTTCGCCCGAGACTTGAGCATCACATATTTTATTTTATCTATCCATTCTGTCTCGTCGGTATTTACAGCCATCTTCACGACATTTCTAGACAAAGACGTTGGGGTAATGCACCCGTCCCCCAACAACATCCCAACGAAAAACCCATAATCTTTGTTTGTCCAATCTTCCGGCAAGTCGAGCACGGGGTTGTCCGGCATTAAAGAAGGTGCCACACGGACAACATCACCAACCTCTAAGTCCTTAAGCTGTATTTGTGTAAATTTCTTATTGGCAGAATTTTTAGCCCTTCCGGAATGTTTGATTGCATGGAATTGGTGCGCTGCTGTAACTTTCAACTCAGCGCCGTCTGAGAAGGACACCTTATAAGCTGGTACCTGATCATGTGTTTCAATTTTACTTACCAGTCCTGTACCCAAAACAGTTCCGATTTCATCTCCAACTTTAATCTGGTCAGCTCTTCGCCAACCGTTCTTGGTCGCCACTAAAGTATCCCCAGTTACACAAGGATTGGTGGCCTCAATCTGGCCCAAGTTTGGGGTAGGGTTAGCGCCCGATTTGTTGACCCTGTCGATCATAATCATTCCCGGATCGCCGTAATGCCAAGCCAGTTGGGTAATTAATAAAAAGACTTTATGGGCATTCAGGCGGTCTGCGACCTCTCCTGTTCGGGGATTAATAAGTGCGTACCCTTCTTCTTCCTCTGTTGCACGAACCAAATCATAAAGCTTGACCACTCCCTCTTCTACTCTTTTTAGTTTAAGATCAACATCACGAATAGTTTGGGCTGCTTTAATCTCTTCAATGACCTCTTCCCACTCCGGCTCACTTTTAACAAACTTTTCATCCTTCTTGACCTGCTCCATCCATTCCTCTGTCACCGTTACAGAAATATTAAAGTTTGTTAAGCTAAACTCGTCTACCTTCATCACCGCAAAACGCAGAATATCTGGATGAGTTATGTGTATAATGCCCATATTGGCTCCGCGCCTGACGCCTCCTTGTTTGACCTGGGAAGTTACATCGTTATAGGCCTGCAGGAAAGAGCAAGGGCCAACCGTTGTTCCCCCTGAAGAGCTGATTACATCCCCATAAGGTCTTAACCTAGAGAAAGAAAACCCTGTGCCACCCCCTGATTTGTGAATCATCACCATATCTACCAAGGTTTTGCCGATACTGGCCATTGTGTCCTCTACCGGCAGCACAAAGCAGGCTGAAAGCTGTTGCATGGGTTTACCCGCATTAAGCATGGTTGGAGTGTTGGGAATAAATCTTTGTGAGGAGAGCAATTTATAAAAAGACTCTGCTTGTGCCACTACTTGAGATTGATCTGCGCCATAGAAAAGTTCGGCGACACTTATATTGTAGGCAACACGCCAAAACATTTCCCGGGCGGTCTCTGTGGGTTGCCCATCGCTATCGCGGCGAGCATAACGGGTCTTGGCTATATAGAGTGCCGTTTCCGAAAGCTGGGGATCTGGTAATTTTCCCGGAACAGGAGGGATTTGGGACCCTATTTTATAAAGTTCCTCACTGGTAATAGGTGTAGACAACAAATTCGTATCTTGCGGCATATCTTACTTCTTTGGAAAGGCACAGGGCAGGAGAGTACTTAATTCCTTTGGGGAATATTTCCACAAACTCGTAGGGGGTGTCAATATAACTTTGTAGATCAGAGGAGCTCATCTTTGGGGGATAACAGCCTCAGAAATTGGACAATTTTGAAGAATAAAAAAGCCTTACGACCTCCCTTTTTAGTTTCTTACAGGAGCCAAAACTCTACTCCGAACATATTTATTATCTATAGCAAGCAAAAAGGAGTGAAACAAAGGCAAGTTGAGAAGCTACCTTCTAACAACTCTCAGGCACAAGTTTTAGTCCTCCCTCGCGGGGGTGAGTACAGATTTACCCCTTTGATTAAAAAGGTGCTCTAGCTGTTCTTTGACGTTTCTGGAGTAATCTAGTGTTTTATTTAATACCGGCTTGCCGTCTTCTGGAGCATTAGCCATCATTTCCTCCAAAACCTCACGATGAGTCAGCGCTGCTTTGTAAAGTGTCTCAAAAAAGCCAACAGCGTTCTTGCCTTTAACATCCGCATCTTTCCCACGAGTCAACGCCTCCTCTAAATATTGCTCAGCTTTGGCAGCAGTCGCTACTCCTCGACCATAATCCCCGCTTTGGGCAAGCTGTTGCGCAGCCACCAATCTTTTGTCAGCCAAAAACAGAGTATGCTGGGCTTTTTCTAAAGGATCGGAAGTAAAATATAGGTCCAGCCTATCCCGCATCGCCTTAAGTGGCCAAGCTGGGTTATTAGGCAAAATACCAGGATAAGGCAGTGAATATTCTACCCCAGATGCAAAAACTGCATGTCCCATGCTTGAGTCGTTGGGAAGCGAAAAGTGATACTTCAAGGCCGTAATGCGGTAAATCGATATAAAAAGGACTAAAGCTGAGAAAACAACCGCAAAGATGGAATAATAGAAATGACGCATAAGTTGCTATACAATATACTACACAAGTGTTCGCCGTTTCCCAACTCCCCCTCCTAAAACGAATGTCAGAGCAAAAAAGGAGTTTTGCCATATTGCTTCTCTTGCTTTTCACCTGTGTGCTATCACTCTTTACTTATCTATTCTGGGGCATACCCCTACCTACTCAACTTACCTCGGAAGCAAGAAATCCTGTCTCGACACAAATTTTAGACAGAAACGGCAAGTTAATTTATGAAATATATGAAGGGAAAAGAAGAACACCCGTTAAATTGTCTGACCTTCCGCCTTATGTCTACCAGGCTACAATTGCCGTTGAAGACAAAGACTTTTACAAACACCACGGATTATCCCTTTCTGGAATGGCCAGGGCACTTTTTAAAACAACTATCAAACAAAACCTTCAAGGCGGCTCAACCATTACTCAACAGTTGGTTAAAACAACACTTTTAACCCCGGAAAGGACTATCAGGCGAAAAATCAGGGAAGTTCTTTTAACTCTTCTTATTGAGGTTATTTATCCAAAGGACAGGATTTTAGAAGCTTACTTTAATAACGTTCCTTATGGCGGAACCGCCTGGGGGATACAAGCTGCCAGCCTGACTTATTTTGACAAGAACGCCAAAGATTTAACACTGGCACAGGCGTCAGTTTTGGCAGGACTAACTGCTGCCCCCACGCGTTTCTCACCTTTCGGGTCTAACCCCCAACTGGCCAAAGAAAGACAGCGTCTGGTTTTGCGCCGGATGGTCGAAGAAAAATATATAACCGAAGGTCAGGCAAACGACGCAGAAAAAGAAGAGTTGCGTTATGCAAAACCGGAAAGCATAAAAGCTGCTCATTTTGCTTTGTTTGTCAAAAACCAGCTGGTGGACAAATACGGAGAGAAGAAAGTTGAATACGGCGGTCTTCGCGTCACTACAACTTTGGACCTGGATCTGCAGCAGCATGCGGAAAAAGTAGTTCGCGAGGAAGTTGGCAAGTTAAAGTCTGCTCGTGTTGGCAATGGAGCAGCCTTAGTAACAAATCCCAAAACCGGTGAGATTTACACCATGGTCGGCTCTAAAGACTATTTTGCAGAAGATGAGGATGGGAAGGTAAACGTTACTCTTCGTCCAAGACAGCCCGGCTCGTCAATAAAGCCGTTAAATTACGCTCTGGCCCTTGAAACAGGCAAGATAACTGCCTCAACTGCTTTTGCCGACATACCGACTTGTTTTAATGTTGCTGGCCAGACTTCCTATTGCCCAGTCAATTACGACGGCCAGTTCCACGGAGCCGTACAAACCAGATTCTCCCTGGGAAATTCTTACAATATACCTGCTGTACGCACTTTAGCCTTAAATAATGTTGAGGAATTTGTGAATTTTGCCCAAAAAATGGGTGTCGCTTCTTTAAATGATCCATCCCGTTACGGGCTATCGCTTACTCTTGGCGGCGGTGAGGTGAAAATGGCCGAGATGGCAACAGCCTTTGGAGTTTTTGCAAATAGCGGAATAAAACAGGATCCTGTAAGCATACTAAAAGTCGAAGACTGGAAAGGGAATCTTCTGTTTGAAGCAAAAGTAAAAGATGGCGACAGGGTTTTGTCGTCCGGCACCTCCTATATAATCTCCCATATTCTTTTGGACAACAACGCTCGAAGCGCAGCGTTTGGTCCATCGTCTTACCTTAATGTAGCAGGTCATCCGGAGGTTTCCGTAAAAACTGGTACTACAAACGACAGGCGGGACAACTGGACAATTGGCTATAATCCTGAGCTTGTCACAGCTGTTTGGGTAGGCAATAACGACAATACACCAATGTCATCTGTTGCGTCAGGTGTAACCGGAGCCTCCCCTATTTGGAACAGGATTATTAAAAAAGGTCTGGATATGGTTGAGAATGGAGATCTTTCCGGAACGGGTCAGGAAAGGATTAAACATTCACACGTCTGGATGTCCATGCCGTCAGATGTGACAGGTACTAATGTTTGTGCAACCACCGGCACTCTTCCCCCCAACGCTCTCCCAGACGATCCCGGCTGCTCCATTCGTTTTGAATTTTTCTTAGAAAGTTTCCCGCCAAATCCTACCCAACCGTTAAATCGTGATGTTAACGTTTATAATGACTCAGGAATGCTGGCAGATTCAAACGCGCCACAAGATCAGGTGCATATAGAAAACAGGCAAGTCTGGGAGGATCCCTTAGGCACATCAGTTTGCCTTGACTGCCCTTCTCAAACTTGGTCAGCTGTAGTAAACACTACCAGCATACCCCGTCCCACTCAAGCGCCTTTTGGCGGGCAATAAATCGGGTGGCCAGAAAACTCAGGGTGTCAGAGTTTCAGCAAGTCAGCAAACCAGATAACCAGTAATCCGGCACACCAGTACACCGGAGCTCTGTAACGCTGGCTCACCGATTCACTGGAGTACCGACTCTCCGAGTTATCCGACCACCCGGAGCATTTTTATCTCTAGTGCCTTTTTTTAGTTTGAGTTAAAATGCGGTAAATATGCCGGCCAGGGTTCCGGCGAAAGCCACACTAGTCAGAAAGCTAATATTGTCAGTGGTAATTTTCCTCGCGTTAGTTGGAAAACCACTTTATCTTTTTTTGTCTGCAATACCATCGTCTATTGTTTGGTTGCTAATAGGAGTTAAAAAAATCTTTTCCCCCAAATATCCTCTCTACTTTAAAACCACTTCAGCAAAAAGAAAAAACCATACGGGGAAAATTAAACGCTTTACCGCAAAACACACTATTGTCTTCTTAATCTTTTCTGGATTTGTTGTGATCTTTTTTTTCTGGGCAAGATTTATCTTTACGCTACCAAAAATCGATCAACTGCAAACAAAACTGCCCCTACTCACTACAAAAATATATGACCGGAACGGAAACCTTTTGTACAAAATTTACAGAAGCGAGAATAGAACTTTGCTTCCCATAAATCAAATTCCCCAAAACGCTCGCCTGGCTACAATTTCCATTGAAGACGCTGAATTTTATAACCACCACGGCTTTTCTGTGCGTGGTATTTTGCGCGCGTTAGAGCGCAACCTGACTCGAGGAGAAGTATCAGGCGGCTCAACCATTACCCAACAACTCATAAAAAACACCCTTCTATCGCCCGAAAAAACATTTAACAGGAAAATAAAAGAGGTTATCCTGGCTATTTTGGTTGACATGCGCTTCAGCAAAGATCAGATACTAGAAATGTACCTAAATCAAGTATCTTACGGAGGTACTGCTCAGGGCATCGAGGAGGCATCGCAACTTTACTTTGCCAAAAGCGCTAAGGATTTGGACTTGGCTGAATCGGCACTCCTCGCAGGACTTCCCCGCTCGCCCACAACCTACTCTCCGTTTGGGGCAAATCCCGACATGGCCAGGCAGCGGCAATTAGAAGTTTTGTCGCGTATGACTCAGGAAGGCTACATTTCACGCGAACAAGCTACCACAGCAGCCAACAAAGAGCTTAAATTCTCCCCCCAAAGAAACGACATTAAAGCCCCACATTTTGTAATGTACGTTAGACAACTTTTGGTAGAAAAGTATGGCGAGGAAATGGTTGCAGAAGGAGGTCTTTCTATATACACATCTCTGGATTTACCTCTGCAAGAAATAACACAAAAGGCTGTCGAAGAAGAAATGCAAAAAGTCCAAAAGTTGAGAATCAACAATGGTGCAGCTTTGGTAACCAATCCTAAAACTGGCGAAATTTTGGCAATGGTAGGCTCAAAAGATTATTTCAACGACGAGATTGATGGTAATTTTAATATCACAACAGCTCTCAGACAACCCGGGTCTTCAATAAAACCGGTTAATTATTCATACGCCCTTGAATCTAAAAAATATACAGCTGCTTCGATAATTTCAGATACCCCTGTAACTTATTCTGCTGGAAATTCCGTTCCTTATGCGCCCCGCAACTATGACAACAAATATCACGGTAACGTTAGCTTAAGAGTCGCACTTGCTTCTTCTTTAAACATTCCTGCTGTCAAAGTTTTGTCTTCTTACGGTGTAAACCACATGCTTGATCAGGGACAAAAGTTAGGTATCACCACCTGGGCTGATCCATCCAGGTATGGCCTATCAATAACGTTAGGAGGCGCTGAGGTAAAAATGACAGACATGGCAGTAGTTTACGGAACTTTTGCCAACAGCGGCAAGAAAGTTGGACTTTACCCGATTTTAAAAGTAGTCGACGCCAAAGGAAACGTTTTGGAAAACAATCCATGCAAACAAAGCTCCCCAACCGCCATAACTTCCACAATTTCCCTAATTCGACCGGCCCACGCTGAAGAGGTAACCCCAAGCCTGTCCTGTTCCCAACAGGTTCTAGACCCGGGTGTGGCCTATATTCTCACCTCTATTTTAAGCGACAACAAGGCCCGGACACTGGCTTTTGGGCCACGCTCCCTGCTGGTTGTAGACAACCATCCTGAAGTAGCAGTGAAAACCGGCACAACACAAAATCTTCGGGACAACTGGACCATTGGATTCACGAATGATTATGTGGTTTCCGTTTGGGTAGGAAATAATGATAACTCTCCCATGGCTTATGTTGCGTCCGGCATAACCGGTGCTACTCCCATATGGCACAATATTTTTACAAACCTACTCAAAGATAAACCTGCAACTCCCTGGCAAATCCCAACAGGGGTGATAGCTATCAACAATTGCGGCGCAAGCGAATACTTTCTAGAAGGTACCCAAAAAACAATCGCCTGTACTCCGCCTCCTGCGGCGAAAGAAAATGAAGATAAGATATTAACCGGTGCGACTACAGAACAACAATAGCAACTAAATCAAACGCAAACTGCATCGATTGTTAGTAGTTAAAAATCCTGAATCCAACCTCCCCCACAAACCTTCAACTGTAGATACCCACAGCTAAAGCCGTGGCAGTTTCTTCTGTTTTCCAGCGGCCAAGAAATTCTTATTGGAAACAACCGAGCGACCGAGGCGCTTCTCCAGCTTTCTTCTGGCAACACCGGCAATTTCTCCCCCTTCTTGGGCATCTTTTTTGAGTTTTGGCAATCCTTGCGAGTTTTCAGTGCGGTGAATTTCTGTGGTAGAGCGCTCACCAAGCATAGCAAAGATGAGTTCGAAATCATCCATGTGATCGCGCAAGTTTTCTCTCTTCAAGCCTTTTAGTTTTTTGTATTGGCCTGGCGTAATACCAAAGGAAGCTTTGGAAATTTCGGCTGTTAAAATTTCATAGTCTTTATATATCTTCGCTCCCCGCTTTTGCCATTCTTCCGTTAGTTCTTCTCTAATTACAATCCCGCGCATTCTTTTTTCTATCCAACTTTCAGGGTAACCTTTGGCCTTATATAAGGCTCTTGTTCTTTTAGTAGCCAACTCGGGATCCTCTATTTCTTGAACTCTTTCATATCCCACTCTAGCCAACCATCTTTTAAATGGCTCTGCTTTGGGGGAAGGAATTGATTGGATAATACGAAAAGCGTTTTCTGTGCTAACAACTTCGGTCAGATACTTTTTGCCATCAGAAGATTGTAATTTCAGTTGTCGACAAAGTGTCGACAACTCAATCTCGCTTGATTCCTTTTCTCTCTGCTTCATTCGATACCAATAGTCTCGAGGCTTGTCGCTATCTGTTAGCGCTTCAATAATATCCACAACTGAAAACCACCATTCGTTGTTGTAAATTGTCCTTCTTACTTTCTTGCCTTTGAAGATGGCAATTTTCTTAGCTTCCCCGGCTAAATCCATACCTCCATTTAATACCTAATAAAACCCGAAGTCAAGAAGTAATTCACTCGAGTATTATTCTATCTTCGAAAGTGGGCAGTTGAAAATTGACCTTCAAATCCGGCAGTTTTCCCAAGCCTTTGTACCAAAAATAAACTCCCAACAGCATCGTCACCAGCAAACTTAGTGCCACAATTATCCTATCGTTTGTTGTCCAGGGTTTTGGCGGCTCCTTTTTCTTTCTCTCCCTCTTTTTTGACTATTCCTCCCCAGCCAGATCCCCATCCTTGTCCAAAAGATTTTTCGGTGTCTTTTTCTTTCCAATCGGCAGTCCCAACATTAAGTCATTTTACCAGTAGCTTGACAAAGATAACAATGTATTGTACTATTAAATACAGATGCCCGAACCAGTTGATCTCTCAACGATCGGGGGTTCCGACTGGGATGAAGCAAACACAACCCACATTGCAAAACACAATGTGGATCCTAAAGAAGCAGAGGAGGTCTTTTTCGACCCACGCTATAAAACAATTGATGATCCAAAACACTCTAAGACTGAAGAAAGATTTGTGGTCTACGGCAAAACAGGCGCAGAAAGACTATTGACTGTTGTGTTTACAGTCAGAAACCGGAAGTTTAGAGTCGTGTCTGTAAGAGATATGAGCAGGAAAGAAAGGAGGTTGTATGAAAAAGAAACTTAAACCAATACCAAAATTCAAAAACGAAGAAGAGGAAGCAAATTTTTGGGATACTCACGACACCACGGACTACTTTGATTGGAGCAAAGCCCGTCACGTTGTTTTCCCAAACCTTAAACCATCAACTAGAGTAGTTACTTTCCGTGCACCACAAGGCCTTATTGACCGCTTGAAAGTTATTGCCAATAAAAAGGATGTCCCCTACCAATCTCTGATAAAGATTTACTTGGACGAAAAAGTTCGCGAAGAAATGTCTACTTAAGTTATGCTCGGAAGTTCGTTTTAAACACTACTGCATCGGTGTATTGCTGGGCAACTGTGTTGCTGCTTGCCATTTCTTTTCCCACACCTCAGAATTGACCACATTCTCCGGCTTTCCGCCTTTTAAGGTTTTAAGAATCGAATCAACTGCCTGTTGGACCATTTTTTCGCGGACTTCAACTGTTGCCGAAGCAATATGCGGCGTTAAAATCGCATTTTCCATCTGCATTAACTCTGGATTCATTTGAGGCTCATTTTCGTGCACATCCAAAGCCACCCCAGCCAACTTTCCAGCTCTTAAAGCTTCAACCAAGGCATGCTCATCAACAACCGGCCCCCGGGCAGTGTTTACTAAAAATGCTGTAGGCTTCATTTTTGCAATGCGTTCTGTATTGATAAGATGTCGGGTATCGGGAGTTAAAGGCACGTGTAGGGTAATATAATCGCTTTCAGAAAGCAGCTGGTCCAAATCGCGATACTCTCCCAACT
Organism: uncultured Gammaproteobacteria bacterium; assembly: GCA_964472675.1. GTDB lineage: Bacteria > Patescibacteriota > Microgenomatia > UBA8517 > UBA10165 > 01-FULL-43-15b. The sequence goes on along the minus strand of CAYYLO010000013.1, from coordinate 4,732 downwards.
CACTTTCTGCCTTCTGGTTTCTGGTTCGGGTGTTATATAAGACCTTCATGTTAAAACCCTTCGCTCTGCGTGCCACCATCGAGCCAATACCACCCAACCCGACAATCCCCAAAGTCTTTCCATAAACATCCCTTCCCAAAAACATTTCCGGCTCCCAACTATGGTAAGCGCCTTTTTTAGCAAAGTCTTCCCCCTCAGACATTCTTCGCGATAAGGCTAGCATTAATGTCCAGGTAAACTCTGCAACTGCTTCATCCACCTCTGCCGATGGAGTGTTAGTTACCAGAATACCTCGCGCTGTTGCCGCTTTAAGATCAATGTTGTCAAAACCTACAGCATAATTCGAAATTACTTTCAAGTTTGGTCCTAAAGTATCCATCAACTCTCCGGTCCAACGATCGGTTAACAAAGTCAAAACTGCATCTGCTCCTTTGCCCATTCCGATAATTTCATCAGCCGTCAAAACACGGTCAAACGGAGAAACCACAACCTCATTTCCCTGGCTTAACAGCTCCAAAGCTTTTCCTGGCACTTTTCTGGTAACTAGTATCTTGGGCATAACAAATTTTTAAACCATCCGTGGTTTTATCTCCCCGCCATACATCTTTATGAACTCTTCCATCTTCATTGGTGTCAACAACCCTTCCCTCGCCCCAATATGCCCCGCCACAGACGTTGAATTCATTGTGCCCCAAAGCATCGCCTCAGGCAAGGTCTTGCCCTGTATTAAAGCAGCCACAAACCCCGTTGAATAAGCATCTCCCGCGCCAGTTTTTTCTACAATTGGCGCACTAGTTGAAATTCCAGCGTGCCAAATCTCTCTTCCATCGTAGGACGCATAAGAACCATATGCGCCGTCTGTAATCACCACACATCCCGGACATCTTGATTTGAGTTCTACAATTAATTGCTTAACATCTTCCCCACTACTACCCCCAACTAAAACAACAGCTTCTTCCCTGTTTAAAATCAACACATTAGCCAAAGACAAGACCGGCTGAAGAAGATTTATACCATCGCGAAGCTGGTAAGAGCCGGGGTTAAACGCTAATTTCGTTTTTGATCTCTTGATAAACTCCAATACTTGGTCGTGAAGACGCTGATGCTCTGACCCGACTGAGGTAAGATACATCCATTTAGAGTTAGGAAGATTGGATGGCAACTCATATTGCCTAGGCTGGTGGTAAACAAAAATCGTTCGCTCCCCCGAGTAATTTAGAACAACGGATAAATTAGAGCCAACATCAGGATCAATAGTAACATGCGCTATGTCTACACCTTCATCTACAAACACCTTTTTTGTGTCGTTTGAATCCTGATCGCTTCCTAAAACTGCATAGAGAGCAGTTTTCAAACCCAGTCGGGACGAACCAATTGCATTATTGGCCGCGTTTCCCGAGGCTGGTATCCTTTTATAAGTTGAGACGGGAATTTTGCCGCCGTAGGCAAAACAGATTAAGCGCTCCTCACCTTTCAAACCACAAACAGATTCAGTATCTTTCTGCTCAACCTGCATAAAGATATCAATTGTCGAATCGCCTACGCTGATAAGATCGAGTTGATTTTCCATGGGCAGCATTTGTAACCTTATTTATATTATCATACAATTCTTTAAGGCTAATGAATCTAAGATTACGGTTTTAGGTCGCCTTGTGTTCGCTAAAGACACTACTTGCTCTAGTCTTAAATAAAATACAGGAGAACTGAAACCAGGACTCCAGTGAGCTGTAAATAGGCTGGGCAAACTTTTTGGGCCAGATGCCGATTCCGACAACTGCCTGTATTTCAACTGGAATGACAGCAGGTTGCACTTCAACAACAATTGGATCGGGTATGCCAATGACAACTTTGGCTCGGCATCTGCCTTTGGTTGTGTCAAATTTAAGAGGCACTTTGCTTGGTGGCCCGAATCCATCCACCAAGCATTCTGCCAATCTCCTCAAGTCCCGCTGATAATATTCCTGCTGTTTTTAAATTCAAAGCACGCGTTTCTGCTGCCATTTTTAAAAGCACTTTGAGAAGCTCAAGTTTTACGTCGGCCTGATTTAACAACAGTGCTCGCTGCTCTGGCTCCCTATTCCCTTTAATAAGAAGCTCTAATATTTCGATGGCTGTATTTTCCAACTTTTCCCCCAGTGTGTACCTTTGGTTCTTTGGGAAAATGACTAAGGCCTCGTTTAATTGCTTGTAGCATATGCAGAATCTCGGAATAATAAGCGGATGCGAATTGTTAGCAGTCATACTTACGCTGAAGCTATATCATTTCAAAACTTATTGCAAGCCTGGCAAGAATTCAGAATAGGAAAAACAAAAAGGCGAGATGTTATTACTTTTGAAAAGAAGCTAAGAGAAAGTCTTGGTAATCTCCACAAAGATCTCCGTTTGAAAAAATACAAACACGCTCCCTACTCTTCCTTTTTTATTTATGACCCAAAAGTCCGCCATATAAGTAAAGCTTGTGTCCGCGATAGGGTGGTCCATCACGCCTTGTTCAAAGTCTTAACCCCAATTTTTGAGCCAACTTTTATTCTTGATTCTTATTCTTGTCGGGTTGGATTTGGCACTCACAAAGGATTTCAAAAACTTGTTGCCTACGCCCGAAAGGTTTCCAAAAACTATACGCAAGACTGCTGGGCATTAAAATGTGATGTTAAAAAGTTTTTCGACTCAGTAAACCACGAAATACTTTTGGAAATTATGAGAAAAAGAATACAAAATGAAGATCTTTTCTGGTTAGTGAAAGAAGTTGTGGGCAGTTTCCAAATTGAGAGAGAGAGAGAGAGAGGACTGCCTATCGGCAACTTAACTTCCCAACTTTTTGCTAACATTTACTTAAATGAGTTGGATCAATTTGTAAAACACACACTCAAAGTCAAATATTACGTGCGCTATGCAGATGACTTTATGTTAGTCAATAGAGACAGAAAACTTTTAGAAAAGTGTCTTGTAGATCTAAGCTCATTTTTAGAAAATAAGCTTCTATTAAAACTCCATCCAAACAAAGTACACTTAAGGAAATTGTCCTGGGGTATAGATTTTGTGGGATACATTGCTCTACCACACCACCAAACTATTAGGACAAAAACAAAAAGAAGGTTATTTAAAAAAGTTAAATGGAAAGTAAAAGAATACAGAGACGGACAAATCAAGCCAACTGCTTTAAACCAATCGATCCAATCTTACATGGGGATATTAAGACACGCCAAGACTTACAGGCTGAAACAAAAGTTAATCAAAGAAATTAATCTTGAATTAGCAAAGAAAAAGCCCTGATCTTCACGTCGAAACGCAAAAACCAGGGCTTGGGCCCTTGAAACAAAAAAAGAACAAAGATCAAGAGCCAATAACACTACCGAAAGGCAGATGCCGAGCCAAAGTCGCCACTGGCATACCCGATCCCATTGTTGACGAAGCGCAACCTGCTGCCATTCCAGCAGAAAAACAGGCAGCTGCCGGAAACGGCATCTGGCGATGGCCGATGCTCATCCCCCGGACAGTCGATCGCCAAGTGCTCGTTTTTCTCCAGCCTATGGGGGTTGGCAAAAAGCATCCATGCAAGGCAATAGGCCGGTAATGCCCACTGTGCGGGATCCGCAGCATGCTCTATCTCCCAACGGGAGTTGCGAACAGAATAGCCCGCATAGAGCTTGCCAGTTTGGGCCGGGATTACAAGAAAGTCTCCTTCCTGCTCAGCTTCCAACTGCTCGATAGCAGCCTTTGTCGAAGCAAGAACCCTCAGCCTATCAGGACCCATCTTCCCCTCACGCCAATTGCGCAATGGGCGCTGACCGGAAAGCGCGGCTAGGGGCCCCTGTTCGAGCAACTGGCCGTATCCCTCACCCAAAGGATCAGAGATACCAAGGCGAATCGCCAAAACCGATGGCTTCGGAACCAAGTAGATTCCATCGGCGGCGGCTTCGACAAGAGAAGTTGCCAACCTAACGATTTGGGAATCGTCAAGCTGCCCCAATTTTGCCGAGAACGCAGTCACCTGGTCTAGCGTGGCAATCGGTCTATACCCACGCGGATAGGAAAGTACGGGGCGCACTTTCTCAGAAGCGTATGGGTTGACCCCCCCAGCAACAGCAGCTTCAACCGCCGACTGGGAAAGTTCTCCACGGCCCACCTTTTGCACGGCTCCCCAGTTCCCCAATAGGTTTTGTATAAATCTGTGCGGGTCCGATTCGCGCAGGATCAGCTCGTTGAGCCGGTTCCCTTGCTTTAAGGTTGCGTCAGGCATGACGCGATCCTTTCTGCTGCTCACCTTTTGCTTTGCTGGCATTCGTCTTTGAAGACGAAACTACATCCAACAAAACCATTTTAAAGAGCAGAAGAAGTATAACATTTTTAGAAGCTGGAGTCAAACTATAGGACTGCATAGCTGTCCTCCTGCGCGGTAGGAAGTAGGGAGTGTGGGTCTATTTGGAGGGGTAAATTATCGAAGCCAGCTTTTCAGCCACTTCGAGAGGATTCTCTGCTTGCCAAACATTGCGGCCGATGGCCAAACCGGCAGCTCCGGCTTCAACTATTTCTCTTGCCGTTTCGTAAAGTTGTTCGGCATTATCAGTTTTGGGTCCACCCACTACAAACACTTTGGTATCGCCAGCCACATCTACCACCTTTTTGTAACTTTCTAGGTCTCCGGTGTATTTAATTTTGACTGCATCCGCATTCAATTCCAACCCAAGTCGCGCCGCATAAGCCAAGGTCTCCGGATCAGTGTCTGATTTAA
>CAYYLO010000012.1:0-27630 GCA_964472675.1 uncultured Gammaproteobacteria bacterium | reverse complement strand
AAGGATATCCCTGTACTTAAAAAGCAAATTAAAACCCTCCTGGAAGAAGTTAATATTAAGCCTTAGCTTGTTGGGGATTTTGGAGGCTGGAAGGCTTCTATTGAGTCACCTATTCTGAAGTCGAGTTGGGGTTGAAAGTAGATACCAAATTCACCCTGGTCAACCTTATCAAGTTCCTGCTTTTGCTGTTTTAAGGACGAAGTACGAACTGTGCCCAATGTGTGGTCCTCGCGCATCACTCTTAATTTGTCAGTTTTGGTTATCCGGCCCTCAAGCAGCCTGCAGCCGGCAATTCTCGACTCTTTATCGTGCGGGAACTGCGCAATTATTTGGGCTTTGCCAACAATTTTCTCGCTTTGCAGCTCTTCAAACTCTTTCTGCCACTTCTCCACATCTGATAACAATTCATAGATTATGCGGTAAGTGTAAACTTTGACATTTTCCTCCTCGGCCAGTTTTTGAATATCTTTTGAGACTTTAACATTAAATCCGACAATCGGGCTGTGCGTTGAGGACGCCAAAGCGATATCCGAGTCGGTGACATCTCCCACAACCATAGCAGTTATACCCACCTTTGCACCTAACTGGCCCTGAATAGCCTCTAAAGAGCCCGCAGTATCAGCCTTCAAGATAATCCAAAAACCCTCTTTTTTCCTGGTGACGGGTGACAGGTGCCGCCTTTGGCGAGCTTCGCCTCCGGCGGGTTGGGTGACGGGAACCATATTTAGGGTAGGTGTCGGCTGACCAGTGGTAAGTATAGAACCCACAGGGGGAAGCTGGTCAAAACCTAAAATCTCCACTGGAGTCCCAGGGCCAGCTTCTTTGATAGATTTCTTATTCTCGTCAAATAAACCCCTAACTTTAACTTTCTTACCCCCATTACCCATCTCACCACTCACCAACTCACTACCCACCCTAAGAGTACCGTTTTTGATGATGCAGGAAACAACTGGTCCGCGCTTGGCGTCTTTTTCTGTCTCGACAACCACAGCCTCGACCAAACCATCAGCATCCGCGGAAATCTGCTCCACATCCGCGTAAATCGTAATTATCTCCAAAAGCTCATCAATCCCCTGGCCAGTTACCGAAGAAACCTCAACCGCTGTTACACCTCCACCACGGCCTTCTAAAAAAATTCCTTCTTGAGCCAGTTGCCCTTTGACCAACTCAGGCTGAGCCGTTGGTAAATCAACCTTGGTTATCGCCACAATAAAGGGAGTGCTGGCTTCGCGAAGATATGTTAAAGATTCCCGTGTTTGAGGCATAACAGCATCGTCTGCCGCCACAACTAGAATAGCCAAATCCGCAATTTTGGCTCCCCGCGAACGCATGGCATTAAAAGCTGCATGCCCAGGCGTATCAACAAACGTAATTCGACGCGGAGCCTCACTCCGAGCGTCTTCGCGAGGGACCTCTACCATCCAGGCACCAATACTTTGGGTAATTCCACCAGCCTCGCGGGAAGCAACTGAGGTATTCCGAATCCGGTCAAGAAGACTGGTTTTGCCATGATCAACGTGGCCTAGAACAGCAACGATCGGAGGTCGAGTTTGTAATGCCATAATAAATTTTTAGAGACTCACTTCTCATTTTCAGCTGGTTCTTCTACCACTGGGGTGGAAGGTTTTTCTTCGTTCGTCTCTTTTGTTTTGGTTTCTTCCGGTGTTGTTGTATCGTCACTGATGATTTGGGCCGCTTGTGCACTGTCTTCTGTCACAGCTTCCTTCTCTTCTATCTTTTCTACTTGTTCTACCGGAGACGCAGCCTCCTCTGCCTGTACTACTCTCTCTACTGGAGTTCCCTCAACTTCTATCCTCCAACCGGTCAAGCGGGAAGCAAGGCGCACATTTTGACCTTCTTTGCCAATAGCCAAGGACAATTGGTCTTCAGGAACTTTTACTCTAGCTTCTTTATTTTTCTCGTCTAATTTTACAGATATTCCCTCAGCAGGAGATAAGGCTGCAGCAATAAACTGTTCAGTAACTTCCGAGAAAGGTATTACATCAATCTTTTCGTCATTAAGCTCTCCAATAACGGCCTGCACTCTAACTCCCTTCTGGCCTACGCACGAACCAACAGGATCAACTCCTGACTGGAGAGAATAAACGGCAACTTTGGTCCGGTTCCCTGCTTCGCGGGCAATTGCGCGAATTTCAACGCTACCTGAACCAATCTCTGGAACCTCACGGGCAAAAAGTTTAACGACAATTTCAGGGTCAGCACGCGAAAGAATTATCTCACGTCCCCGCTCAGTTTCTCTAATTTCTTTTAATAAAAATGTTAAACGCTGGTTTAAGTTAAACTTTTCGTTTGGGATACGTTCCTGAGGGGGAAGTATGGCTTCTGTTCTGCCAATATCAATCCTCACGTTAGGCCCATCAAAACGAAGTACTGTTCCTGAAATCAATGTCCCGACTCTTTTTTCATATTGAGCCAAAATTGCCTCTTTTTCGGCCTCACGGATTTTTTGCAAAATAACTTGTTTGGCTGTTTGGACCGCAATACGCCCAAATCCCGGGGGAGTAACATCTTCTTTTTTGCCTTCTTCTATTAGAAACACGTGCGCTTCACCAGTTTCCGAATCAAGCGTTGCATCATATTCTTTCTCTTCCAGGTCTTCGCCACGCTCCCGAGCATCGCGTTTATATGCAGCAATAATAGCTTGCTTAATAGTATCCAAAACCAGGTTTGTATCCAAACCCGATTCCTGCGCAATCGCATTTAAGGCTGATGAAAATTCTGTTCTTGCTAAAGCTGCCATGTTTGGTATAGGGCATATATTTACAAAAAACGGCGGGAGCAGTCCCACCGATATAACTCCATCCCTAATCTGATCTCTAGTTTAACTCGTGGTGCATAATTAGTCAAGAAAATGGAAAGAAAGGTTAACTCTTTTTAAGTTCTTCAAGTGCTTTTTTTTGCTTAGAAGTTAGGTCTGAATACCTAGGAATGTCTATATGAAGGCGAATATAAAGGTCGCCCCGGGAGCGGGAATTAATACGCGGCATACCACGTCCTGACAAACGCAGAACTGCTCCGGGTTGGGTTCCCGGTTTTATCCTAATGGTTGTTTCTCCTTCGGGAGTTGGCGTGTTTATTTCTCCACCAGCCACAGCTTCAAATAACGGCACCTGAACGTCAACAATAAGGTCATCGCCCTGGCGCTGGAATGTTTTATCGGGGCGTACTCGGACAGTTACGGAATAATCTGAAAACCGGATTCTTTGACCATCGTCAATCCCTGCAGGGATCTTAACTTTTCTTTTTTTACCTTCAACAACTACCTCTTTTTCTAGTCCACGGAAAGCTTCTTCAAAATCTATCGTGATTTGCCCATGCGGCTGTCTTCTATACTGCCCAAAAGGAGAGCTCATCCCAAAAAACTGCTCAAAGATTTCAAAAGGATCTGAAAATCCGAAACCTTCAAAAGGGTTTTGCCCATTGCCATATGTGTAAGTGAAATTAAACGGTCCCTGTTGGGATCCACCAAAGGGATTGGCGTCCATACCTTGTCCAGAACCTTGCGCGAAGGCTGAGTGGCCATACTGGTCGTACATTTGCTTTTTCTTAGGATCAGACAAAATCTCGTAAGCTTCGTTTATTTCTTTAAACTTTTCTGAAGCTTGAGCTGATTTGTTTCTGTCCGGATGCCACTGTAAAGCCAATTTCCTGTAAGCACTTTTTATTTCTTTATCTGTGGCGTTTTTGGAAACGCCTAATATTTCATAAGGATCGGTTTTCATATATGCAAAATGCTAAATTTACGCTACCTTACTCTCCTTTTTAGAAATTGTAAACCGATGTATAAACTCTTTCTTGCTCTCAGCCCCATCTGCTTCCATAGCGTTTGCTCCCATGGAACCGCTTGACCGCACAACTTGCCGAACCATTACTAAGTTTTCCGGGCTACGTGGGATTCCTCTCAGGAGATATAGAACCGACAGGGCAAATTTATATAGTCTGTCGTGAATGTCTCTTTTTGATTGGTCATTGGCCATTTGTCATTTAGCATTTAACTTACCACTTCCCCTTCTTCTGCCTTGCTTTTTTCATCATTCACCCCGCGCTGGGAGTCCTCGGAGGTGGGTCCGCTTTGTGTGCCTTGTTCTGTGTTTCCTGCACCACTTTGATACATCGCCTGACCTACCTGCTGCAAAACTTCGGAAAGTTTGTTTGAAGCTACTTCGATTTCTTCCCTAGAGGCACTTTCTTTTGCCAAAACTTCTTTAACATTTTTAATTTCGGCTTCAACCTTTTCGCGGGCATCTTTAGGAGCTTTATCCCCGGTATCTTTCAAAGCTTTTTCTGCTGTAAAAACAAGGGCATCCGCCTGGTTTCTTGTCTCAATTTGTTCCTTTTTGGCTTGATCCTCTTTTGCATGAATTTCTGCCTCTTCTTGGGCCTTTTTAACTTCCTCGTCAGACAAACCGACAGCCCCAGTTATTTTTATGCTTTGCTCTTTACTAGTTGCTTTGTCTTTGGCTTTTACGGACAAAATACCGTTGGCGTCTATGTCAAAAGCAACTTCAATTTGCGGCACTCCCCGTGGAGCAGGAGGTATGCCATCCAGAGTGAACCTCCCCAATGATTTATTATCATGCGCCAATGGTCTCTCCCCTTGCAAAATGTTTATTTCTACCTGGGTCTGATTATCTGAAAATGTAGAAAATACTTGAGACTTTGAGGCTGGAACAGTCGTATTCCTCTCAATCATAGAAGTGGCTATTCCTCCTGCAGTTTCAATAGAAAGCGTAAGAGGAGTTACGTCAAGAAGCAAAACGTCTTTTACTTCACCACCCAAAACCCCTCCCTGAATTGCCGCTCCAATAGCCACTACTTCATCAGGGTTGACTCCACGATGCGGATCTTTACCAAAGAAACTTTTGACTACTTCCTGAACTTTTGGCATACGAGTCATCCCTCCCACTAAAATAACTTCGTCAATATCTTTGGCCGTAACTTTAGCATCTTTCAAGGCTGCCTCAACCGGCTTCATGGTTTTTTGAACAAGATCGCCAACTAAACCCTCGAGCTTAGCACGTGTAAGCTTAAGGGTTAAATGAAGAGGTTGCCCCTCGTGTTGGGTAATGTAAGGTTGGTTAATTTCTGTCTCACTGCTTGCCGAAAGCTCAATTTTAGCCTTTTCGGCCGCATCCCGAATTCTTTGCAAAGCTTGTTTGTCTGCCCGCAAATCAACTCCGTTTTCTTTTTTAAATTCCTCAGCAATCCAGTCAACAATGGACGCGTCAAAGTCATCTCCTCCAAGGTGAGTATCACCGTTTGTTGCTTTAACCTCAAAAACTCCTTCCCCAAGTTCCAATATCGAAATATCAAAAGTTCCTCCCCCAAGGTCATAAACTGCAATAGTATGAGCATTTTTCTTGTCTAGGCCATAAGCTAACGCTGCTGCCGTGGGCTCGTTAATAATTCTCTCAACCGCAAGTCCGGCAATTTCACCAGCTTGCTTGGTAGCAGAGCGCTGGTTATCGTCAAAGTAAGCAGGAACCGTAATGACGGCCTGGGTTACAGGCTCTCCAAGATAATCTTCAGCGTCTTTTTTCAGCTTCCGCAGAACATATGCCGATATTTCTTGAGGTGTATAAACCTTACCTTCAACTTCCACAACTGCCATGCTGTTTTTACCTTTTTTAACCTCATAAGGAGACATCTTTATAGTTCTTTGCACTTCTTCATCTTCAAAACGGCGGCCCATCAAACGCTTTACAGAATAAATGGTATTTCTTGGGTTTAAAATCAGTTGCCGCTTGGCAACATCTCCTACCAAATTTTTAACCGGTTCAACCACAGAAGGAGTGATATTGCGGCCCGTGTCAGAAGCAGGAATAACCTTAGGAGTTCCTCCCTCCATAACACTAACTACTGAATTTGTTGTGCCTAAATCAATTCCGATAATCTTTCCCATATCATTTGTAAACAGTCACTTTCACTGGCCTCAAAACCATCCCGTCCTTCCATTTGTAACCAGCTTGGGCTATTTGCGCAATAGCGCCTGTTTCCCCTCCTTCTACCGTCTCAACAGCTTCGTGCAAATTGGCATCAAATTGCATGCCCTCTTTTGTTTCAATTGCCTCAACACCATGCCTGCCTAACACTTGCCTGAATTGCCCAATAGCCATTTCCAATCCCGGATCTTGAAGCTGAGACTGTGCTCTTCCTAAAAGATCTAAAACCGGAATTAACTCTTCGATTATGTTTTTACTTGCACGAGTATAAATTTCAATCCTCTCACGGTCAACCCTTTTAACTAAATTTTGATAGTCAGCCAGAACCCTGGCCAACGCTTCATCTTGTTTGTCAGATTCCTTTTCTGCTTTTGTTTTTTGTTTTGCACTTTTTGTTTTGTCTTCTTTCATTATTGTGCCGCTTGCGAAATCAAAGAACTGAAATAGCGAACAATCGGTATAACAACTGGATAGTTTAGCCTGGTTGGACCAATAACTGCAAGGGTTACGTTTGTCTGCGGGGTAACAAAACGGCAGGCCACAATACCTACAGGTTCAAAATGAGGCCAACCCATTTCTTCGCCAAATAGAACCGTAACAGGATCAGACCATTCCCTTCCAAAAAACATTTCTCGGATTCGCCGCTCTTCCTCCAAAAGAGAAAGAACCTGCATAGTCACATCGATATTGTAAAACTCCGGGTTTTCCAAAATGTGTGCATAGCCTGAGTGCCAAACACCACCTTCTTCTGCAACTCCCACACACAAGGATTTTGTTTGCTGGCTCAAGGCGCGAGTTGCACCCTGCATCAAATGATCAAAATCCTGCTTGGCATCCAACACTTTCTGCTTTGCTGCCACCTCCTCAGAAACCGAAAGATGTTTTTCCTGCATTAACTGGTCAACATAAAATTTCATAGCCCGAGGAGTTGGGATGCGTCCTGCTGAAGTGTGAGGTTGGCGCAAATATCCCAGTTGGGTAAGAGCAGCCATTTCGTTGCGAATAGTTGCCGGGGAAACGCCCAAGGAGAATTTTCTGTCCAAATTGTCAGAGCCTACAGGATCTGCGGTTTTTATATACTCCTCAACTACATTTTTTAAAATTTGCACCTGGCGTTGTGTTAAAGGCTCCATGGAAAGAGTGATAGTTAGCACTAATCTAACACGACTGCTAAAGGTTTGTCAAATTTAATCAAAGGTACCGTTGGTTTGAGGAGAAACAACAGTATCGGATGGGAAGGGGGTTGGTCGTTTGAAACGCAGGAAGACAGAAACGCGTCTTAGAGCCTTTAATACTATATCAAGCTCCCGGATTCCCAAAAACCATGTCGTGGCAAGGTAAGTAACCAGGCCAACCATAAAAACCACAAAAGTCAAAACTATCAAATTTGACGTGTAGTGGGTATCCAAAACTATCCTCTCAAACGGAGCAGGCAGCGCAAGTCCAAGTTGACCTAAAAAAGAAAGTTTTTTATCCCAGGCAGAACGGTCTAAAACTTTTAGCAGAAAAAACATGAGCGCCCCTGATAAAGAAGAAGCTGCAAGCACCTTTGCGAAGGCATGACCAATATCAAGCTGCCCAAACCCGCCAATTCTTTTAGATAAAGCAAAAAATAAAATTGCAAACTGGACTATGCCCGCCACAGAATATGCCAGAGCCAGTCCCCAAATGTTGGTTTTGAAAACAAGTACAAGTACAAGTTCTAAAATAACATTAATTCCAATAGCCACAAACGACACTTTAACTGGAGTTAAAGTGTCGTGTAGCGCATAAAATCCGCGAGAAATCAAAAGGGAAAGAGAATAGGCAAAAATACCTATTGCAAAGGCAGATAGAACATAGCCAGTTTGCAGAGTATCTTCCCATTCAAAATGGGTCCCTCCAAAAGCCAGGCGCACTATTGGAAGACGCAGAACTGCCAAAAACACACTTGCCGGCAACACAAAAAAGATAATTTGCCGGAAAGATGAGGAGAATGTGGCCTTAAAATCCTCCAGCCCTTTTTTAGAAGCAGACAAGGCAAAAGAAGGCAAGGACGCCTTGGCTATCGAAAGACCAAACAGGCTGGTTGGCAAAACTGCCATTGAATCGCCAAATTTAAAATAAGTCAAACCTCCTACAACAAGCGAGGCCAAAAATAAATCAACCAGTCTCTTGGCCTGGAAAACCGATAACTCAACTATTCTGGGCAAAGCCAATTTCCCAATTTGCTTCAAGCGCGGATCCTTAAAATTTAAAGACCAAACCGGTCGGAAGCCTAACCTTAGCGCTAAAGGAACCTGTATAGCCAGGTGTAAAAAGCTGCCAATCACAGCTCCCCAAACCGGCGCATAGAGTCCTAACTCTGGAGCAAAAAAAACAGTCATTAAAATAATACCCAAATTGTAAAAAAGCGGAGCGACAGCTGGGGCCAGAAAGCGCTGATTTGATTCCAAAACTGCTGTAATAACATATGAGGCAGCAAAAAACATTTGTGCAACAAGCAGGGCACGGGTAAAAAGTACAGTTTGAGCTATTTGGTCTTTTGTAAAACCTTGCGCTACCAGCCCATACATGGGAGCGGCAAAAACAAAAATTGCCAAAGACATCACCAGAAAAAGAAAAATCATCACATTAAGCACCAGGCCAGCTAAATACCAGGCTTCCTTTGCCTTTTTTTGAGCCATGCTTCTTGTAAATATAGGTATAAAAGCAGAAGACATAGCGCCAAGCACAAAAATCTCGAAAATTAAATCCGGAAACTGAAAAGCGGCCAGGTACGTATCAAGTTCTTGTGGAGGAAAATAATGGACAAAGACTCTGTTTCTAGCTAATCCCAATAGCCTTGAGGCGGCAATCATAATCATAATTACCGTTGCTGCGGACAGAATGTTGGCTTGTCTTCCATAAAGAATCCCTGCCGACTTTTTTAAGCCCGAACTAGCAAGAATATTTTTACCGCGCAAAAGGAGAGTCTCAACCATAGTTGCTAATTAACCTTGAGACAAGTATAATTTGCCTTGGGTTGCCAGAACAACCAGGAGTTTTTTAGTCTCCAGCAAAGAAGTTCTATGCCAATTATTAAATCAGCAAAAAAGGCTCTACGCCAGACAAAACGCAACAGGGCACAAAATAACAGGCGCACGCAAGCGTACAAAGAATCTATCAAAATATTTCGAACAAAGCCGGGGGAAGAGCTTTTGAAGAAAGCTTTTTCCGCTTTAGACCGCGCTGTTGACAATAAAGTTATCCACAAAAACAAATCTTCCCGACTAAAAAGCCGGCTCTCCAAAATACTTTAAACACCCCAAAGGCTGTCTTTGCTCCCTTAAAAACCTTCTTTTCATATGCTATACATAAAACAGTACTGCCATGTCTACCTCCACAAAAAAGATTAATCTGGTTCTTAAAGAAGGCTTTGAGAATTCAACCCTGGGTAAGATTTTGTCCTGGTCACTTTCTGCAGGAAGGTTAATTGTAATCCTTACCGAACTGGTAGTTATTTTGGCATTTTTGTCCAGATTTTGGCTAGACAGAACTCTTACTGACTTGAACGAAAGTAACACTAACAAAAGAAAACAAATCGAGGCCTCCTCCAGCTTTGAGGCCAACTTTCGAAATATTCAGGATCGCCTGGCAAACTACCAAAAGTATGCTTTCAAAACAAATAACGATGCCAAAATTGCCCAAATTGCCTCACTACTGCCCGCTGATGTAACCTTAACCAAAATCAATCTGTCCAAAAAAGATTTTCAAATCAGTGGAATTTCTCTTTCGGAATCTGGCCTGTCCGGTTTTATGAAAGGCATATCAAACAGTCCACCTTTCAAAAACGTTGTTTTGTCCAGCCTAAACCTGGCAACAGACGGCCAACAAGGGTTGGTGTTCACAATCAAAGGGTCAATTGCACAGGAAGCGAAAAATTAATATGGCTATAGCATCCAATTACCGGGAAAAATACGCAAAATATACCAGGCAACTTGCCAGGATTGTCCAAGTGGCCGGACAAAAACCTGAAGTAAGAGCTAGCATCGAACTTTTGCTAACTTTTTTGACCATTTCTTTCTTTGCCGTCTTTGCCATAAGACCCACAGCCAACACCATAGCCAAACTTATAGCCGATGTTAAGACTCAAAAAGACATTCAGGTAAAACTAAACGATAAAATTACAAATCTTAAAAAAGCTCAAACTGTTTATGCCCAAGAGAAAACACGAATTGCTCTCCTGGACCAAGCCTACCCCAAAAACCCCCAGCCGGACACACTGGCAAGCCAACTGGAGAATTTGGCTGCCCAAAACAGTCTCAAACTCGAGTCACTCAATGTTGGCAAAACTACTCTGGCCGGAAAAATTGCTAAAGATCAAGCAAAAGTAGACGAAAGCCAGTTTGAACTATCGTTTTTAGTTAAAGGAGAGTATAGAAACATACTACTCTTTCTTAAAGATACGGAAAATTTAAGAAGGCTTATTAATGTCACATCTGTTTCAATGGGGGTAAGCAAAAAATCAGGTGATGAAGGGGCAATTCTTCTAACTGTCGGCGCACAAATTCCTTATTACCCGGATACAAATTAAAATGACTAATAGCCAACACCAAAAAGGTCCGAACCTGCTTTTATTTGCCATTTTTACAACCATTACAATCTTTGTGTGGATTAGTACAGAGGTCTACCAGATTCTCCAGCAAAAAAGTTTTGAGAATATACCTCCCGCAGTTTTAGACCCCCTTTCCCCGTCTCTAAATACAAAAATTCTTGAAGATTTAGAGTCGAAGAAGTATTTCCCGACTAACAATCAGCCGTAAACAATAAAGTGCACATGAGGCAACAACTTACGTTTCCAACTATTTTAGGCTTGCTTGTTTTAATCGTTGGAGTCGCCGTTGGAGTTTTTTCAGTCCAGTCAAGACAAACGTTAACCAGCCTAGCCTCCCCCGACGAAACCCCATCAGACATAAAAATAACTAACATCACCGATAAGTCCTTCACTGTTTCCTGGACAACCACCAAAAAAACAGACGGTTTTGTCGCCTATGGAGCTGGTGAGTCTTTGGGACAAACAGCGCAAGGAGGGAATACAACAAGCACGCACTCTGCTGAGATAAGCTCTCTTTCTCCTTTAACCGTGTATTATTTTAAAATAATCTCAGGGCAAAATACTTTTGACCTAAACGGAAAAGCATATCAAATAAAAACCGGCCCAAAACTCGCCACCCAAACAAAAACTGATGTTGTCTTTGGAACTATATTGGACACCCTGGGAAAACCTGTAGAAAAAGCCGTGGTTATTTTGAACGTAAGCGGAGCCTCCCCGTTGTCTACACAAACAGACAGTAAGGGAACTTGGGTTGTCCCCCTTTCCAGTCTTCGTATTAGCACGCTAAATGGATACGCAAATTATTCTGGGAAGACCACGCTAGAAATTTTCATTTTGGGAAATGCAAAAGTTTCTCAAGCCAGACTTTTGGTTGAAAACGCCCATCCTGTTCCGGCAATTACATTGGGTAAAAATTACAACTTTACAGAAGTTAAATCACCAAACTCAACAACACTGCCAAAAGCAAGCCTTGAGCTGGCAGCCGTATCTATCACACCCCAGGTTTCCCTCACACCTACTAAAACACCAAGTTTTACACCCGATAAGGTAACCACTTCAACCCCTACCCCTGCAGTTGGAACCAGGCTACCAAATGTTGGAGACTTGACACCGATTGCGCTGCTTACCATAATGGGTTTGTCCCTTGTTTCCAGTGGTTTTCTTTTGGCAAAATTAATCACCTAAAAATCATCTAAAATCAACCTGCCATGAACGACAATCAAAACCATAACACACTAAAACCCAACGATGCACCAACTACTCCAATCAACAACAAACCTCTGTTTATAACTGAGGAAGAATCCGCTCCACCGCCACTATCGACCCAATGGGTCGGAGGATCAGCAGATCAGCAAGCCAGTGAGCCAGTGAGCCATAACTCCGGCACACCAACCAACCAGCCCTCTGAACCACTGGTTCCTCCGGCAAACCGACCTTCCGACCCCCAGAGCTCTCTGCCTCCCATTATGAGCGCTCCTCCAAAGAAAAAAGGTAAAGGCAAGCTTATTGCAGGCATTGCCGCAGTGCTTATTATCATCGTCGCCCTTCCCATAGGCTTAATTCTTGTAGGTCAAAATCAGGAACTTAGGAAGAATGCCGCCGCCACATTGCCCAGCGAGGGAGGAACCACTTGTACTGCAGACGCAGTCGTCGGCACAACCACCGACTCAAATGGGTGCACGCGCAACATCCACACAAGGGAAGATTGCTCAAGGTACGAAGGTGGACCATACAACTGCCCCACCAGCAACCCAGTCACGACAACGCCACAACCAGTCACGACAACGCCAGGTGCGAGTGGGAGTGGGGAATCAGGAAGTCAAACTGGGGGTGCCCAATGCGCAGAGAACCCCGGGAATCCCATCAAGGCTGAGATTGATGGTTTAGACATCTATTCCCAGGGTTGTGCTGTTGTTGCCTCGTTTGTAAGCCGTTTTGGAACAGATGCCGGAGCCGCCTGGGCAGCACAACACTCTTTAGAGAGTGTGTGCAACCCCACCGGTATTGGTATGGATACGGCGGCTTGTGACGGACAAACCATAAATAGCCAAAATTCCATCAATCTTTGGAATACTTTATATTCTGTCGCCAGACAGCAGGGAAATGTTGGAAGAGCATGCATTAACTGGGTTGAAGAACACAATAGGGCAGTTAATTATTGCGGTGGTACTCCTGCCGGGACTACAACAACTGGGGGTGGCAGCGCAGCAGGCTCTGGCGGCGCGCCACAATGTACCGGTGTTAGAATTTATAAATATCCATATGGGACAAGTAACCTAATAGCAAATGGCAGCCAGCTTAGAGGCGGAGACCCAATTAAGGTTTGCCTCGTGTCAACCGGCAACGGTACCCCAATGGTCAACGTCAATGGACGCGAAGGAGTTGCCCAGGAAAACGGCCCGCAAGGGGAAAAGTGTTTACAGTATGATATTTCAGCAGATGCAACTACGTTAAACGCCAGGGGTTGGATTAATTATTAAAGATATATGAATAAAAATATTAACGCTAAAACTATAATACTTATTGTTTCGACGGTAGTTCTGGCACTGGTTGCCGTTGGAACAGCTTTATGGTTATACCAGCTTCAGTCACAGCCGGTTGCGCCAAATGTTCCCGAAAGCCAACCTAAAGCAACTGCCCCTAGTCAGGCAAATTGTACCAGCAGCGTTAATTTCACTTTAGCAGCAGCTGGTACAGATAGCCCCGCAACTCCAACAAGTACCCCAACACCCACACCAACCAGAGCAATTGGCGGGCCGGTATCTCCTACGGCAACCCTCACGCCAACACCCAAACCAACAGCAACTTCAACACCAGCAGCCACTCCCACATCTGCTGCCAGCTCAACATCTACTTCCGGAAGCCAGGCAACAGCCACTCCGACTAGCGCTACAAGCTCGGAAACTCTACCTAACGTTGGCGTCTCCTGGCCAGTTGTAGCTGGAATCTCAGCTGGCGCTCTAGTCCTCTTTATCGGCATCCTCCTTGCCCTGTAATATCGACAGGCATTGCTTGTTTTTTAT
Organism: uncultured Gammaproteobacteria bacterium; assembly: GCA_964472675.1. Taxonomy (GTDB): domain Bacteria; phylum Patescibacteriota; class Microgenomatia; order UBA8517; family UBA10165; genus 01-FULL-43-15b. The sequence goes on along the minus strand of CAYYLO010000012.1, from coordinate 14,068 downwards.
ACTGAGAATTCTCATACTGTTATTCATGATACGTGTCCTGCTTATCTTGGGGGTGTGTCTGACAACTTCTCTGTCCGTTCCTTTACCAGCTTTTGCGCAAACTACTGAGAAACCTGTACCTGCAAATCAAATTATTGTCAAATATCAAGAAGGCCAATCTCCCCAAGATCTTTCGCAAGCTGCAGCCGGAAGATCCCAAAAAGCAAAACAGCCTCTCGGTGGAATTTTCAAAATTTTTGAAGACTTAAACTTCCGCCTAAGGGGACAACAACAGCCAGAGCAAAAACTAGCCTTTTTAGAATCAGTAAAACAAGCCAGCGGCGTATCAGGCGAAGAAAAAATACTAGAACCTGCCAATGGTAATACCTATGAATACGAAGTCGAAGCAGGAACCGGCAAAAATGCAGCAGAAAACTTCTCAAGGCTTCCGGGTGTTGCTTATGCTGCTCAAGACTTCAAAATGCCAGAGCCTCCATCTGTAAGTGTTAATGACCCCTTTTATCCTGACATGTGGAATTTGGCAAAGATTCAAGCCAATCGCGCATGGGAGTCGACAACAGGGTCAAGGGATATTCTTATTGGTTCCATAGATACCGGCATAGACTACACACATCGTGATTTGCCAGCTGACATTATCAATGGGCACGACTTTGGGGATAACGATGAAGACTCTATGGATGAATATCCACATGGCACAGAAGTTGCAGGAATTGTCGGCGCTTTACTCAACAATAACGAAGGACTAACCGGCATCGCACCAAGCGCACACATCCTGGCAGTTAAAGTCTATGGAAACGATACGTCTTACAGTGCTGTTGCTGAAGGCATAGTTTATGCTGTCAGCCAGGGTTCAAAAATTGTTTACCTGGAAGTTCAATCCTATCCTGGGCTCCCTTGCAGCCATACTCCTTATCTTCAAGAAGCAATCGATTACGCCCGATCCAAAAATGTCGTTGTGGTCTCTGCTGCAGGAAACTACGACTCCGATGCCACAATGATCACTCCCGCCTCTTGTAACGGAGTTATCGCTGTAGGAGCCTCAGGAAGAGCAGATGAAAGAAGGTATTATTCCAATTGGGGAAGCCCTGTAGATATTGCCGCTCCTGGCGAGGAAATTATTACTACCACTCTCAATAATTCCTACACACGCTGGTTTAACGGAACTTCAGCCGCTACCCCACACGTGGCTGCAACTGCGGCTTTAATGTTGGCTGTAAACCCTACCTTGACACCTGACAGAATAGAACAAATCATCAAAGAAACTGGAGACAACATTTCTACGGATAAGCCAATAGGAAAAAGGTTGAATGTTTACAGAGCAGTTTTGACCGCCTCTGGAGGGTCCCTGCCCACCCCTTCTCCGACTCCCACTAGTTTTCCTACGCCGACCCCCACTCTCGCAGTACTCACTCCCACTCCCACACTTACGCCCGAACCCTCGGATGTCAACCGCGATGGTTGCACGGGGATCACAGATTATGACATGTGGGAACGACATTTTCTTACCAACGTAACTCCTGTAGGAGACAGGGCCGACATAAACGGGGATGGTGTTTTAGATATTCTCGACTACAACGAATGGTTTAGGGCTATGCGCTCACTTCCCGGGGAGAAATTATGCCAACCATAACCAAAAGGAGGCTCACAACCTTCACCATTTTGACCCTCTTGATATTGTTGCCGTTCTCTGTTTATTTAGCCAAAAAATCTCAAAACCTAGGCAGCAAAGCCGGAGGAGAAACCAGTATTGCTTTCTATTTTGCCCGCGAGGGTGCAGCTGCGACTCCGCTGGGAGAAATCAGTTTGGAAACCGGTCAAACCTCAAGATTGGAACTGTATGCTGATGCCAATGCTGAGATTGGAGGATTTGACATATCTGCTACTTTCCCTGCAGAGTTTACTCCAACGCAAATCGTCCCCGGGTCTGATATTGTCAAATTTAACCGCCAGGTTCTAACTTCTTACGATCAAAACACGCGTACCGCCAGAGTGGTCGCGGTCAACACACAATCAGAACAAGTTGCCCAAGGACTATTGCATTTAGCCACACTCACCTTCCAGGCAGCCCATACTCCCACCACAGGAACACTTAACGTAACCAGATTAATGGTTGTAGCTCCAACTTCGCCTCAAGCTATCCACTCTACTTTCAATCAACTAGTCTATACCATAGCCCGGACCACCCCAACCCCAATACCCACTCTGACTCCAACGCCCACCAGCCCAGAACCGACGCAAACACCGACACCGACTTTCACCCCAATTCCCACACCTACCCCAACCTCCCTGCCTTCACTTACACCAACTTCAGCACCTACGCCAACTACCGGCTCCGCAAGCTTACAAATAAGTTTAAGATTCCAAGGAATAGATAGGGGAGGATACGGGGTAGAAGAAAATTCACTGGTTGAGTTACAAAGTACTACTTCCACAACAAAAACAGAAAGTCGGGTGACATTTACGGGTGACGAAAATGGTTTGTTTCATGCAACTCTGACAGGTATCACTCTGTCGCCAGACACTTACGATGTCTACGTCACCGGCCCCGCACACTTAAGGGTCAGGGTGGGTAGCATCACCCTGGTAAGTGGTACCAATACCCTGGATGTAATAAGCATCGAGCTTTTGCCCGGCGATCTAACCGGTGACGGAAAAATTGATCTATTTGACTTTAATGAATTTGTAGAGGACTTTGGACCAAGGATGCCAACAACAGGAAGCCCGGCTGATTTTGACCGGAACGGCAAAGTAGATTTGTTTGATTACAACCTCTTCGTTCCCAACTATGGAAAAACAGGCGAATAAATACTTGCGTTCTAAAACAAAGGCAGGCATACTAAATTGCCCTTATGTACCCAACCATTAATCACAACTGGACAACACCAATCTTGAGCGCAGTTGCGATTCTTTTGGCCACAGTCGTTATTGACCCCTTACAAGAGGTGACAACCAAACCGACTTTACCCCGACAACAGGCTCCAATTGCCACCACAACGGCTGCACCATTACAAACCCAGAAGGATATTGTCTTAACAACAACACCCGCGACTTTAATCCTGTCTGCTTCTCAGGAAAAAACAATATTGCTAAACATAGCTTCCCCCGGGAACAAAGTTACTGGCAATGAAATTCATTTAAAGTTTAACCCAAAAGTCATTTCGATAAAAGAAATATTCGCGGGCGATTTTCTTGCTAACCCACTACGTTTAGCAAAACAAATTGACAACCAAAAAGGTGAAGTTGTTTATACCATAGGAACATTGCAGCCTTCCGAAGGAAGTGGCGTTTTGGCCAAGGTAGTAATAAATGCAAAAGATGCCGGCACCACCCAAATCTCTCTTGGCAACACTATTGTAACGGCAGAAAATCAAAGAGAAAACACGGTAAAGTCGTGGCAGGGCACAACTGTAACAGTTCAATGAGCAAGAAAAATATCGTCATCGGTATAATCGTTTTGGTTTTATTGATTGTGGGCTTAGTCGTGGGCATGCTTTTGGTCAAGCAACAACAGGACTTAAGAAAAAATGCGGCACCCGCAACAACCCTCTCTGTTCTTCCTCCTACAAAAACGGCCAATGTGGGTGAGGAGGTCAGCCTCACAATTCAAATGAGCACCGGAACCAATACAGCAACTGGCGCTGAACTTCACGTTACATTTGACCCCCAAAAACTAACCTTAAAAGATTTTACTCCCTTAACAGAGATGTTGCCTGTGGTATTTGTCAGCCCGCAGATAAATAACACCACAGGAACTGCAAATATAACCCTATCCGCTCAACCGGCCAATCCTCCTCAAGGGCAAGGGGGGCTGGCAACATTGAAGTTTATTGCCAAAGCTCCAGGGGTCGCTACTGTTAACTTTGCGCCGCAAACCTTAGTTGCGGGAATTGGAGAAGGCACAAATGTTTTAGCTTCTCAAAATTCGGCCTCCATAACAGTACTTGCCCCAGCTACCGCTGTGCTTCCAACTGGAACTACTCCCATTCCTTCTGCTGCAGCCACACCTACCACATCCCCCGCAGTCACCCCAACTGGTAATCCTGTTGGAGGTACGGCCACAACCCCAACTCCAACTCGCAGACCGACTCTTTCAACCCCCACACCAACATTTACTACCAATGTCGCCTCAGGCTCCACAACTCCTGTCGCTGGTATCAGTACACCTATCCTCCTGGGTGTTTTGGGTGGTTTGGTGCTTCTCCTTGCTGGCATTGCACTTGCTTTATAGAAAGTCAGGGTGTCAGAGGGGTCAGCACACCAGAAAATCAGCATGCCAGAAGGCCAGTAAACCAGTTAAATCAGATCGCCAGATCTCCAGTGAGATTGTAAGGCATTCATTCTTTTTGACAATACCTTGTAATCACGGGCAAGAAATTCCGCCTCCTCTTTTAAACGCGGAACCACAATCGCACGTGTGGTTAGACGTTGGATTGCTGACCCTCTGTCACACAGACCCACCGACTTGCCGATCCTCTGACACCCCGGCCAACTGATTTCTCTAGCTTTCCGACCACCTGGATTGCTGTTACAATCTTGTCACTATGAGGATAGGAATTATAGGCGCCGGCTTTGTAGGCTTATCTTCTGCGTTGGCGCTGGCCAAAAAAGGGCACAAGGTCACTGTTTTTGAGAGAGACACAGTTCCTGGTGGTTTAGCAAAAGGCTTTAGATTTCAGGGTTGGAAATGGGCGCTCGAGGAACATTACCATCACCTCTTTACATCTGACTGGTCAATTCAAGACCTGGCCAAAGAGGTCGGTGTTCCCATTTTTTTTAAAAAAGCAAAAACCTCAACTCTATACAATGGTAAAGTTTATCAGTTGGATTCTGCCACCTCATTGTTGGCATTCCCACACCTTAGTCTTTTTGAAAAAACCAGAACCGCGTTTGCCCTTGCGTATCTGAAACTCACCCCATTGTGGAAAACTCTAGAAAACAAAACCAGTGAAAGTTTTTTAACAAGAAGTATGGGCAAAAAACCTTGGAAAATTTTATGGCAACCTTTATTTGTCAAAAAGTTTGGTAAATATGCCAAAAGAATCTCCGCCGTTTGGTTTTGGGCAAGAATCAAAAAAAGAAGTGCCGCATTAGGGTATCCGGAACGCGGCTTTCAAAAACTCGCTGATCTTGTTGCCTTAAAAGCAAAAAGGAGTGGTGTTAAGTTTATATATAAAACCAGCATTTCCCAAATCCAACAGAAAGAAGGAAAGTTTTTCTTAGCCGCTGGTAAAAAAGCACTGTTCGAATTCGATTACGTCATCTGCACTCTTCCAGCGTACCGGTTTTGTCAAATTACCCCCAACCTTCCCGCACCTTATGTAAAATCTATTACAAATCTCAAGGGTTTGGGTGCGGTAAATTTAATCCTTGCCCTCAACCAACCGTTTCTTCCAAATTCCATCTACTGGCTGAATATCAATGAAAAAGACTTTCCATTTCTTTCTGTTGTTGAACACACAAACCTGGTCGATAAGAAAAATTACGGTGGCAACACACTTTTGTACGTAGGAAATTATCTGGAGACAACCCATCAGTATTTTAAGAAAACTCCTTATGGTCTTTTGAAAGAGTTTTTCCCATACCTTAAAAGAATAAATCCTCAATTTACAAAAGCCTGGGTTAAAAAAGTATGGGTTTCAAAAACTCCATTTGCCCAACCCATCATACCTCTGGATTATTCGTCCAAAATCCCTTCCGCAAAAACACCCTTAAAAGGTTTATATTTAGCCAACATTCAACAAGTCTACCCTTGGGACAGGGGAACCAATTACGCTGTCGAGTTGGGCCAAAAGGTGGCACAATTGATCAAATGACTCCTCATCTTAAGAAACATTTTTTCGAAATCTTTTTTGGCATTGTTGCTTTATTTTTTAGCTTATGGTTGATGTGGCATACTTTCGCTTACGAAAACGGATATATGCTTATTGCCTCTAAAGCATGGAGTGACTTTGCCAGTCATGTTCCGCTTATCCGCTCATTCTCGCAAGGCGACAACTGGCCACCAGAATACCCGTTGTTTCCAGGAGAACCTCTACGATATCACTTCCTCTTCTACCTGCTAGTTGGACTCCTAGAAAAACTCGGGTTTCCTTTAGATTGGGCTTTAAATCTTCCTAGCGCACTTTCTTTTGCGCTTCTTGTTTTTGCTATTTACTTCTTGGGTAGAGAGCTTTTCAAGAGTCGTGCTGTTGGAATTTTTTCTGTCGTCTTTTTCCTTTTTAACGGTTCTTTTTCTTTCCTGGAGTTTTTTAAAACCCACCCTCTAAGCTTACATACTTTCTCCGACATATTTCAAAATTCTACCTTCCCGTCTTTTGGTCCGTACGACGGTAAAATTGTCTCAGCTTTCTGGAATTTGAACATCTACACAAACCAACGCCATCTAGCTCTCCCCTTAGCGCTGCTTTTACTGCTTGTGTTGTGGATTATAAAGGTAGAAAAGAAAGTATCAATACCCCAAATAACACTTGGGGGGATTTTCCTGGGAATTTTGCCACTTGCTCATTCAAGCATTTTTATAATGGCTGTTGGAGTTTTGGGAATGCTTTTTATCCTACTAAAGAGGCAAAAAATTACAGTTTTCGGAATACTGATTGTGGGGGTTTTGCTCTCGCTTCCCCGTGTGATTTTTTTAAAAAGCTCTGCCAGTTTTATCCCGCAACTGGAAATAGGATTCCTAACTCCACATCCGGTAACTTTGTTATCTTTCTTGAATTATTGGTTTTTTAACCTTGGACTAGCATTTATTCTTACTCTCATAGGGTTTATCCTCGCGCCCAAAACAGCCAGGCAAGTTTTTGTTGCTTTCTTGCCTCTTTTCCTAATTGGCAACCTTGTTCAATTCAGTATCGAAATGGCTGGAAACCATAAGTTTTTCACCGTGTTTGTTGCCATTGCCAATATGTTTGCAGCCTACGGTGTTGTCAAAATTTGGCACCAAAAAGTTCTCGGGAAAACTTTGGCAATTGTGTTAGTTTTCTTTTTAACACTTTCCGGCGTTATTGATTTCTTTGCAGTTAAAAACGATCGCTTTTATCAAATTGCCGACTACCCCCAAAACCCAGATGTTGCTTGGATAGTGCAAAATACGCCTAAAAACGCAATTTTTTTAAACTCAAATTATTTATACGATCCCGCGAGTCTTGCCGGACGCAAAGTTTTCCTTGGCTGGCCCTATTTCCCCTGGTCGCTGTCATACAACACAACAAGACGCGATAGAGAGTTGAGAGACATGTTGAGCGCAAACAATGTCAATGATGTTTGCAAACTTGTTACTCAAAATAATATTTCCTACATAGAGATACAACATCCCGACACCAACCCAAACTTCACAATTAATTACGATCTGTTCAAAAAAAATTTCAAACAAATTTACAATAACCCCCAATCAAGACTATCTTTATTTACCGTCCAGCCCGTATGTAATAATTTATCTACATGATCTCTGACTTTTTTATTATCTTTTATTGGTGGGTTTTTATCTTTTTTTTAGGAATTATTGCCTGTCCTGCAACCTTTTTATTATTCTCAAACTTTTTTGATAAAGGCTATGTCTTTGCCAAAATTTTGGGTATTCTTTTTGTTTCATACATAGTCTGGATTCTAGGCAGTTTAAAATTTCTGACCTTTACTCACGCAAACACGTGGATAATAGTTGCCGTCATTGCATTTTTAAACTTCCTTCTCCTTGGCCTCCGCTGGAAAACAATTTTCAAAATTATTAACCAATCCTGGAAAATATGGCTTTTTGAAGAGTTGCTGTTTTTCCTGACTTTAACAATTTGGTCTTTCATCAGAGGTTTTCATCCCGATATTCGAGGTCTTGAGAAGTTTATGGACTTGGGATTTGTCAACGCAATTTTAAAAAGTGCTTACTTTCCTCCCCAAGACATGTGGTTTTCCGGGAATACTATTAACTACTACTATTTTGGCCATTTGGTGACCGCTGTTTTAACCAAACTTTCATCAATTCCTTCAAGTATTACCTACAATTTAATAGTCGCCACACTCTTTGCGCTAAGCTTTGCCGGCGCATTCTCAATTGGTGGCAACCTATGTTTTCATTCCCCTGACAAGAAAATATCTACAAAACTAATGCTTGCCCTGGGATTTTTAACCGCTACCCTTTTAACATTGAGCAGCAATCTTCACCCCCTTTATTGGCTGGTCAAACATGGATCATTTAAGGATTACTGGTACCCTGATGCAACCCGCTTTATTGTTGCCCAATTTGGAGCAATCGACAACACAATTCACGAGTTTCCTATCTATAGCTTTGTCGTTGCAGACCTGCATGGACATCTTATCAACCTTCCCTTTGTGCTTTGCTTTTTAGCTTTATCCATCTCCACTGCCCGCGAGGGCCCCAAGATCTTTAAGCTGCTTTCCATGTCCTGGCTTTTGGGAATTTTTTATATCACAAACGCTTGGGACTTGCCTATTTACTCTCTGGTACTTTCAAGTGTTGTGTTTTCCTGTTTTTTATCTAAAAAAACGCACTTTTTACAAATGGCAACCAAAACTCTACTTTGGGCAATTCCCGCTGTATTAGGCAGTTTTGTTTTTAGTTTACCCTTTCAGTTAACTTTTAAAAATATTTCTAAAGGAGTCGCGCTGGTTAATTATCATTCGCCCATCTGGATGCTGGTTGTTTTGTGGGGATTACCGGCAATTACAACCTTTTCCTTCGCCCTCTATTTATTTAAACGTCGTTCAAGGAAGAAAGGAATAAGCACAACAGATTTATTTATAGGAATTTTGTTTTTGACCTCGTGGTTTCTTGTTTTTTTGCCAGAAGTAATTTATATAAAAGATATTTATATTCGCGAATATCAAAGAGCAAATACAATGTTCAAGTTCACATATCAATCTTTTGTAATGTTTACACTAACTACACCTTATGTTGTCTGGAAAGTTTTGTCTGCAAGTTTGCAAAAAAGATTGCGTTTTTGGCCGCGCCTTTGCTACATTTTTCCAACGGTGTGTTTATTATCTGTAACCATTCTATATTCCTATTTTGCCATACGCTCTTACTACAATGGCTTAAAAAATTATCGTGGCTTGGCCGGCGATCGTTGGATACAGAGAGAATATCCAGATGAATTCAAAGCCATAGAATTTTTAAAAGAACTCTCCGGCCAACCAGTGGTTTTGCAAGCCGCGGGAGACAGTTACACCGATTATGATTTTATTTCTTCATATACCGGCTTCCCAACCGTACAAGGATGGTTAGTGCATGAATGGCTTTGGCGTGGATCATTTAACGAGCCAGGGAAAAGGGCTGCCGACGTGGAAACTATTTATACTTCACAAGATATCGCTAAAACAAAATCACTTCTTCAAAAATACAGCGTTGAGTATGTTGTTGTCGGTAATTTAGAAAAACAAAAGTATTCTAAACTAAATAATCAATTTGCCCGTCTTGGCCAATTGGTCTTTTCCACCGGCAGTATGAAAATTTACAAAATTAGTTTGTAGGAACGCTGCAAAGAGGTTGGGTGATAAGACAACCTACCCACGTGTGAACATCGTTCCAGTTTTCCCCCTTGGGAAGAAGTACCCATTCATTTTTATATTTTGCCGACACGGGAGGGTGTATAAGCAAACTTGGCGCGGAATCAGGAACAGACAAAACTTCTGACCTGACATTCTGGCGGTTTAAGCTTATAAATAACCTTGCCAGAATCCCCAAATCTTTTTGCGGAATGTCAATTTCCACAACCTCACCTAACGCTGTTAAAAGCTGATTAACTTTTAAAGGGTTGGCCCAAAAGTGAGGAGACTGAAGTTTATCTTTAGCAGCCAAAAATACTTTTTGCTGACGGGCTGCTCTGGCATAATCTGTTCCCTCTTCGCCTTGAGCATGTCGTGATCGCACAAACTTTAATGCCTCTGCTCCATTGAAATGATGCTTGCCTCCCTCAAAATAGATAGTTTCCCAACGGCATTTGGTTTCTACATCTCCATCACATAAATCATTTTCTCTTCCTGAAATTGGGTATTTTGTATCTGTAAAAGAACGGTCGGCATACACTTCAACGCCTCCTAAAATGTCGATTAATTTAATAAACCCGTCAAAAGAAATAACCACAGAATAATGTACTGGCTGTCCAGTAATTTTAGAAACTAAGCTATTTGTTAAATCAATTCCTGAACCTTCAGAGTTATTGCCGTATGAATATGCGCTATTAATTTTGCCATTTATCTCAGGGATCCAAATATCCCGGGGGATAGAAAGCATCAGGTGCTTTTTGTTGGCATGGTCATAAGAAACAAGTAGCTGCATGTCTGTTTGTCCTGAGGGATCATTTTTCTGTCCTCCCAAGCCAAGAATCAAAAAATTAGTTCTGCCGCTTGACGACCTTAAATCAACAAGCGATCCTTCCCAAAACCCCCTGCCCAAAACAACTGCCTGGGGAAGAAATTTATAAAGCGGTGCGAGCCAAGCCAAAAAGAAAAACAAAAAACCCATCCAAGCAATCAGTGCCTTATGTCTTAAAGGGAAAGCATAGAGTATGCGGAGCGTGTGATACAATCGTACCATGGCGGCAAACTCAATTTTAGCCGATCTTAACCCCAATCAACAAGCAGCAGTCAAATATTGGGGCAGCCCCTTGTTAATTTTGGCCGGCGCAGGCTCTGGAAAAACTAAAGTTTTAACTCATCGCGCAGCATGGCTTATCCAGGAAAATAAGATTCATCCTGCAAGTTTGCTTGCGATCACCTTTACAAATAAAGCGGCCGGCGAAATGAAAGAAAGAATAACAAATCTTATTGGTACAACTGTCGGATTTGCTGGTACCTTTCATGCGTTTTGCGCTCGATTATTAAGACAATACGGATCCAATATTGGCATCGATCCGGACTTTGTAATTTATGACACAACCGATCAGCTGGATGCTGTAAAAGACGTTATGTCCAGATTGGGCTTAGGAAAGTCTTTCAAGCCCGGACCGTTAATTTCGGCTGTCTCTCAAGCCAAAAACGAACTGGTCACGGCTTCAGAATTTGCCCAATATGCGCAAGGTGACTGGCAAAGAAAAGCCGCTTTGGTCTTTTTGGAATACCAAAGACTTCTTAAGGACAATCATGCACTGGATTTTGATGATCTGCTCACCTCTTCGGTGAAACTCTTAACAGAAAGTTCGGAAACTTTGCAACGTTTAGGCAAGCGTTTTCAATACATCTTAGTTGACGAATGGCAAGATACTAACAAAGCCCAATACGAGATCGTCCGGCTGCTTGCCCAGGCCAATGGCAACCAGCTCACTGTTGTTGGCGATGCCGCGCAATGTCTACCACTAGGAACAAAAGTGGCAACCATCAACGGTGAGAAATCTATTGAAAAGTTAAAGCTTGGGGAGCTTGTTTTAGCAGCTGCCGGTCGAGGTAAGACCCACAGTGTTCCTATAAACAATATCAAAGTATCCAAATACAAGGGAGATATTTTTAGTGTCCGGTTAAGGTCGGGAAGAAGCTTAGAACTAACCCCGAATCATATCTTGTTTGCTCGGTTAAACAAGCAAGCAAACAAGTACTATGTTTATCTTATGTTCCGAAAAGATAAGGGCTATCGCATTGGAATAGCTACCGCATCTAGGGTCCCACACAAAGGCCGTTCAGCAATTGGGCTCTTGGTTAGGTCTGTTCAAGAACAAGCAGACAAAATGTGGGTGTTAAAAGTATGTGATGGACGAGCAAGCGCAAACTTTTGGGAACATTGGTTTGTAGTTAAATATGGAATTCCCAGTCTTGTTTTCTCAACCAAAGGTAGAAATATGGCACTTACCCAAGAACAAATAAATACTTTCTACTCGTCAATCGATACCCGCAAAGCTGCAGAGCGGCTATTCCAAGACTTGTTGCTTTTCAATGAATACCCTCATCATAGACCAAAAGGCATTGCTAGCGACCTAAATCCCGATCGGCAGCTTGTCCGCTTTACCCTATTTAGCGATAAAAGACCAAGCGAGCGCAGCCCGTGGTGCGGCCACAGGGTATCAATTAATACGTCTAATAGAGAAATAGAACGAATGCTTATTCAAAAAGGATACGAAACGCGTAAGGCAAATAGAAACACTTGGAGAATAGAAAGATGTAATTGGCGCTATGAAACATCGTTGACTATGGCTGAAAACATTGCCAGTGCGGCCGGTGGGGTTGATATAAACCACTCTGCTCTCATCGTAGATGATAAGAGGTTTCTTTTTACTCCAGCAAGTCATTTAAGAGAAACCATGGAGGTAGGAGTGTTGGAAGACAACTTAATAGTTGTTGACGAAATTGTGTCTATTGAAAAGCGAATATATGAAGGTAAAGTTTATGATTTGGATGTACAAACCCTCCACAACTATATTGCCGAAGGAGTTGTTGTGCACAATTCAATTTACTCATGGAGGGGCGCAAATTATAGGAATATTACTGCTCTAGAGAAAGACTTTGAAAACCTCAAAATTATCAATCTTGATCAAAATTATCGCTCCACGCAAGTAATCCTGGATGCTGCTTACGGTGTTATTAACAAAAACAAAAATCACCCAATTTTAAAACTTTGGACAGAAAATCCGGCCGGGAATAGAATCAAGCTCTACCAGGCCAGATCGGAAATGGACGAGGCATCTTTCGTTGTTCGGGAGTTGAAAAATTTACTAGCACAAGGTTTTAGGTACGCAGATATCGCCGTCTTATACAGAATCAACGCTCAATCCCGAGCTTTAGAAGAAGCATTTTTACATGAAGGCATTCCCTACACACTAATTGGCGGTGTTCGCTTTTACGACAGACGGGAAGTTAAGGATGTTCTGGCCTACTTAAAACTTCTGGCCAACCCCAATGATTCTATTTCTCGAAAGCGTGCGGAAAGTCTTGGGAAAAGAAGATTTGCCGCTTATAAAAAACTTCAGGAAAAATTAGTCAAAGATCAAAACTCCACACTTGAATTGCTAGACCAGGTTTTGGAGGCAACCAGCTATATGGAGCTTTACGATAAGAATAACCCTGAAGATCAGGCAAGGTTGGAAAACATAAAAGAGTTGAGGTCTGTGGCTACTGAATTTCCCAAGTTGGTTGATTTCTTAGAACAAGTGGCTCTTGTTGAAACCGTTCAGGAGCCCAAGAGTAAATTCCCAGCTGCCCATTTGCAGGCGCCTGAGCGCAGCGATGGCGGGCGGGTTACTTTGATGACTGCTCACGCGGCCAAAGGTCTGGAATTCCCAACCGTGTTTATAGTAGGCTTAGAAGAAGGATTGTTCCCACATTCCCGTGCCCTAACAGATCAGGAAGAGCTGGAAGAAGAGCGCCGTCTTGCATATGTGGGAATAACCCGGGCTAAAAAACAACTTTATCTAACTTTTGCCTCCAAACGACTTTTGTTTGGGCAATCAGGTACAAGTTACCCTTCGCGGTTTTTGTCTGAAATTCCCGAAAAGCTAGTTGAAAACCTTCAGGGAAATCTTAATTCATGGCAGAAAGACAGTTTTGATGACTTTTTTTTCGCAGATGATTTCTAATAATGGAGAAAATAATAAAAATTCTTTCTATTGCAGATAAAAAAAACTTTAACACCCTGGCCACACACCCCATACAATCCTGGGAATGGGGAGATTTCCGGCAAGAGATGGGTAACACGGTTGTTAGAGTGGGAGTCTTTTTAAACAATAAACTGGTAGAGGGACACCAGCTGACAATTCACAAAATCCCCAAGACTTCTTACAAGCTTGCCATGCTCTTAAAAAGCCCTTTGCCGTCAACCATGTTTATCCAATTCATTAAAGAATACGCACGAAAAGAAAAAATTATTTTTATCCGTTTGGAGCCAAACGTCACTTCTAATCTAGAAAGCGCAAGAAAGTTTTTGCGCGCTTCAGGCGCAGTTCCCGGCAGGCGCTTTTTTACATCTGAAACATTTATTCTTGACCTTACACTTTCGGAAAAAGAACTTTTAAAAAGTTTCCATCCCAAAACCCGCTACAACATTCGCCTGGCGCAAAAGCATGGTGTTACAGTGACTATAGAAAATTCCGAAAAAGCTTTTGATGAGTATCTTAAACAAACAGAAAATACCGCCAAA
>CAYYLO010000011.1:26868-28517 GCA_964472675.1 uncultured Gammaproteobacteria bacterium | reverse complement strand
AGGCGAACACGAAGGTTTCGTGCCAGTCGCCCGGATGGGTCGTCTTCGTCGACGCTGTGTCGTTCGCCATGGGAGGCAACTCCTTCTGGTCGAGCAACCCGCAGATTGCGGAGATCGCATGTCCCTTCGAGGAGACGCGGTTCACGCTCGTCGACGGGCAGGTCGGAGTCGTTCCGCGCGAGTGGGTCGACTGGGCCTGGCGTGATCGGATAGTCGGTTTCGAGCGTGCCTCAGGGCATACCTCGAGCGGCCGTCGTGTCCGCATCAACGGTAACCAGCTGACAAAGGTCGGCTAGCGGCACAGGGGTGCTTCGACAAAACTTTGGCAGTCTTGCCGGAGCGTCGTCGGAGCACCCCTTTTTATTTCTGCAAAGTGCAGAAGAGGGAATAGATGAACTACACGAAGCACTTGCACAAGCTCTCGGCCGTCGTTATGGCGCTCGTTATGTTGATCGGCTTCAATCCGATTCCGCAGGCATCCGCCGCCGGGATCAACGACCTTCGTCCCTTCGACACGTGCACCAACTACGGCGCCACCGGCGCGGGGCAGACGGAGACGCTTTTCCAAGCGCTCTTCCCAGGCCGTTTTGCGGTCGTTGCGGGAGGCGCGCTCAACGGGCGTACAGGACCCAACAACGAGCCGGTCTGGATCGTGCTGCAAAACGACACCGCCGAGCCGTTTACCCTCGGGTTCGAGGTCAGCTCCGGTTTCTTCTGCGAGGGGGCATCGCTCGACGCGGTGGTCAACCACGCAGGCAAAACCGGCCGGTACGTCGGCTATCTCGACCTGCCTGCTGTAGCCACCGACGCTGGCTCCACTGCTTCCGACCAGACAGCCGCACCCGAATCGTCCCCGGCTTTCACACAGTCTCAGTTCGTCGCTGTCGGTGGGGTCATGCTCAACCGCGATCTCTCGCAATGCCGCTGGGGCACGGAAACCCAAAAGGGCGAGACCAAAACGATCAGCTTTCTCGTCCTTCCTGGCGAGATCGGGCTGGCGTTCGGCTGGGCGATCGACGGAATGGAAGGCAAGGTTCGCCAAACCTTCCACGAGGGCAACAACATCGTGGCCATCACGGACGGATTCGTGGTGGTCTGCTCTACCACGATGGCCCTTCAGCCGAAGGTGTTCGAGGGCTACAAGCTTCTCGAGGCAACCTCCTTCGGATGGGATGGCCAACATCTGTTCGGACAAGCTGGCGATGTGCAAGGGGGATTCCTTCAACAAGCAATGGGTGATTGGGCCATGGCTGCCGTACTGTGGAAGAACGCCCACAATCAGCAATGGCTAGACGCCCAGAAGATTGCCCCTTCGGCGCCCGCTGCACCAGCGCCTGTCGTCACTGCCCCTTCAGGCAAACCCGTCCGGTTCGCCGACCCCGGCCCGCTCATCTTTGCCAAAGGTGAAACCGTATTCGGCGCGTTCATCAAGGTGGACGGTGCACCAAACCCAGTGGGGATGTGCTTCTACGCAAGCGCTCCCAACTCGGGCAGTGTCTCGGGCGGCGTCATCGGGCGGATGCCGGACCCCCGGGAGATCCAGAGGGATCGTTTGGTCTCCTGCGGGTAGACAACCCCCCTTTCCCTATGCCCCGCGGGAGGTGGGAGAGATATTGGTTTTCCAAAACCGAAATTCTCTCCCGCCTCCC
>CAYYLO010000011.1:0-26858 GCA_964472675.1 uncultured Gammaproteobacteria bacterium | reverse complement strand
GGCTTGTCCAGAATCGATTCTGGCTGCGCTATCGCTTACCAGAATGACACCTAAAAATCATGAACAAACACACTGTCTCAAACCAACCTCTGGTCTCTATCCTTCTTCCGGTCTATAACGCCGAAGGCTATCTTCGCGCATGTTTAGACAGCATTCTTGCTCAAACTTACAAAAATTTTGAAGTTATTGCTGTCAACGACGGCTCTACCGATAATTCATTAAAAAAATTGCGCAATTATGCCAAAACAGACAGCAGAATCAAGGTTTTTACAAACAAAACAAATCGTGGAATCGGCTACACGGCTAATATTGCCATGTTTCACTCCCGCGGCCAATTTGTTGCCCGCATGGATGCAGACGATATTATGCTTCCCAACCGCCTCAAGCTCCAAATTAATTATTTGCAAAGCCATCCCCAAACTGTTCTTGTTGGCGGACAATGCATAGTCATTGACGAGGAAGGCAGAATCACAGGCGAGAAAAGAAATCCTGAAAAACATAGTGAGATCTATAAAATGATGCTTACTTCTATGTCTGTGCAAAACCCAACGATTATGATTAACAGAAAGCTTGCGCGGAAAGATTCGTTAAAATTGGATGCCAATTTGCATCCGGTTGACGACTTGGATATGTTGTTCAAACTCACCCGTGACGGGAAGTTTGTCAATTTACCTGAGTATGTCTTGCAATACCGCGTTTACCGGGCTTCATCTTCTATGAAGAACCCCAAAAGAAGCTTTCTTTTGACGCTTAAGGTAAGAGTCCGAGCTGTCGCCAAATATGGCTACAAACCCACTTTTAAGGGCGTCTTCGTATGCCTAGCGCAGGCTCTAGTCGTCTTGGCCTTGCCAAATAGCGCTGTATACGCTTTGTATGCTCACATGCGAGGCATTAAGCGCTTCTCTCTGTCTCTACCCATCTGGGCTCCTATACAATATACTAAAAAAGTAGCGCTCCTCCTTTTAGGCGCCCAGAATTAGCTTTCCCATGATCAACAAGAAAGCCTCTTTGTATTTTCCGCAATTAATTATCTTTGCGCTTGTCACGGCTTTATATATCACTAACTTTAAAGGCGGAACTTATTTGACCGGCTGGGATAATTTACATCCGGAGTTTAATTTTTGGATGAATATCAAGCGGTCCATTTTTGCCGTTTGGCAGGAATACCAGGGAGTAGGACTGCTTGGAGGAATGGGGCATGCTGCCGGCTTGTTACACCAGATATACATTTTTATTTTATCCCTGATCCTTCCGCAAAACCTTCTTAGGTACACCTGGACCTTTATTTCACTCCTAGTCGGGGCTTTGGGAGCTTATCAACTTTCTTCCACAGTCATATCAAGCAACAAAAAGTTGAGCTTCAACAAACGTTTGGCAGCTCTTGCCTCTGGCCTTTTCTATCTATTCAATTTATCAACCCTACAAGCCTTTTATATCCCATTTGAAACTTTTACAGCTCACTTTGCATTTTTACCCTGGATCGTCTGGTCAGCATTGCGGTTTCTGTCTACCAAGTCTTGGAAAAGTTTATTGGTCTTTATGTTGGTTTCTCTTGCCGCTACACCCTCCTATTACGTTCCTACATTATTTTTGGTCACACTATTAACCTTGGGCCTTTTGAGCTTAGTGCACATTGTCTACCAAAAAAATTTACAGGCATTACTTAGCGTGGCCAAGATTTTCGTGTCCACAGTTCTTATAAACTCCTTCTGGCTTTTACCTTTTCTCTACTTTACTTTCACCAATGCTTCCGTTGTTCCGGCAGCCAAAATTAATCAAATGTCCTCCCAAACTGTCTTTTTGGAAAATAAAAACTTTGGGAACATCCAAAATGTAGCACTGCTTCGGGGCTTGTGGTTTGACCGCACAGATATTAACCTTTCAGGAAATACAGGTTATTTAATGGCAAACTGGCGCGATTATTCGTACTCTTTGCCCTTCCAGGCAGCCGGATGGATAACTTTCGGTTTAATAATTTTTGGGTTGTATTCCGCCCTTAAAAGCCGTAACCGCTTGCAAATCACGGCTGCTGCACTCTTTATTTTTGCCTTCACCATGCTTATGGTCAACACTCCTCCTTTTTCCTGGATTGTGACACTTTTCAGGAATAGTCTTCCGTTTTTCACAGAGGCTTTTCGTTTTCCCTTCACCAAATTTTCAATATTAGCCTCATTGGCCTATTCACTACTCCTTGGTGTGGGAGGCTTAAGCTTAGTTCAGCTCGCTTCGCGGAAACTAGTCAAAAGACTTTCACTGGGAGCTATCTTGTTCTTGTTAATCACGTACCTATTTCCTGTATATACCGGCAAGTTATTTTGGGTCCGGGAACAAAGCAAAATCCCCCAAGAATATTTCCAAGTTTTTGATTTTTTCAAAAATCAAGATCAAAATACCCGAATTGCCAACTTTCCGCAATATACTTTTTGGAGTTGGAATTATTACTGGTGGGGATACGAAGGCTCAGGATTTTTGTGGTACGGAATAAATCAGCCAATTTTAGACCGCGCGTTTGATCCCTGGAGCAATTACAACGAAGGTTATTATTCGGAATTAAATTATGCGCTTTATTCAAAAAAGCCTCAAACTTTATCTCAGGTTTTAGAAAAATACCAGGTTAACTGGCTTTTGGTTGATAAAAACGTTTTTAGTTCCGTTAATCAGAAAACGCTTTACACCGATGAGTTGAAAGGTCTTTTAGAAAAATCCGGCAAAGCAACCCTTGTCCAACAATACGGAGATATTGACATCTACAAAGTTAATTTAGACACACAAATTAACAACTTCGTTTTTGCAGCCGACAACCTGCCCAGCGCAGGACCAAAGTACGCTTATGCTTTTGAAGATAAAGCATTTTCTCATAACAGCCATTATTCTTCAGGAGAAAACTACTATTACCCTTTCAGGTCTTTTGGAGATCAAAGTTTTGAGATTTCTGAAAGTACTGATACATATACTATTTATGCAAATGTTCCGGCAAATGCTGCCTCACCTGTTTTCCCCGATGAAAGCCAAGAATTGCCTTTACCCGATCCGAAAGATTTAAGAAAAGTTGCCTATCTTGGGCCCCAACCCCGAGTTGCGGACAACAAACTTGAGGTGAATTTTCCAAAAGTTTCCGGCTACTTTTCAGCCTCTATAGATTTAGAAACTATTCAGCAAAACAAATACTGCACAGATAAAGATCCCGATAAAAGCGATGCAAAAGCTGTCACTATTGACGGTAAAAATGTTCTGGAGATGAAAAGTAAAGGGGCTGTCTGCGGCCTGTCGGTTTGGCTGCCCAATCTGCAGCATAACTTTGCCTACATAATTTCTCTCGAGAGCAAAAACAGCAAGGGCCAACCTTTGTTTTTTTGGCTGGAAAACCCAATAAGCAGGAAAGCAGATATAGAAGTTTATTTACCAAAAACAAACAACCTAAAAACAACCTATTTAATCCAGCCTCCCATGGAAGATGATGGCGTAGGCTATACTCTGCACATTGAAAATCGTTCCACGGGCAATGATTTAACTATTAACGATTTGGGTAGCGTTAATGTATATACATTCCCTTATAAATATTTGGCCGGAATACATTTTGGAGACGAACAGAATAATCAGGTTCAAACACAAGCTCTGGAAACAAAACATCCTAACCAGGCAACTTATGTTGTTAATTTGAAAGATCAATTGCCAAAAACTATAGTTTTGTCTCAAGGCTTTAACTCCGGCTGGCAGATGTATGAAACCTCTGCTCCACTATATCTTGCGCCATTTATTGGTAAAAAGGTGACCAGCCACTTTTTAGTAAACAACTGGGAAAACGGGTGGAGAGTAGACAATCCTACAGGCAGTAAGCTGGTAATAATTTATCTACCGCAATACTTGGAATTTGCCGGTTTCGTGTTGCTTTTATTGACCATCGCAGCCACGGCTACCCTGGCCGTTCGTCGCAAATCACACTAATCGTGGTAAAATACTAGTGCTACGCCGACATAGTTCAACGGCAGAACAGCGGTTTCGTAACCCGCAAACGGCAGTTCAATTCTGCCTGTCGGCTCCCAGGAATATGATATCGCGAAGATCACAAGTTGACGAAAAAAGAAAAGCCAGGCGCGCGTTTTTATTAATAATCTCCTCAATTATGCTTTTCCTGCTTTTAGTTTTTGTTGGCGTGGGAAGTATTGCCAAACTTGCCATTTTTGTTGGAGATTTCCGTGAACCTGCGCAATCAGTTTCAAACGATAAAACTCCCCCCGGCCCGCCAAGAATGAATAACTGGGACTCTCTGCCAAAATACACTAAGGTTGATCAATTAGATGTTAGTGGTTTTGCTGAAGCTGAAAGTAAGATAAAAATTTACAATAACGATTCTGCGACAGGGGAAGCAAGCGTTGGAGACAACTCCCAATTTTCAACTCGTATTATATTAAGCAAAGGTGAAAATTATGTTTACGCGACAGCCACAGATGCTAGCGGCAACGAAGGGGACCGCTCTGTTGCTGGAATTACCCGCTACGACCCTGATCCACCTGTGGTTGAGATAGAATCTCCTCAAGACAACGAGCAGGTGTATGAAAAAAATTTAACGATAAAAGGAAAAACTGAAATTGGAGCAGGCATCGCCATCGGAGACCGTATCGGCATAGTGTCTGATGACGGATCATTTACTATTAAATACACACTAAATGAAGGCTCAAATCCAATAACCCTAACTTCTGTTGATCAGGCAGGAAATCAAGCGGAGAAAAGTATAACGGTCGTATTCACTCCTTAAGTTAAATTCCAAATCCCAAGAAACAAACAAATTACAATTATTCAAATTCCAAATTATCTGTAATTTTTAGATTTGGTGCTTGTTTGTATCTTGGTGCTTATGGTTTGGTTTTTGTTCTTCCTGCATTGCAAGAAGAATCCCCATCCATCCCATCACCCAGGGGTAAAACAGTGAGTTATCAAAGACAGACTCCACAAGTAGTGCCGCTGTTGAGCAGAAAAGTACAAGTCCATAGACGGTTTTCCGCCCGTTCCACCCCAAGACAAGTATTTTAACCCACAGATATAAGTAAACCAATAGTCCGGCAGTCCCCATCGTTGCAAACACAAAAAGAAAACTAGAATGAACCCCCGAACCATTATGCACAATTTTCCCCTCCCAGCCTTGAAAGGTTGAGCCTTTTGAGGCTAATGCATACATATTATACCCTACGCCGAAGGCAGGATTTTTTAAACCCACCAACAGTGCCTCTTCATAGTTATTTACTCTTGAAATGACAGTTTGGGTTCTTGCTAAATTGGTTCCGGCGCTTGCTTTTGGATGCGGCAACAAATAAAAAGTGGCAACAAAAAGCAACACGCCTCCTACAATAAATCCCACATTTTTCTTCGCAATAAAAGCAGCGGCAAAAAAGGCTAAAGCTCCCGCATAGCTTGCACGCGAATAAGTCAGGGAAAGCGCAATCCACGCAATTAAAAACAAAAATAATCCAAGTGCCTGTTCTTTTCTACCAACCCACTTTTTTAGTGTCACCAGGATTAAAAAAAGAACCAGTATAATTCCAGTAAAAGCCGGATCCAATAACGGCCCGACCAGACGGTAGTAATGATTATCCCAGCCGAATTCGGAGAGCGCTTTTGTATCCGGATAAATTACGTAGCCTAAAAGACCCAGGATTGCAATAAATGCGCCGCAAACAATTAAGCTGTTGTAAATTGTGGCTCGTAACTTTTCCTTATATAAATCTCTATTGAGAAAATCAAAAGCCGCGAAATAGAAAAAGAAATAGAGAACCAGTCTTGCCAAATATGAAGCTCCCACAGCAATAGAACTTAGTGGCTTGCCAATACTTCCAAGAGCAAGGCTGAAGACGGCCACTCCCAAAAAAGAAAGTATTGGAGTCGCCAAAGGAATCCGTGGAATTCTCCGTTTAAGCAGCAACTGAAATAGCCAGAACAACACCACAAGGGACGCTGCCAAATCAACCGCATGTATCCGTCCTGAAGGCAGAACCTGAAAGCTCAAAAGTTGGCCGAAAGGGTATAAAACCAAGTATAAAAAAAGTAGCCAGATCATGAATCTCGGGGCGTCGGAAGGTCAGCACCCCATTGCAACAACCACAACTTCCCCCACGCCAAATATGAATGAAAGCTCATCATCATGGCAACAATAAATCCCTGTACCCCATCTAAAAACCCCATCTTAAAAATATAGTTTTGCAAAAATTTTAGCTTTGGAAAAATTATAAATTTTAAAATGCTTGAGCGCTTGCCCTCTTCAAAATTTGCTTGTGCGTGGAGGGTTGAATAATAATCTATATCAGTTAAAAACTCAGCAAAAGTTTGGTGGGGATAATGGAGAAGGGGAGACCGGAGTAATTCTGTGGCACCGTCAATATCCCACACCTCATGCACCCGCCTGCTCCACTTGCCTGCACCCTTTTTTGCCAAT
Source organism: uncultured Gammaproteobacteria bacterium (assembly GCA_964472675.1). Classification (GTDB taxonomy): domain Bacteria; phylum Patescibacteriota; class Microgenomatia; order UBA8517; family UBA10165; genus 01-FULL-43-15b. The sequence goes on along the minus strand of CAYYLO010000011.1, from coordinate 20,431 downwards.
CGGAGTAGTCTAACGCTGCCCGGCTCGCCGTGGAACATTCGCCTACCCCACAACACATCCGCCCGCCGGAAAGAAAAGCCAGAGTAAGCGTGATTTGTTATTGCTTTTTGAATTTCAGCTGCAAGTTCTGCTGAAATTCTTTCATCTGCATCAACAAACAAAACCCATTCTCCCTTTGCTTTCTGCAATCCAAAATTTCTTTGTTGGCCAAAGTCATTTTCTAAATGCCGCTGGTAAATTTTTGCACCGAATTTTGAAGCTATTTGTGTGGTTTTATCCTCCGAGTAGTCATCGATGACTACTATCTCATCACACCACTTTAAACACTTAAGGCATTCTGTGATATTTCTTTCCTCATTATTAGTTAAAACTACCGCCGAAATCATACAATATAGTATAGCAAATATCCCATATGATAAAATTGACATGTATGCGGAACTTTATGCGTATACATGCCATCCCGAGCGCAAGCGAGGGATCTCAGGGATCTGTAGCTCAGCTGGCTAGAGCGTTCGATTCACATTCGAAAGGTCACAGGTTCGAGTCCTGTCAGGTCCACCATTGACACCCATTCTCCTTTAATACACAATTACACCTGTGGCAAACCAAAAAGCAACGGCATTCATCCTCGATCTTTTGCAAACTGTCGTTCTGGCTTTTGCAATTTTCTTGATCGTATATCTGTTTTTAGCCCAACCCCACCAAGTCAAAGGCGAGTCTATGTTCCCTAATTTTGAACATAATGAGTATCTGTTAACTGATAAAATTTCCTACAAGTTAGGTCAACCTTCCCGCGGTGATGTTGTAATTTTTGCCGCACCGCCTGATCCCACTGATGACTATATAAAAAGGATTATCGGCATACCTGGCGATAAAGTAATGATCCGCGATAATAAAGTATACTTAAACGGGGAACTATTAAACGAAGATTACCTGGGTAAAGAGGCCATTACCCCGCCTGGACCATTTATGTCAGAAGGAGAGGAGATTATTATTGGTGAAAATGAGTATATAGTTTTCGGGGACAACCGCACAAACTCATCGGATTCAAGAAAATGGGGACCTGTCAAAAAGGGAAAAATTAGAGGCAAGGCTTGGTTCGCATATTGGCCACCAAGCAAAGTGGGTCTCATCCATTAAAGTCTAGAGATTAATTGAGGAAACGCTTGAAAAGAGCTTTTGAAGCCTGTTTTCTGTCTCGTTCAAGCCGCCTTTAAAGACGATCACCAGCTTTGTTTCTCTCAGCGATCGCAAAATCTTAACGTTTGTAGGTTTATTTTCAAAACTTTTATCGGTAAGCTTATCCTTGATATCCGCCACCATTTGGTCAATTTCTTCGCTTACGATAATAGGTTGGTCGGCTGGAGTTTTGGGATGTTCCTTTTGGCCTGACTTAAGTTTCATTCTGCGGGCTAAATCCTCTGCGCGACGCACAGATCCGGACTCCCGCAAAATAATTTTGTAAGCCTCAACCATCAACGCATGGTCTTCAATTGCTGCTAAAGCGCGGGCGTGCCCTTCTGTTATTAAACTTGACAAAAGACCGTCCTTCAATGCATCGGGAAGCCGTAAAAGCCGCAGAGAATTAGCAATATAAGCAGGACTTTTGCCAATTCTTTGCGCAACATCAGCATTAGTTAAGCCAAACTCATCCATCAAACGCTGAAACCCGCGCGCGCGGTCTAAAGCATTAAGGTCAACTCTTTGGACATTTTCAATAATGGCCAGTTCAAGCATTCCGCGAGGTGAAGTTTCTTTAATAACGGCAGGAACATGCGTTAACCCGGCATATTTTGATGCTCGCCAGCGGCGTTCTCCTGCAATTATTTGGTACCCTGCCGGAGTTTTGGCAACAACAAGAGGTTCTAAAATTCCATGTTCTTTTATCGAGTCAATAAGGTCTACCAGACTTTCTGGTGTAATCACTCCCCGAGGCTGAAGAGGATTGGGCTGTAGTTGGTCAACCGGAATGATCTCTACTTGAGTGTTGGCAAAAGACATTAGAATTAGACGATATCTACCACAGACACACCTTGACTAGTTCTAAACCGCACCTGGCCATGTTTCGTAGAATATAATGTGTGGTCACGCCCTACCCTAACATTTTGCCCTGCATGGTAGGCGGTTCCTCTTTGGCGAATTAGAATATTACCAGCCTTAACTTTTTCTCCGCCGGAAATTTTCAACCCTAAACGTTTACCTGCAACATTGGCTTGTTGTCTTACTTTTCCGCCTGCTTTTTTCTTTGACATAAATTCTTTAGGTTAACTATATCCCCCTTTTTCACACCTGTCAAGACGTCCATTTTGATACATTAATACAGTCTTGGTATATGAAAGGTAGGAGAAATTTTAAACTAGAGGACTATTTTTTCAACTTTCACGCGCGTTAGTTTTGCTCTGAATCCGCTTACTTTCCGGTATCGGGATTTGGCTTTGTATTTTGCTACCCGGATTTTTTCGCCTTTTTCTTCTCCTAAAATTTGTGCTTCTATCTTTGCACCTGCTACATATGGGTTACCCAAAGTAACCTTACCGCCATCAGAAACCAAAACCACCTGGCCAAATTCTACTGCCTCACTCAACTTGCCCGACAACCTGTCTAATAAAAGCTCGTCGCCTTCGCAAACCTTATATTGGTGTGAACCATTCTGGAAAACTGCGTATTTATTATCCATTTACATCAAGATTATATCTGTTCTTGAGCCTGTTTTCAACCTGGAAGAAATACCTGCTGCCATACCCAGCATTGCAGACATGGTTAACAATGAAGATCCTCCCGAGGAAACAAAAGGTAACGGTATGCCCGTAATTGGCAAAACCCCCATATTCATTCCCACGTTAACAGCAATGTGTATGAAAAAGACAAAAAATATACCTCCCAATAAACTTTGCAATAGCACATTCTCCTGCTTTCTCAAAATAATAATTAATCTATATAAAATTATAAAAAAGGCAGCCAGGGCAAGGGTGGCTGCGGCAAACCCTAATTCTTCAGATAGCGCAGCAAAAATAAAGTCTGTGTGCCGCTCTGGTAAAAATGATAATTGACTCTGTGTGCCCTGACCCAAACCGCGGCCAAAAAGTCCACCGCTGCCTACAGCGATCATCGCCTGCAAAGAGTTATACCCTGCCCCGAGAGGGTCTGCTGTCGGATACAGAAAGGTCAAAATCCGCAATTTTTGGTAATTGGCAAGAAATTGCCAGGCAAAAGGCAGAAAGGCCGTCAAAAGAACAAAAGCGCCCGCAAGGGCGCGCAAAGGCAACCCCCCAAAAAAGAGAATTCCTAAAAATCCGGCAGATAAAACTATCGCCGATCCCAAATCAGGCTGTAGCGCCACAAGAATAAAGGCCGGTAGAAAAGCCGCCAGAGCCAGAAAAAATCGCAAAAACCCGGTACGCGAGGAAACAACGTTGGCAAAAAATAACAAAAGAGCGGGTTTAATAAATTCGGAAGGCTGGAGAGCAAACGGTCCTAAATAAATCCATCGGCTTGCTCCACGCGTTACCACTCCAGGATGTATAAATCCCAAAATTAAAGTTGAAATCAAAAGTAGCAAAGAAAAAATGTAAAGGAGTCCTGAGAGTGAAAACAAAATATCAACGTCAATTTTTGAGGTGATATAAAAAACTATTAAAGCGGCAGACAAAAAAATAAAGTGCTCGGGGAACGCGTTTTTTGAAACGCTTGATAAAACTAATCCTCCCAGGACCATTAAAAAAACAGCCGGCGCAAACAAGAACCAGTCAACCGTTTTTAAGATTCCCACTCTACGCAAAGTGTATCACCTTTCGAGATTTCGCGGCTTAAGGTGCGTTTTTTAAGCCACTCTAAAACAGTATGGTCTTTTGGGACCCAGGGCGCGATAACTGTAACTTTTGCACTCAAGGGAGTGCCTAACTTTTTCCGCTCATCTTGAATAAGTCTTGCCAACTCCCGCGCTTTTCCTTCTTCCTCAAGTTCTGGTGTGATATTTGTGTCTAAAGTTACTTCCGACTCACTCGAATCTCCCACTTCCCACGCCACACTTCTCACGTTAAGTTCTTCTTTGATCAGTTGGAGTATATCATCTTGCAATGCTTCATTTGAATAAATTACCTTTACTTTGGCCAATGGTTGTCTCACAGGAATACCAGCTACCTTTCGTGCCGCGTGTCCTCTTTCGACTACTATTCGTGCAAGCTCAATCTGCTCAATCAATTTACTTTCTTCAGCGGATTTCTCGTGCATAGCCGGCCAGGAAGCAAGATGAACTGATTCCTCACCACTTAAATTTTTATATATTTCTTCCGATATAAATGGCATAAATGGCGCAAGTACTTTTGAGAGAGTCAATAACACATCATAAAGAGTTGAGTAACAACTGTTTTTGTCTTTCAAATTACTTGCATTTGGGCCAATCCGGTCGCGGCTTCTGCGGACATACCACAAAGAGAGATCTTGAACAAATCCTTCAATAGCCAAAGCCGCACTTCTTGCGTCATAGACTTCCAAAGATTCCGTAACTACATTTAAAGTCCCTCCCAGTCTTGCCGTAATCCATCGATCAAGTACATGTTCCGATTCGCTAATATTCGTGTTATCCCATTCGTCCGCATTCGCATTCAATGTAAAAAAGTTATAAATATTCCAAAGCATCAACAAAAATTGCCGCTTCGTTTGCTCTCCAGCTTTGTAGCCAAAAAGCATATTTGTTGCGGGGTCTTGTTTGGCATACATCCAACGCATAACATCAACGCCGATTGTGTCTGCGCCTTCGTTAAACTCAATCGCGTTCCCCCAGCTTTTGTGCATTGGACGTCCGTCTTCAGCTAAAAGCGTGGCAAAACCTAAAACAGTTTTGAATGGCTCTTCATTTTCCAATACCGTGCTCATAGCAATCAATGAATAAAACCAATTTTTAAATTGCCCGGGAAAGCTTTCAGTTATAAAATCTGTGGGAAACCATTTTCTCCACTCTTTTTTATCTGTCCGGTAAAGTGGAAGACTTTTATTGTCTCTGGAGATTGTTGAAAAAGGGACGATTCCCGCGTCAAGCCAGGGGTTGCCAACGTCCGGAACACGAGTTGCCAGCCCCCCACATTTTTGACACTTTATTTTTATTTCATCAACATATGGTCTGTGGGGTGACTTATCTTTAAACTCCTCTAATCCTTCGACTGCCTTACCCTCTAGTTCTTCTTTTCCTCCTATCACCTGGAACTCGCCACATTCCTTGCATTCCCAAATTGGCAAAGCCAAACCCCAGTATCTTTTTTTGGAAATCAGCCAGTCATGCATATTATCCAACCATTCTAACTCCCGCTTCAACCCAAAACTTGGTATCCACTCGATTTTCCTAGCCACAGATTTCATTTCTTCTCTCAAACTTTTTGATTTCAATGGCTTGTCCATCGCGATGTACCACTCATCAACTACCCGCCAGACAAGTTCCGAATGGCAACGCCAGCAAGCCGGATACCTGTGGGTATATTTCAGCGTTTCAAAAAAGTACTTCCCATTTTCAGTTTCTTTAACGTAGTTTAAAATTATCCCAGGCTGATCTTTTGCATTCTGTCCGGAAAATTCTTCCATCCCGGGAAGGTAGTTGGCCTCTTCGTCAATAACGTCAATTACAGGCAATTTGAGCTCATTTCCAAGCTGAAAATCTTCCGCGCCTGCTCCCGGGGCAATATGCACCAAGCCAGTTCCTTCTTCTGCGTTGACCGGCAAAACAAGTGGATTAGTTGCCACAACTTTGTGCGGCTGTCCATTCATAGTTTTTTGCACGCGCGGCAAGTGATCAAAAGGCCCCACATATTCCCATCCCGCAATGTCTTCCCCCTTATATTCCCTGACTACTCTTGCCTCCCCACCTTTACCCAACACCCTTTCCGCCGCACCTTTGGCAACCACATACGACTTGCCATCTTTTTCAACCTCTACATACTCCAAATCCGGGTTCACAGCTATCGCAACGTTTGCAGGCAAAGTCCAGGGGGTTGTAGTCCAAACCAATAAATATTCATTTTCTCGCCCCACAATCGGGTATTCCACAAAAATCGACTCATGTGTAACTTCTTTGTAATCCTCCGTCAACATTTCATGTTGGGAAATTGCGGTTCCACAACGGGGACACCAGGGAACAGAGTCGTGGCCTTTGTAAATCAGTCCCTTTTCGTGACATTTTTTAAGGAATGTCCAAATCATATAGTTGTTTTCGTCAGAAAGCGTAAAGTAGGAGTTATCCCAATCCATAAAGTAGCCCAAGCGCTTGGATTGATCAGTTTGAACGGCGGCAAATTTATAGACGCGTTCTTTGCAAAGCTGGACAAACTTCGCAATACTGGCCTTAACGTCTCCGGCAACTAAATTTTCGATATCTTTTTTGGATTTTAACCCCAAGTCTTTTTCAACTTGCACTTCAACCCAAAGCCCCTGACAATCAAACCCGTTTTGGAAGCGCTGCTTATAGCCCTGCATATTTTTAAACCTCTGGAAAAGGTCTTTATAAGTTCGGCCCCATGCATGGTGTACCCCCATCGGGTTATTTGCAGTTATTGGCCCGTCTAAAAAAGAGAAAATTTTCTCAGAGGAGTCGTTTTTATGAAGGTATTTTGAAATCACGTCGTTCTCATACCACCAAGAAAGGAGCTTTTTCTCTAAAGCTATAAAATCTACCTTTGGATCAACAGGCCGAAAACCTTTTCGGCCCTGAGTTTTGTCGAAAGATTTAAATTTTGCCATATCAAACTGAAAAACCAGCCGTTTTGGCTGGTTTCCTTTTTAGTTCCTTTTCAAGAAACCAGCACAAGATTATCCATTAATTACAATAATGGATATGGCTGGCTTGATAAACGGTCTAACTTGCATGTGTTCAAGTTATTCTATTCCCACAACTACCCTTGTGTCAACCCTTTGCAAGGGGACCCCTTGCAAAAGAAACACAGGCGAGTTAATTTTAACTAATGCCTCCTAAAAACAGTGCCAAAACATACATTGAGAATGGGTACTATCATATCTATAACCGTGGTGTAGAAAAAAGATTGATCTACCAAGATCAACAAGATTATGGTGTGTACTTATCCTACTTAAAAACTTATTTGCTCCCCGTTGACCGAGATTCACTATTACACCAATTATCCTTACCTATCACTTCGGCATACGAAAAAGACCAAATAAGAAAACAGTTAAGGCTAAATAATTTCGCTGACGAGATTAAACTATTAGCCTATTCCTTAATGCCTAATCACTTCCACCTTCTTGTAAAACAAAAAAGCTCAAATGCTATAGATTCGTTTATGAACTCTCTTAGCACACGGTACACGTTGTTCTTTAACCGGAAATACAAGAGGGTAGGATCCTTACATCAGGATGTTTATAAAGCGGTCATGGTCGAAAGTGATGAGCAGCTTACCCACTTGACCCGCTATGTCCACAAGCAAGCTTTACCTTTGCAAGGGGACCCCTTGCAGGCTCAGCCAAGTTCTTACCCAGAGTACTGCGGCATGCGCAAGACTGAATGGGTGCATCCAGAAGAAGTTTTGGCATATTTTTCGAAGAAAAATCCTCAGCTTAGCTATCAAGAATTTATGGGGTTGTCTCAAATACCTGAAATCATAGGCAGTACAGCGCTCGATGAGGAGCCAGAATATTAGACGGCGAGTTGTTCGTTTGCAAGGGGACCCCTTGCAAACCTACCTTAGCGGCCTTGTCGGAGAAACGCGGGGATTTCAAACTTCTCCCCCCACTCATCTTTTTCGTTACTTTCCAAAGCACCCTCTCGGGGTTGGGGAGGTTGTGGTTGTGCGGCTCTTGAAAAAACCGAACCTGGAAAAGTTGCAGGGCTGGGAGCTGGCTGCGGCGGCGCACTCACAATCCCCTGTGGGGCAAGGGAAGCAGCAGGCGCAACCGGTTTTGGGGTAACCATCCTTCCCAAACGAGACCGCATTTCGTCAAATCCTGTAGCCACAACCGTAATTCTCATCTGATCAGACAACTTTTCATTTATTGTCGCGCCGAAAATTATATTAGCATCGGCGTCGGCTGATTCTGAGATAATACGCGCCGCCTCGTCAACTTCAGCCATAGTAATATCAAGACCGCCTGCGATATTGAATAAAATCCCCTTAGCACCCTCAATCGAAACTTCCAAAAGCGGTGAAGAAATTGCAGCCCTGGCCGCCATTTGCGCGCGATTATCTCCAACCCCTGTCCCAATCCCAAGTAACGCAGACCCTGCATCCTTCATGATCGCCCGAACATCCGCAAAATCAACGTTGATAAGTCCCGGAGTTGTAATAATCTCTGAAATTCCTTGAACGCCGTGGGACAAAACCGAATCAACAACTTTAAAAGCATCTGATAATGTGGTTCTTCTGTCAATTACGTCCATCAACCGCTGGTTGGGAATAACAATTAAAGCATCAACATTAGGCTGCAAAGCTTCAATTCCTTCCTCGGCAACAACCATCCGCCGTGTCCCTTCAAACGCAAAAGGCTTGGTTACAATGGCAACTGTCAAAGCTCCTGCTTCTCGAGCCGCTTGGGCAATAACCGGCGTTGCCCCCGTCCCTGTCCCTCCCCCCATTCCCGCAGTTAAAAAGACCATGTCTGAATCCAATAGCATTTCCTTAATTTTTTCTCTGGATTCCTCTGCCGCCTGTTGTCCGGTCTGGGAATTGCCGCCAGATCCCAATCCACGGGTTAATTTTTCGCCAATTTGAAGTTTAGTTTCTGCGGGGTTATTAAGAAGAACTTGCGCATCTGTGTTAACGGCAATGAATTCAACACCTTCAATATGAGACTCCTCAATCATGTGGTTGACTGAGTTTCCACCACCACCACCAACAGCAATAACCTTAATTTTTGCAAGGCGTGATGTATCCGGCTTGACAAGTGCCATTTGGCCCTAGTGTAACATAATACATCACACCGTCAAGCTGTAATGAAACAATTACGGTGCCACTTCTTCCCATATCGGATTATCACGCAGAAGCTCGGGGGGCAAATTAAGGATTATATCGGGAGCATATTCTACAAACTCTGCCGGAGTCGTATTGTTGCCGGTACCCGTTTGGGCACGGTCTAAGTTCCTTTCAAGCACAACACCGCCAAGCCCTACCAAAACCCCTCTTACATAAAGCTGGGAATCGTTAGAGGGCCATTCTGCGCCGGTTTTAATTTGTCCGTTTGCCAGGAAAATTCCTTCCAAAGCCGGGCGCGAGTTGCTTCTGGGAGCAGGTTGAGCCTGATATGTAACGCCAGGATCAATATTTATATTCCCACTGGCAATCAATGCAAAAAATCCGGTTCCCGCCCCGCCTCCGTTTATAGTCAATTTTTGCTTTATAGTCACATTCCCGTTAACAAACAGAACCGCTTTCCCGTTATTTAAATTAAAGTTGGCGTCCAGTGTTAAATCACCTTCCCGCTTAAACCATCTGTAGCCTCTTGGGTCGGCCGTTCCGTTTGAAGAAAAATACCCTGAGTTGGTTATTGTTCCCTCCGTCACTTGATAAGCGTTAGACGGCATCCTACCTGCGTAGTATGAATAATTTTGGTTAGCAGTAGAAAAGGCGGAGTTGACTATCCACCCCAAGGCAGAAACGCTTCCATAACCAAAATTGGGTAACGTTGCCGAGTTGTAAAACGGAACCCCCGGGAATCCCCCGCTGCCTACTAAAGAAAGGTATTCATCACATCCTGTATCAACCTGGCATTGCACAGGAATTCTGGAGATCAAACTGCCAAACGAGAAAAGATCGGCGTCCTTTGTCTGAAACCATGCATTGGCAATTGGGGATATGCCAAAATTAACTGTCTGGTCACCGCTTAAATTATTTATAATGTTTGGATTGGTTGTTGTGGCGCGGAAACCTGAAGGGACATCGAGACTTATTTTGTAACTTCTCCCCGGGGTCTGATTGGCAAAAGTATAATTATTTGTAGCGGACGCGCTGGTTGTCTCAAAACTGGTGTAATTTGCGGCAGTACTTGGAGTATAAAGGTAAACTCTTGCCCCCGAGTAGGAAGTGTCGTTACCACTCTTTATACCATTGCCGTCATAATCAACAAATACAGTGCCTGAAATGCTTGCAGGGCTTTCGCCAATCAATATATCCCAGGCAGCTACTCCCTCACTCCCCGTCACCCTAAACCAGTCAACTGAAGCATAATTTGTGCCGGTGCCGCTAATTTGAACGCAATTTGCGCATTTGACAACAGAACCGCGGTTTGGATACGCCGCAGGATTGATAAACCAGTTCCAGCTATTTGCTGGCGAATATCCTCCATCAATAATGCGGCGAAGCTCAAGTTTTGTATTAGGTGGACCTGCAACCGTAAAAGTATGTTCAATTGGATCCAAATCATTCCTTGAGCCTTCCCAATTAATGCGGAAGTAAGTATTTTGGGCATTTAGCGTAACCGGCTGTTCAAGCTCTGGCGAAAAACATCTGGGAAAAGCATTCCAAGCGCCAACTGTACCATAACCCATACAAACGTCGTTCCCACCAAAATTACAAGTTCCCCAGTCAGGCCAACTTTGCCGGCCGCAGCAGGATCCTTGGGCTTGCCCATTCAAATAAGCCGTACATCCGTGATCCACACTGGGAGCTATCTGGTGGCAACCCTGCCCATCTGCATTAAGCGCACAATATTGATCAGACAGCCCCGGCTCTTGCCTGTTATCAATAGACATAAGACAATAGCTACCGTTTTCGTTGTTGTCTTCGTCATAAGTTGCAACGCGGCTGCAGGTATAGTTGTCGTAAACCACACCTCCAGTGCATGATGGAGACGAGTCACTGGGAGCACAGCTTGACGAACTTGCTCCAATTGCGTCTAAATTTTGCGCAGGGCAACTTCCAAACGTACCGTCTGCATTTAGCTTGTAACCCGGATCGTAATACGGATGCCAAGCCTGGCTGTCACAAACACCTACGCTAGTTGTGTTATGCGACGCTGTGCCGTTGAAACCATAGAACAGGCTGTTGTGAAAACGGTTAGCATAATAACTGCGGTTGCCGTTTCTGTAATTTATCAAAAGCCTTACCGGATCAGTCCCGCTGTAAGGAGTAACTCCGTCAGCATTCCAAAGGCGGATACGGACATCATGCGCAACAGCCGAAAGTGGCGGTGTGGTTGGAGTTGGCGGCCGTTGATTCCCCCCGCCTGTACTGCCGCCACCAGTTTGACCGGGCGCGCCGGTCCTGAAACTGTCTGCTGTACAGTTTACCGATGAGTTGGGGTTAGTAGGAGAATCATCCCATTGTGTTGCCGTTACCGTATAATTTGTATTTGGCGAAAGCCCTGAGAAACTAGCGCCAGGACCATCATTTGTCCCTGCTGAGTTATTGTTAATATACCAGTTAACCTTATTTCTCCCCGAAACCATGTTTACGCTTGCCGTCGCGCTTGTTTGGGTTATATTTTGCACTGAAACTGAACAAGTACCCGGTTGCGGCGTCACTACAGATGGGCAGGGTGGAAGATTTATTGTGCACTCGCCACAATTGTTAAAACCGCTAGCGGTTGGCGTACTGCCCGGGTTGCAAGTTGGCTGGCCACCATAGGGAGTACAAGTTCCACAGTCAGGGCCAGGAGGACCCTGCCCAAAAAAGCAACAGGTTTCATTAGGCCGTCCGCCGCAAGACCTTGTACTACTGCGAGCCCAGCCAGTAGGGCAAAGAGACCCAGACTGGCATTGGTAAGTCAAGCCATTATAAGTCCCAGAACAATCATCGGGAGTTGAAGGCGTAGGCGGCGCTGTGGGACACGCAGGACAACCAGGAGTGCCACAAGTACCTTCACATACAGGAGCAGCGCAATATCTACAGTTATTGGAATATACTCCGCTGCAATAACTACCAGTTGCACATCTTAACCCCGTATCAAAGTTTTGGCTGTACGATTGCCATGGGCAACTGTCATCGCTTAAGGTATTAGGATCATTGCTACAAGTTTGTCTGCCAATCGTTGGATTAGAAACACAAGCATGGCAGGTACCGTTTGCATTTGTACCTGAACAATATACTTGATCCGACGCACATTGATAATCGGTTGGGCAAGTAGACGGGTTAACTGTTATAGTGCATGCAGCCTGAGCACTAACAACTTTTGGGTAAACAACAGAATATGTGATAAAAAGAAGAACTGAAGAAAAAATTCCGACTAGCAGAGTATTTGTAAAACAACCCATCAGGGCAGCAGGGATCCGCATAATCGCTTTTATATTACAACTATTTGAAGAGCTGTTCGACTGTCGTTTGTTGTACGCGCGATGGGATGCGACATAAAGTCTTGGCCTTTTGGAGAGTTTTGAGTAGCTCCCGCCACTCCGTACCGGTCTGTCGCTTCATATTTTCCATCACTATTAGACCAAAGGCTTCTTTCCGCCTGTTGGGTAATAAATGCTGACACATATTTTAAGTCCGTTCCAGTTTTTACAAGAGGAAGTGCTACATGGAATTCTAAGGAACCATCCACATTACGCTTCCATCGTCTTTCTGTCCCAAGCCACAGATCAGTTTCCGGAGTAAACTCCATATTGTTAGGATCAAAGGGCACATTCGATTCTTTTACCATTTGATCATAGGAATCGTAAAAGTATAGATATCTTCTAATGTCAGGTAGTGTTGCATATTTATCTCTTAAGTAGAATAGGTTTTTAAAAAAATCTACATCCCCTGCAATAACTCCGTATCTTTTACCCCTATTAACAAACTCCGTGTTCTCGTGAGAAAACCTTTCTGGCCAGGGGAGGGTGCGAGCGTCTTCAGGATTGCCTCCTCCGGATCCTAAGTCTGGTACGGGAAGAAGCACATCTTGAGGTATAAAACCGGCAGCTTTTGCCGCTTCGCCTGCTAAAATTCCCTGTATAAGACCCTTATCGGGGCCGTCACTCCATTTCATAAGAGCAATTCTTTGGTATCTCCAAACCTCGTATGGACCATAGTTTTTGTATCCTGTTGGAACCCCAATTTCGACCACTCGTCGAATGTCCTTCGCTTCAAGCTGAACATCCTCAGGAATCCTTAAAACTTCATTTCTTTCTGCAAAAATTCCCTCAAGAGAAGCTGCCCTGTCGTTAAACCTTTGTTTGGGGGGAATAGTAACACCAAGTTCACCACTGTCCAACCTTGGATCAAAGCCTGCCTCAGACATGTTGTCCAACGTGTTCCATAAAAACACGTCACCCGAAGGAGCCATTTGAAAAATGGCTCTCTGAAAAGCTATATATTTAAAACCATCCTGGCCAAGCCAGGCGTTACTAATTCTGTAGGCAGTTGCCTGAACTCTCGCTTCCGCATCGCGAAACATGCCGTTGATTTTACTAATCATCTCCTTAGTCATTTCGGCTATTTTGTTGGGGTCTTTTTCGATATTTATCGCACTTGGAGGAAGAAATTGCTCAAGAGGGACTTGGCTGCCATCAGCTAAAGCATCAAGAGGTTTGAGAGCATTTGCGGCAACAGAAGCTGCTGAGGCACTAAAAACAGTGGTTATAATTTCTCTTCTTGTAAATCGAAGCTGTGAATTACGTTCTTCGTTTCCCATCGCCATAATTATACTCTACCTATAGGCTTTTGTCAAAAATACTGCTTCAGCATATACATGTTATGGTCTTAATCCCCAACTGTCAACTGTTTGCAATATTCTTTTTATTAGTTATTTGTTTTCGGATCAAATTTGGGATCAGAGATCAAGCTTTCCCGGCAAGTTCTTTTGCCGTATTAAGAACTTCCTCATCCTAAACCTGCCAAAGAAAGTCAACACATCGCCAACTGAATTGCATCTTTAAACATTGCATTCCCAGTTGTGCCCCACTTAACATAACTCGTGATTTCGCTTGCTGGAACGAATTTCCTTTCCCAACTTACACCATCATCAGGGTCTGTTGTTTGCGGAAGCACTTTATCAACTTTACAAATACACCTCACTTGATAAAAATATTTATCCGGTTCTCCTTCAGGATATACCTTTTGTGCTCCAATTAACTTGATATTTTTAACTCTAATATCAGCCTCTTCTACCATTTCTCTCTTTAGTGCTTGTTCTATTGTCTCGTCCCGTTCTGGATGTCCGCCTGGAATAATCCATTTTTCCTCTCCAACTTTTCTGGCAATCAAGATCTCGTTTTTATCGTTAAAACAAACTCCATATACTTGAGTGACGGGACTTATACCCTTCAGTGACCTGGTTTTTGCCCATTCAACCACAAATCGACCACCTTTCCATTCAGTTGTCTGGGTAACGTTACTCATCTGTGTTGGCAATCATCCTATCAACTCTAATTTACCATTCAATATTATTGGCTGCATGGCAACCATTTCGTGATAATAAAATTCAATCTCAGGCACTGGATTTAATAAGTAGAAGGCTTATTCAAAGAGTAAGCATAACCCATTTCCAAGAAAGAATTTCCACCAACATAGTTTTTAGTACTGTTTTTGTCGTAATTTGCTATCAAAACACAGTCGCCTTCAACAATATGGCTATAGTGCTTTCGGATGTAGTTGTATTTGATTTTAATTTCGTGCGTATCTACATACTTGTTTGCTACAATTTCTTTTAATTGATCATCTGTGTCTAGACTTGGTAAAATAACTTTATGACCCATAGAGTCAAGGCGCTTTTTTAATTCAAGCATTTTTAAGTAATTAGCCATGGAGCCACACATAATGATTTTCATATGCTTATTTATTTATTTTCTGAAGCAAGTCTTTTCTAACCTCTTGAATCTTGGATATAACGAAATTTGCATCATCTAATGCTTTTATTGCATCATCCTTTCCATAACCTTCTTCTTGATGAAGTGCTGGCCCTCTTTTTCTGGAAAGATCAATTGAAATTCTTTCAATTTGTTCAGAATCCTGTCCTAAATCGAAGTTGTTTGCTTTTAACGTTCTTATTGCCAAAGGAGCCTGGTCATGATCTTTAGGATAATGAACACCTATTAAAGCTAAAATTGCCGTAAGTTCTAGTTCTACGGCCTCCTGAGACCTTCTTATGCTCATATTCCAGACCCCGCGATCAAATGAACCTTGAGCATGACTAACACATTCATCTGCTGCTATAAACAATAATTCTGACCTTTTTATATTATTCATAAGTTTATTGGGCTACTTAGTATTTTAGAGAAGTTATCAAATAATATCCAACAAGTCTTTCCATTCGGCAATTTTACCCTTCTGCCTCCCAAATTCCCAATTTTATTTTTTATTTCTCCAATCAGCTTTTTAACAAAATTGCCTGTATCTTTAAATATTATGCCTTGCTCTGTTGCATCAAAGAAAACCCATAAATAATCACTAGCCTTACTTTTACTTATTAAAAACGGATAAATCTCTGGATAAATCTTGTTATCAGTCAATTTCCTGTATTCTTCAGTCTCCCTTAAATATAAAATGATTGAAATTAAAATTTCGTTCAACTCAGTTCTTTTAATCTTTGAGTCATCAAAAAACACAAACATATCAATATCGCTAGAGCCTTTTGCTTCACCTCTGCTTACTGAACCAAAAACCACAAGCGAAAGAATTTGACTTCCCAAACGTTTATCAACCTCTGTTTTGAATATATCCAATAACTTTTTGTACGTATTTATCCCCAATGCCGTTGGTTCGTCTGCCTCGGTAGAACTTAAAAATTGATTTATCAATTTGACGTCGTTTTTATCTTTCTCCCTATTGATAAAAGTTTTATAGTGCCTAACCTCTTCCAAACGAACAAACGGAACATCTTTAATGATTTCTGCTTCTTTAATCATTGTTGGAATGTTTTTACGGGTTGGAGCAAACCACCAGTTTGAAATTTTTATTTGAGAAATTCGTATAAATCCTTCTTCATCAGGTTTATGTCCTCTGTCCGAAAGCTCATTCCAAAGTTTATCAGTTACTATTATGTCTATATTTGGTGCCTCTCTGAATCCCCTTACGGCCATAACTGCACTACCAAATACGGCATATTCGCCTTCCGGCAAGTTTTGTTTTTTCAAGCTTTCAATTAGTGCTTCAATTTTCATTTCCCGAATGCTCCTTTAATCTCTTCTTCGCTAAACCAAATTCGCATCTCTCTGTTGGCGGATTCTTGCGAGTCAGAACTGTGTACGAGATTATCATAACAGTATTTATTACTTCCTTCGGGCGTGTCAACATCCATCATATATTGGACACCATATTCAATCAAAAGATGTCTAATCTGACCAGTGTGGGTATTTTCTGGTTGCCATTGACCAATTAATTTATCAATTTCTGTGATTAAATTTCTACCGCCGGATACAAGGAGAAGCTCTATTTGTTTCCCTGTAAGATAGTTTACTATTGCATGGAAATGGGGCAGTGGATTTCCTTCCTCATCATACCCACTTAAGCTATATAACGCGGAAGCTTCAGTTCGGGTCAAAGTGTGTGGACGGATAGCCTCAATCGAACCTATGCTGCTAATTTGCTTAATTATTTCTGAACGGAAAGGCTCAGTTGTGCCAAGCGGTTTAAGCATAATAAAACCCAAGCTTCGGGCTCTATGTCCACTTGTCGGACAGCTCTCTCTACCATAACAAACATTATACAAGAACCTCAAAGAATATCAAAATTAATTACAAGGATAAAAACTTAGGAGCTTAAGTGTTTTGAGTCAAGTCTTTTTTATAATATCTCTGTAGGAACGCAGGCCGAAATCCACAGGAACTTCTACAACCATAATATGTTCAATGTTCCCCAACTGTCAACTGTTTACACAGAACGAGATATTGACTTTTGGGAGTGTCTTATGGTAAGATACATTCAAACCGAGCCGAAAACTGTCCGTTACGGCATGTGTCGAAAGACTAGGCTCTTCCACCCCGCAAGGGGTGGTTTTTTAAGCCTCAACCTCTACAAGCACACCGTTTTTCTTTGCTCGGATAAATTGCCCTTTTACCTCCTCAGATTTGCCATCAATTGCATCTCGAACAAATCCAGCAATACTGTCAGCAAGCCTAGTTAAAGCGTTGGTCTCATCTTTTCTTACAGCTCTTATTCTTCTAACTGGTAATCCTAAATGTCTGAGCCTTGCTCCATATTCCTGTCTTTTAGTTTTAGATAGTCCATCAACATAAACCATAGTAGTATACTTACCGGTTGGCTTATCCCATTTTACCGAAGACACAATAGCCGTAACAGTTGAGGTATCGTAATCTTTTGTGTTTTTAAAAACTTCATATCTTAAAAGACCTTTAAACCTGTCATCTGCAAATATGTGGCTAATATAACGCATCCTTTTGTCATGTTTGGCACCTCCCCATTTATCTTTTTTCTTACCACTTACTTCTTCTAGCTTCTCGCAAAGATTAAGGAGTTCATCACGGTTTTCTTCTGTAACTACTACTGAAACAATAAAGAGATCACCCCGAGTATCTTGACCATTCTCATCAACATAACAATAGAGCTTTTTGATTGCCATAGAATTCATCTTATCAGATTAGGATTAGCTATACTTGCGCACTACGCTTGTACAGGTTTTACAATTCAGTTGTCGGAGTAATATTGTCAGGTGTGGAAATACACCACCAGCATTTCCATTCAACAACCGGTGGCATGATCAAACACGATAAAAGAGAATTTGCAAACCCCTGGGGATGTTTGAAGATTTTAAGCGTTATCGCTTAACATGCAAATACGGCAAGGGGTTCGAACAAAAGCATATTACGTCGCCTTACCTGCTGACTACCATTTGATTAATTTCTATTGATTTTGTTTTTAGGTCTTCTACTACTAATAATTCTACCTCTTCTGTGGGTTTAATTGTTGTTGGATCAAACGATGTGTCTGTGCCTCTTGTACGAAAAATTGTGGATTTTGTGGATTTTAATTGCAGGGGAGTTGTCACGTTAGCACTACTTACTTCAATCATAAATCCATCACCTGCTGGCGTTACTTTTTTAACATTCCCTAAAACCCGATAATAAACCACAGCGCTTTGCACAAGCGGGTTGTCTAAAGGCAGCGTCGAAGGGTTACTTGGGCCAGAAGTCTTTGGAGACAACTGAGGTTGGGCAGTAACCTTTGAACTTGTACTAGTTGCGCGGGGCAGCCAGCCAAGGGTTTTGGGGTAAAGGTCTGACAAAGATAAAATGTTAAAGTAATTTAAGGAAAAAAAGGCCATGATAACCAAAACCAGAGTTATCCCGCCGAAAAGAAGGCCTGTTTCCCAACCTGAATCACTTTCTTTCTGTGGAATATATGAACTCGCCCCGTCCATTAATTTAGTATATCACCCAACCACGCTTGAAAGTCAATCTTTGCTAGACCGCCGTAGCCGCACCACTTCCAGCGTTTTGGACCCAGCCTTCCCGGACCATGTTTCAATACTCAGAGACAACACGACTGGGAATGACCTGCATACCCCGCGACAATGGCTGCATCATCAATCCGCCAAAAGTTTTATATACAAAACACTGTATATTGTCGAGTAGCATGGCTTCTCAATTAAAAACGTATTTAAAAGGTAAAGGGAGTTTTCTTTTTGCCTCGTCGGATAGCATATTCCATTTGCTTGCGCAAATGCTTTGCCAAAATCCTGATTTGGATTTATATAGATGGAGTGTTCAAAAAAAGTTAAGACAAAATGATATAAAATCCGGTCTCGTATAATGTTTCTTACGTTTTCAGGGAGAGTTTCCTCAAAAGCAAGCTCCGATAAGATTGCCTGTTTTTCATACCAGTAATTGGATTTACTTTCCGGATCTTTCTTTTCATCCATTAACTTTAGAAAGGCTAGAGCATGCCCAATTTCGTGGGCCAGATTGACTGCGCCTAAAGGGGTTGTGTCGGTTTTGTCATAATAAATTGTGACAGTTTGTTTTTTAAGGTTTGGCAAAGCTAGGTTATACCTTTGCTTCCTTTGCTTAAATTCTATTCTTCTTTTTATATTTTTCAGTTTAGAAAACTTTATTTCCAAAACATCAAGCACTTTGTCTGGTATTGGAATCGAAGGAAATTTATATAAAAGGCTGGCGTTGGGAATGTTATATTCTGACCAATACCAGTTCGGCAATCTCTTGAAAGGCAACTGAACATTAATTTGTTTAATTAACTTCTTACTTTTTGAGAAAAAATTATCTAGCTCTTTTTTGGGAATACTGTCCCAATTTGCAATAAAGTCAAAATAGTTTTCGTACTTTTTAGGTTTGGCTATTTTATTACGCGCTTTAACAAGTTGGCAAAATACCTTTTCTAACTTTGCAAAAAGTTTATCTTTTCCCTGGTAAAGTTTTTTTCTTTCCCATAGGTTTAGATTTTGCTCTAAAAACCTGTCACGAAGCTCTTCTAACGAATAAAAATCGCAAATGGCATAATATTTTTTTGTCAGTTTGGCTACTGTATTCACTTAAAAAGGGGTGGCAGGTTGGGTTAGCTTTATTATAGAGTGGTTTTAAATCAACCTGCCACATTTGAGAAGCTAATGGGTTGTGTGGCTACTTCTTACCGCCGCCGCCTCGACTGCCAGTTTGGCCCCCACCGGGCTTGCCGCCTGATCCACCCTCGTTACCACCTGAAGGAGTTCCCGGTCGTCCAGGGCTTCTTGGACTCATTGCAGCCTCCTTGCCTAGGCTTACTTGTCCACTCTGCTAACCGAATGGAGGCTATCACGAGAATGTAAGCTAGCCGCCTGCTTCACAGTAAGACAATTATAAGAGGTTTCTCTTAGAAGTTTTTGCAAACCCCTGGGGTTGAACAGGTAGAAACCTCGGGAAATATCCGTATGCACGTGCATAGCAAAT
Organism: uncultured Gammaproteobacteria bacterium; assembly: GCA_964472675.1. Lineage (GTDB taxonomy): Bacteria > Patescibacteriota > Microgenomatia > UBA8517 > UBA10165 > 01-FULL-43-15b. Next base: position 687 of record CAYYLO010000011.1, on the reverse strand, counting down.
CTGTCAAAGGATTTGGGTAAGTTATTTAAACTTTAGCGAGGAGAGAAGCTGGGAATATTGGGAATCGTAATTTAAGTCGGTCAGAACAATATAAAGATATGCTTCCTGATTATTTTCAACTGCAGTCATTTTATATTGATGTGCTACCCCCTTTTGAGTGAAACTGCCGGTGAAATCTTGCGCGCTTTTGCCTCCATAACTTAAATTTTGACGTAAATTACTTGATTTTTTATCCTGGCTTGTTGTTTTGAAAGTGAGCGGTGTGTCAGCATAAACCGTCATGGGAATTTTTGTCGGATCCTGGTTATCCTGGCAAGTCAAAGTTGAGTCACCTGGTACAAAATGCCAGAATTTGGCACAATCAAGCTTTTTCATTCCGCTTGGAGTGTCCAATGTGACCGTCGAAGCAAGTAAAAAGCCTGATTCTTGAGCGGTTAAATGTTTCAAGACTAGAGTCGGCGTTGGCTGGGCACTTATCGAAGGGGTTTTTGAAAGGGTTTTATATTTTTGATAGTAAGTTACTACTGTTAAAACAATCAAGACGGCAACAACAACGGAAAGCAATACTGTTACTAACTTTAAAACTGGAATATAATCCTTATCCACTTACCTGATTGTATGTACCTTCCGTACATATTGTCAATAAATTTCTAAGGAAGTATTTTCTTGAAGAGTTCCGAGGCACGG
>CAYYLO010000010.1:0-28752 GCA_964472675.1 uncultured Gammaproteobacteria bacterium | reverse complement strand
CCAACTAATTCACAGCCAATCACGGAAACAATAAGTTTGGGCAAGTCTTTCATCTACCTTTAGTATGAAACAAATTTGGCAAGAGAGCAATCAGTATTGTAGAAACCTATTCACTTCTTTATTCGTCCACTCCGGATACTCCAGCTCCCCAACCCAATCAATTCGTCCGAATTCATACCATCTCTCGAGGTGGCAAGGACACTCAACAATGAATCCTATGGTACGGCCCCCTCATTTATTACTCCTATCGTTGAGTCTTGACTTAAAACTTTGGTAATACTATAATTTAGGTAATACCATGCAAATTCCAGCGACGACTATTACCCAAAAAGGACAAGTAACTCTACCTGTCCAAGTACGTCGGCTACTCAAACTAAAAACCGGAGACAAGGTGAAATTTGTGGTAACACCCCAAAAGGAAGTTAAGGTAAAACTTGCAAAGCGGGTTTCTATAATGCACCTTTACGGTTCTATAAAACCGCAGGTAGAAACACCAAAGTTTAAAAGCATACAAGAGCTTGTTGAGTGGGAAAGTCAAGCATGGCCTGAAGCTGCGACAGAGAGAGATCGCCGCACATTAGAAGGTAATTCCTCTAAAAGTAAATGATTTTCATTGATACAAATGTAATCCTACGTTTTGTACTCAACGACCATCCGGTTTATTCCCCAAAAGCTAGAGATATTTTCAGTGATGTCGAGGCGGACAAGATCAAAGTTTTTATAAGTTTAGTTGCTCTAACGGAGGTTGTTTTCAGTCTAGAAAGGTTCTATAAGCGTCCAAAAAAAGAAATTTGCGAGAAATTACTTTTCATTTTGGCATTAGAAGGAGTGAAGACTGAAAAGTTGAAAATACTTAAAGAGGCTTTCGGCGTTTATTTGACGAAAAACATAGACTTTCCAGACGCGTACCAGGCAATTTTAATGAAAAGTAAAAAGGTCAAAAAGATTTATTCTTTTGACCATCATTTCAACAGGATTTCGTGGGTTAAGCGTATCGAAGAGTAATGTCTTCACTTCTCCTGTATACTTGCCTCAAATGGCAGACAACCAAATTGACGAGATCAAGAGAAAAACCGATATTGTCGAGATTATTGGCGAGTATGTTGATTTAAAAAAAGCCGGGAGAAACTACAAAGGTCTTTGCCCCTTTCATGGCGAAAAAAGTCCTTCTTTTATGGTTTCCCAAGAACTTCAGATTTTTAAATGTTTTGGTTGTTTTCCGGCCGGACAATATGTAAAAACTCCATTTGGCTATCATAAGATTGAAGAAATTGTAAATGGTGAATATGTAATTTCTGGAAAGGGGCGCGTTAAGAAAGTATTAATTACACATGATCGCAGCTATAAGGGCAATTTAATCACAGTTAAAACGAGTCTATTGTTAGAACCGGTAAGTCTCACTGAGGATCATTTTGTGTATACAGTTGGGGGATCAGCTCTATATAAGAACAATTATAAATATCTCTCTAAAAGATTAAATTTTTATAGAAATTACTCGATTGCAAGAACGGCTAAAAAAATTGCCAAATATTTTCCTATCGAAAAAGTTGAAGCGCTCAGTTTAACAAAAGGGATGTCGCTTCTGTACCCCATAGATAAAACCATACGAAATATTAAGATACTAGATCTAAGTCAATACATTACTAAAAAATGGCCGCCACACGGCACCAAACCCTTAATACCATTGCTTCAAATTAAAGTTAGAGAAGATCTACTAAAGTTAATTGGATATTATATCGCAGAAGGTAGTGCACACAGAGCATATGTTAGGTTTAGTTTGGGTAGCCATGAGGAGGATTTTGCGAGCGAGATTGTTTGCCTTGTTAAAAAGATATTCGGCATAAGTGCATCTATTCACAGAAGATCAGAAAACAGTGGAAAAAGTGGCTTAGAAATAACAGCTTGCAACTCAATTTTAGCCAATGTGTTTGAAGAACTATGCGGTAAGGGAGCAGAAAACAAACATGTACCTTTTGTTTTCTGCCAGCTGCCGTTGGAGAAACAGAAGACTCTCTTGGAAGCCATATATAAAGGAGACGGAACCAGGGTAAAAATTGGTAAAAGAGTAAAAACGGTTAGACATTCGATTACTACCGTTTCAAGAACATTATCGGAGCAGTTGGTAGACGTATTACTCCGGTTAGGATATTTTCCATCTCGTAGCGTAAGCAAAGAAAAGTATGACAAAAAAAATATACACCACAAAAGTGCTTTTACTATTTCCTGGTCAACGAATCCGAAGGTATCAAAATTTCATCATGTTTATCTGACAGGCGAAGGTGTTTCGTATTGGATTTTACCAATTTTGAAAGTTTCTAGAAGAAGGTTTTCTGGGAAGGTTTATAACCTAACCGTTGATCAAGAGCACTCATATGTTGCGAATAATTTTGCAGTTGCCAATTGTGGAACCGGCGGAGACGTTTATAAATTTTTAGAAGACTATGAAAAGATAGATTTTCCACAGGCTTTAAAAATGTTGGCTGATAGAGCTGGTATTAAGTTGCGACCTGTCCAGGGCTTTGCGGGCTATGAAGAAAAAGAAGAGCTTTATAAAGTCAATTTTTTAACCGCCGAGTTTTATCACTATTTATTAACTGAGCATCCTTTGGGCGAGCCGGCGCGGCAATATTTAGCAGGCCGTGGAATAACTTTAGAAACAGTTAAGCTTTTTAAAATTGGTTTTGCCCCAGACAGGCCAGACACACTTTTTAATTTTTTGGCCAAAAAAAGAGGCTACAAACCGGAAATAATTGTTAAAGCGGGCCTTAGCGTTTTGCGCAATGGTCAATATTTTGATCGTTTTCGCGGGCGGGTAATTTTCCCGCTCTCAGACCACTACGGAAATGTCTTGGGGTTTTCGGGAAGAGTAGTCAAAGACGGAGGGGAAATAGCAAAATATATAAACAGTCCCGACACGCTGGTTTATAAAAAGGGTAACAATTTGTTTGGTTTAAACATTACCAAACAGGATATTAAAAAAGCCGGATTTGCCATTGTTGTCGAGGGGGAGTTTGACCTTTTGTCTTCTTATCAGGCAGGGATAAAAAATGTTGTTGCCATCAAAGGTTCGGCTTTCACTCCGGAGCAGGCACAGCTTGTTAGCAGGTTTTGCTCTCAAGTTTATTTAGCACTGGACGCAGATTTTGCGGGAGATCAAGCCGCAAGGCGCGGGATAGATATCTTAAAAAAAGCGGGTGTTGATATTCGGGTTGTCAAAATGGGAGATGGGGCAAAGGACCCTGATGATTTTGCCCGGAAGCACGCAGAGAGTTTTAAAAACGCAGTTTTAGATGCGCAAAGCATCTATGATTTTTTAATAAACTCTACTTTCTCAAAATTTGATTCTCAAACTACAGAAGGAAAAGAAAAGATAAGTCGGGAGTTGTCTCCAATATTGTCCGGAATTGAGGATGAAATTGTTAAGGCAGCTTGTATAAAAACTGTTGCCCAAAGATTAGGTGTGTCAGAAGAAGCGGTTGTTAAGCAGGTGGGTAAGCACAGGATGTTTTCTAGCCAACAAAGCGCAGAACTTTCAACCAAAACTGAAGAAAAGTCCAGAAGAGAAATTTTGGAAGAAAACCTTTTGAGTTTGGTTCTGCAATCTCCGAATTTGGAAGAGTTTGCTGGAGTGTTCAAAACCAATAAGGCACTAAGGCTGGTTAAGGCACTATCTGTCTGGGAAGGAGAAAAATTCGATCCTGGGAAATTTGCAGCTTCGCTCCCCGCAGAACTTAAAGATTTTTTTGGCGAAGTGTTTTTTGTGTATAGTGATTCAAGCAATTTAAAAGTCGAAGATGAGATTAAAGAAATTAAAAAAGAAATTGAGATTTTGGATCTTCGTGAAAGACTTTTACAAATAACAAAAAGTATTGCCCAAAAAGAACAACTGGGTGATCTAGAAGCGTTAAAAACTTTAACCGGGGAATTGGATAAAGTGGCAAAAGATTTGGGTACGCTCGAGAAAGAGTGAGAGACATGGTATTATACGTTACAACTACCACGCGAAGACGCGTGGTGGCTTTTGTTGTATGTCACAGCAACTCTTAAGAAAACCAGTACAAGAAGTTCTCGACCGGGGAGGGAAGCAGGGCTTTTTAACCCAGGATGAAATTTTGGATGTTTTTCCTGATGCTGAAGATCGCCTGGAAGAGTTGGATGAGTTCTATTTTCAACTGCAACAACGCGGAGTTGATGTATTTGAATCTGTCACAGGAGACGAGTTGGTTGAAGAATCAAAAGCGCCGGTGGATTTAGAGCGGGAAATAGAGGCCTTAACCCGATTTGATGAAGGAGTGTCTACAGATCCTGTCAGGCAATATCTTCGGGAAATTGGACGTGTTCGACTTTTAGGGCCGGAGGAAGAAGTTGATTTAGCCAAACGGATAGAGAAAAGCGAGCGGCGGGCAAAAGAAATTCTTACCCAGTCAAATTTAAGACTTGTTGTCTCTATTGCCAAAAAATATGTGGGACGCGGGTTGACACTTTTGGATCTTATTCAGGAGGGAAACCAGGGGCTTATTCGCGCAGTTGAAAAATATGACTGGAGAAAGGGCTACAAGTTTTCAACGTACGCCACTTGGTGGATTAGGCAAGCTATAACCCGCGCAATTGCAGACCAGGCCCGAACCATTCGTATTCCGGTTCATATGGTGGAGACGATCAATAAGCTTTTCCATACTTCCCGCCGCTTGATGCAGGAATTGGGTAGGGAGCCGACAGCTGAGGAAATTGGCGGAGAATTAGAACTTTCAGCAGATCGCGTCCGCGAAATCTTCAAAATTGCTCAAGAGGTAACTTCTATTGATGCCAAAGTTGGGGATGATGAAGATTCTTTCCTGGGAGATTTTATAGAAGACACAAGCCAGCCCTCTCCGGTTGACCAAGCATCCCGTGAGCTTTTAAAGGAAAGTTTAGAGGAGGTTTTAGGAAGTTTGTCAGATCGTGAAGCAAAAGTTTTGCGTCTACGTTTTGGTTTAAATGGCTCAAAGCCAATGACTCTAGAAGAAGTGGGGCGCGAATTTGGGGTTACCCGCGAGCGCATTCGCCAAATTGAGGCAAAAGCACTAAGGAAATTGAAGCACCCCTCCCGCCGAAAGAAACTTCAGGATTATTTAGAGTGAGCTATAACTATCCCTTTGTGCTAAGCATAAGCAAAGTTTTTCCATTTTTAAAGGCCACAGTTATTTGCAATTCGCGATTTTGTTTATTTGCAAAAATAACTCCACTATCGCTCGTTTGTGCGGTCCCACCCGAGTTAAATTCCCACTCGCCTTTTTCAAGATTTTCTTTATAGAAAGTGAATATTTCACCAACCACGTCTCCTTCATACTCAAAAGTGAGTGCTGTAGGAGAATTGCTAACTGCAATTTTACTCACGTTGGTTAATTTGCCGTTTGGATAAATTGGTATATCTTGAGGGAAGCTGTTTGGCATCTTTGCTTCAGTACCGCCAGACTGTTTAAACTTGTCATACTCGATGCTGTAATTACCATTTCCAGGCAGGTTTACTTTAGCACCCTGACCCAAGTTTTGTTCGGAGAATTTTTCTGCATATTGCCTTGCGAAGTAGGCTGCTATTGCTCCCCCGACCACGAGAACAGCCAGGAGCAAGAGTACTATGACTGGAGCAAACCCTTTTTGCGGGACATAACTCATAGACTTAATATAACTACCGGCAAAAGGCGATGTCAAGCTTTTGTGTAAAAAGGATAAAAGCCCACTTTGAACAATGCTTCATGGTAATAATTTAGGGTCTCAATACACAAAAAACTTCAGGATTACCTAGAATAAATTACTTAGAATATTGCCATTTTCTTTTAAAGAAGGAGGAATTGGCGGCGAAGGCTATTACCAATGCCTACAAGAGCAATTATTGAAAGAATTGTGAGGAGTTTGCCTCTAGATTGGTGCTTCATTTATGTAATGTACTTATAATCCACTTAGCCATTTAAAAGAAAAATAAATAGCAAGTATTGTGGATACTATACAGGCGCATTGCCACATAATTTGATAAACAAACCAAACGGTATATTCATCTTTGAAGAAAAAGTACGGCCACTGGGTTTTTCCGGGATTTCTGTTTACAGTTGAGAATTGTTGGTTAAACCAGTAAATGCTTTCCCCAAAAGTTCGAATTGTCTGGAAGATAAAATAAAAAGCCCAAAACAGGTTCCAATTTTTCAGAAAATAAATTACCAGAGAAGAAATGGTGAAAAACAATCCAAAGATAACCGCATCTGCCCAAACAAAAGCTCCCAGAGGATAAAAAAGATAAGAGAATCCTAAATAATTTTTCTTTTTGGATTGATAAACTCCGGCCAAAAAACATCCGATCGAATACATAATGACTCCCCAGATAACTCCTCCTTGCCAAAGTTCCATACAAATCATTTTAGCACTTGTTTTGTGTTGTGTTCTCTGTGTAGTATGTTGTCAAAGAGATTGTGTTAAAGGAAGCAGGTGTAACTCCTGCACTGTGCCGCAACCGTCAAAGTCGGAAAACTAACAATCCAAGAATCCCGAGCAGGAAAATATGATAACCGCTGAGCGCCGATATTCATCTGTTGAGTTTGCCTCTTCAATTTCCCATGAGTCACGCCTTGTAACTGATCCTTATGTTTTATGGTGGACAGATCAAGGATTGTATTCTCCAAACCACAGATGTCTTGTTCGTTCATGTATCCAAGAAAATTCCCCAGACATGGCAGCTTATGACTTTTTGGAAGAAAAGGTTAGGGCGAAAACAGAAGGCACAGTTTTCTGGTTCAGTCCGGCAGTCAACCCTTGCGAGTCCCACAAAATAATCGGAACTGAAATATACACTGCAAAAAATGGAAGAAAAATTACATTCAATTTTGCAGTGCTTTTCTTGCGCTCAGAAATTTCAACAGAACAGTTTGTAGACGCGGCAAACCACATTGCCGAATACGCAAAAGAAGCGGGGATAAGCGATGTTCTGGAAAGAAGAAAGAATCCGATATTTTTAAATGGCACCACAATTCACTGGACGCATTTTGCAGACTTAGTACTTCCTAATAAGGAATGGGAAAGGATAAGAAATAAGGAAGTTTGGCTGGAGAAAAGAGAGATATTAAGAGCAATACGCCGAGGCGATACCCAAATCTATGGGGGACATCCATTGAGTTGTCCACTAAACGCTTTTGATGCGATGTTCCGCTTGGGCGATTGGGTGTTTTGTCCCAATTGCAAAAAGCATGTCTATGTCAAAGTGGGGGAAATTTGTCCGGGATGCAATCAAGTGAGGCCTTGTTAAAAAAGAAAAGCTGGCTGCTTGTCCTTGGGCGGAAAGGGGCAAGCAGCCAGCGTGGGCAGACTACCAGTGGCGAGGAAGGGCGGGGAGGGAATCTGGATCCCAATAACTTCCGTCTTCCTCCTCTGCGTTGATTGAGGACAGTTCCGAGTCCAGAATCCACTTCACCAACTCTTGATCGAACGCTTCACGCGGTATCAAGATGGTGCACACCCCGATATTTGTGTGGACCATCTGAGGGACAACCCTTACCGCTACGTGATCCTGCGGAGTCCCGAAGGAAACAAACTCGGTTTCGGGGATGTCGGTGAAGTCGCCTTCTACGACAAGCCCAAGTTCATCAGCGCGTTTTAGATCGATCACGGCAACCTCCTTATATAGTGTGCTGCACCATAAGAACCTGAAGCTTTCAGCTTCAGAACCTTGCGATTGCTTTGCTCGGAAGCGCCGCAATCGTAAAACTTTTTTGCACAAGTATGGAAAAATGACGCAAAAAAGACCTCCCGCTTCTGGGAGGTTCCCTTGTGCTTTTTAGCTTTGAGCTATTTAGCTACAGGCCTCCCGCTCCTTTTTAATAAGGAGAGTAAGTGGAAGGACGGTAAACCAAACACTAAAGCTCGACATTTATAAATATATTGTAGGATCAAGAGTATGCCTATGTCAAATTTAAACAGGGGCTTGACAAGCCAACAATACATTGTTTACACTAGCACTCGCTAAGGACAACTGACAAATTGTGGCTGATATTAATTTAAAACCAACAGCAGGCTATTTACTTCTTGAGCCGGAAGAGGCAGAAACAAAAACTGCTTCAGGGATTGTTTTGCCTGATAAGGCAGGAGAAAAGCCGCAATCCGGAAAGGTATTGGCCGTTGGGGATGAAGAAATAACTGATGGTGGTGCAAAGCGGCAAAGTCCGGCCAAAGTTGGGGATAGGGTAATTTATAAAAAATGGGGCGGGAATGAAATAAAGATAAACAGCAAAGAGTACTTGTTTGTAAAGTTTGACGATATCCTTGCGGTTTACAAATAATCTATGGCAAAACAATTACTGTTCGGGAAAAATGCACGAGCTGCTCTCCTTTCTGGTATTGATCAGCTGGCACGCGCCGTGGTTACTACCCTGGGTCCAAAGGGAAGAAACGTGGCGATAGACCGCAAATGGGGGGCTCCTAGAGTTATCCATGACGGAGTTTCTGTTGCTAAAGAAGTGGAACTCAAAGACCCTTTTGAAAATATGGGTGCTCAGCTTATACGTGAGGCTTCTTCAAAAACTAATGACGTTGCAGGAGATGGAACCACAACCGCAACACTTTTGGCTCAAGTTATAACTCAAGAAGGCATTAAACGTATTGAGGCCGAAAAGGATCCGGTCAATCCTATGGTTTTAAAGCGTGGAATCGAAAAAGGGGTACTGGCTGTTTTGGAAGAGGTGGGGAAAATGGCAAAACCCGTCAAAAACAAAGAAGAAATAGAGCAAGTAGCGACAAATTCTGCGCAAAATGCGGAGATTGGGAAAATTATTGCTGAAGCTTTGGAAAAAGTAGGAAATGAGGGAGTGGTTACTGTTGAGGAGGGAAAAGGGTTAACGATTGAGGTTGAATACAAAGAAGGAATGGAATTTGACCGTGGTTACGCCTCTGCTTATTTTGTGACTAATCCGGAGCGAATGGAGGCAGAGATTGACAACCCCAAAATATTAATTACCGATAAGAAAATTTCAGCAATAGCCGATCTTTTGCCCTTTTTGGAAAACACTGTTAAGGTTTCCAAAAATATCGTTATTATTGCTGACGAGATTGAAGGTGAGGCTCTGGCAACGCTCGTTGTTAATAAGTTGCGGGGTACGTTTAGTGTTTTGGCTATTAAGGCTCCGGGCTTTGGCGATAGAAGACGTGAGATGCTTGAGGATATAGCTACCCTCACAGGCGGGACAGTTATTTCTGAGGATACCGGTCGAACTTTAGAGTCGGTAACGCTTGACGACTTAGGAACTGCTGATAAGGTCTGGTCGGATAAGGACAATACAAGGATAATTGGAGGAAAGGGTGATAAAGGTAAGATTGACGCTAGGATTGCTCAAATTAAGAGAGGCATAGGCGAGACTGATTCTGATTTTGACCGAGAAAAACTTCACGAGCGGTTGGCAAAGCTTGCCGGGGGCGTAGCCCAGATTAATGTGGGTGCAGCAACAGAGGTTGAACTCAATGAGAAAAAAGAGCGGGTTAAGGATGCTGTTGAGGCAACCAAGGCAGCCCGTGAAGAAGGAATTGTGCCTGGCGGAGGAGTGACTCTACTTCGCGCCCGGGAAGTTGTCAAAAATGTTAAAGCAGACAATAAAGAGGAGCAGGCAGGTTTGGACATTCTTTTCGCAGCTTTAGAACAACCGATTCGCTGGATATTGAAAAACGCAGGTGAAAAAGAAGATGAGGTTGTTGCTAAGATATTGGCTTCAAAAGACCAGGCGTATGGATTTAACGTTATGAGCGAAAAGTACGAAAACATGCTTGAGGCTGGAATTTTAGATCCTGCCAAAGTTACCCGTTCTGTTGTACAAAATGCGGCCTCCATTGCTATGATGGTTTTGACAACAGAAGGTTTAGTCGCCGACATTCTGGAAGAAAAACCTCAAGTGCCTGTCCCTGCCGGTATGGGTGGCATGGACTACTGACATGCCCGCTGCACCATTGCAAACGAGTTTAGCGAACGCGGCAACCTCAAACAACAGCAACTCTTTATTGGTACGGTGGTGGCGCTGATGAACTTCTATGCCTGGGGCCGATTCACCCTCAAGGATAAATTCTTGTAAATGGATCGCTTTTTGTGCCTTGACAACGTATGACAAAAAGAGCTAAAATCGTCATACGATGCAACAGATAACTGTGGGTTCTAAATACCAAGTCGTTATTCCAAAGGAAGCCAGAAAGAAGATGAAAAGCCTAAGGCCTGGGAGGCAAGTTATTGTGATTCCTGTTGATGAAAACACGGCAACAATAAAAGTTGCTCCTAAAAGCTGGGTAGATGAAACGTATGGCATGATGAAGGAAGCGTGGAAAGATATTGATCCAATTGCTGAGGTGGAAAAGGCAAGGGACGAGTGGGTTCAGAAAGAAAAAGAGCTCAGAAATGAATTTAGATAAGTATAAAAAAGTTGGAATTGACACAAATATTTTCATCTATCATTTTTACTCTCATCTGGAGTTTGGCCCTCTCGTAAAAGACCTTTTTGCTTCTCTTCAGGCAAACAAGATAAAAGGAATAACAAGCGCTATCACAATAACTGAACTGCTTGGCTTCAAGGAACCTGCTGGCAGCCTCAGGTTATTAGAAGAAAAGTTTTTAACCACCCCTAATTTGTCGATCGTTGATACCTCTCAAACTATTGCTTTAACTGGAGCTAGAATTCGAAGAGAATATGGCTTCAGAACTCCTGATGCTATTCAGTTGGCTACGGCATTGGTGGGGGGCGCAAAAGCGTTCATTACAAACGACGATGAATTCGATAGGTTCAAAGAAATCGACGTGTTACTTCTTGGTGAGGTAAAACTGAAAGAGGATTAATTACTGCGCGGAGGCAAGAAGGTTAAAGGATTGATTTTTGCTCCATTGTGATAGATTTCCAAATGAAGGTGTGGTCCGGTAGCACGCCCTGTATTTCCAACTTCACCAATTACAGTCCTTGTGTTTACATCCTGACCTTCAATTGCAAGAATTTTTGATAAATGGGCATAACGGGAGCCATAGCCGTTCAAATGGTCAATAACCACAGATTTTCCATAGCCAAGCCTTGAATTTTCAATAACAATAACCTTCCCGTCCATAACTGGCCTGATTTGGTCTCCAACCTTTCCTTTTAAGTCAATACCAGGATGGTAGGAAAAATAGCCTTGATTCACTGTGACAAGATCAACAGGGTATTGAAGGTGAACATCAGTTGTTAAAGGTTGGTCTACTGATAACACACCAACTTCGGCGAAAGTGGCGTTTTGGACATGGGGTATGTATCCCAAGCCTGGAGTAGTAATACTGGCAACTATAGCGGCAGCAGCCAGGTTTTTACCCACTAATGATTTTAAATTGCCTTTTTCAAAGAAGTGCCTAAAAAAACGGCTAATTTTTGAGCCTGAGCGGGTGTTTAGAATATCTTCTAGCTTAGGAAAAAAAGGGGTACGGGGAACATTCCGGCGTTGTTTTACAACTTGCACGCGGATTTTGTAACCACCAAATAAATTGGTAGAAAGTTGTATCATATGTTCCCGTGTTTTGTGCGGGAGATAAGGATAAAGAGAAACTTAGCCAGGACAGAATTAGTGAGTTTACTCTTTGGGGCAATAAAAAACCTGACACATCATGTGTTCAGGATTAACAGGAGCATTATAGCTAAAGCTGACCTAAAAGTCAAGCTTTTTATCTATTGTATTGTGTCTACCCGAACAAAAGGCGAATGCCAAGGTTGGATTTGAGGCGCCAGCGAGAATCGAACTCGCTCATAGAGGATTTGCAGTCCCCGGGCTTCCCACTTGCCTATGGCGCCACATCCTCTTTACGCTCTTATTCTACCACAGTTTGAACCCATCGTGCAGCAACAAGGTTCTCCAGAGGAGGTTCTTATTGTGCTTGAGGGTGGGGTTTGGTATGATCTTGACCAGGTCTTCATAGTAATCCTCGCATATGACTAGAAAATGGCTGATTGTAGGCTTTACCGTTCTTTTTGGGTTGGGCGTGGGATGGGTTTTTCTGAAAAACAGGCTTTCTTCGCCACAAGCTAAAATTCAAGTTGCCCAAACCAATATTTCAGCGTCTGTTTATATTGATGGTAAACAAGTTTCTTCTACAACACCGTATGCGGAGTATAGAAAGCCCGGAGAGGTGACCATAAGACTTGTGCCTTCAAGTTCTGGTAAACCCATGGCTATTTGGGAGTCCAAGGTAACATTGGCAGAGGGGGTAACAACCATCGTTAGGCACGACTTTGGTGAGACAAGTATTCTTTCTGCTGGGGAGGTGCTCTCGTTTGAGAAGACTGGCGGCAAAAAGGCAGAGTTGGCTGTAGTTTCTGTGCCGGATGCCGCAGAGGTCCGGTTTGATGGCAAAACACATGGCTTTACTCCTTTGCCGATTGCCAATGCCACATCAACCGGGGAGCATACACTGACAATCTCCCACCCGGGTTATATTACACGAGAGATACCAGGCTTAAGAACTGTACCAGGTTATAAACTTACCGCCGTGGTTTATCTGGCTCAGGATCCGCAATTCCAGGCTCAGACATTAGGAGAACAGCAGGAAGCCAGTCAAGCAGCCACTCCTGTTGAGGAACCGAAGGTGATCCAGGTTGAGATTCAGGATACAGGAACGGGCTTCTTGCGAGTTCGGGCTGAGGCGAGCAAATCTTCAGCCGAGGTTGCACAGGTGATTCCTGGGAAGCAGTTTACTTTAATTGAGGAGGATAAAGGTGGGGAGTGGTACAAAATTGAATACGAAGAGGGCAAGCAAGGCTGGATTTCCGCGCAGTACGCGAAGAAGGTGAACACCTAGGGTGTAGTAGCGCAATTTATTGCGCAGCAACAAGGTTCTTCTGAGGTTCTTATTGCGCGCATTGAAATGCGCTAATACAACTTTGGTTTGAAAATCTGCCGGGTCTTTTTGTGCGCAGAAGATGATCAAAATCCCGAGGTTTCTACCTAGTCAACACCAGGGGTTGGCTAAACGGCGGGGGGACTGACGAAGTAGAGGATTAATAAGACAAGAAAAGCCCAGACTATAACGGAGGACAACAGAGCCTTGTCGGAGGTTAAAACCCTTTCTGGGGTTTCGGCACGGGAGCCATCATAAACTATTTGCAAATACCTCATAACGCCAAAAATAACCACGGGAATTGTGACCATTAAAGGTTTGCCTACGCCCAAAATGGCCAAAGGCAGGGCGGATAAAAGGTCCGGGGCAACGGGAGCAACAGCACGGCTCACAAAAAAGTCTTTTTCAGATTCGGTTACAAAAGTAAATAGTGCCCAGGACAACCAGGAAGCTGTGGCAAACATTGATAAGTATGCATCCAGCAACTGGGTAGAGTACATGCTTAAAGTTTTCCTGTGTTGGGAAGCAACGTTTGCATGAAGGAGCGCCAATTCCGCCCGCCGTTTCCCGGCTGCTAAAAACAGGGAAGCTGAAACGACACAAAGTAAAAACCAGACGTTAAGATGAGCGTCGATTAAAAATATTCCCGCGTAAACTCTTATAACAAAACCTGTGGCAATTGCCAGGATGTCCATAATAACCAGTTTTTTAAGCCAAAAGGTATATAAAATTTGCAGTATAAAATATCCCACGAGTGCCCAGAAAAATACTTGTGACAGGTTTTGGGCAAGAAGAAGAGAAACAACTACTCCCATACTGGCAATAAAAGTTGCCAGAGGGACTGGAAGTTCCCCACTGGCTATTGGGCGTTTCTTTTTAAAAGGATGAAGCCTATCAGAGCTTATGTCTGCAATATCGTTGACAAAATAAATAGACGAAACCAAAAAGGAGAGGGAGGAAAACCCCAGAACTGTGATTTTAAAAAGGTCTTTGTCAAAAAGTTGACCGGTAAAAAATATGCCGGCAAAGATGGCGAAGTTTTTTAGCCATTGTCGAGGTCTTGCAGTTTTAAGAATCGCGAGTGGGAGGTTAACCATATGATTAGAGCGCCAACTAAAAGGGCTATGCCTATCATTGTATAGAACTTCTCAGTGGCGTTCAAACGAAGGGCCAGGATTCCCAAAAGCGCAGTTATTCCCCAATAAAAGAAAGCGATTTTTTGTTTACTCCAACCGGTGTTTAGCAATCGGTGATGAAGATGACCACGGTCACCTTTGACGGGGGATTTTCCGGACAAAATTCTCCTGATAATTATGTACACGGCGTCTATTATAGGAATGGCTAAAACCAGAAGAAGCGTCCCTACTTTAGCTGTAGTCAAAATGGACAGGACTGCCAGCATAAAGCCGGCCAGGGTTGCTCCAGAAAAACCCGGCATTATTTTTTGTGGATAAACGTGGTAGGGCAAGAAGCCCAAAAAAGCCCCTACCGTTGCAGCAGATAATATTGTTATAGGCCATTGAGTAATATCGGCAGAGTAGTGGAATGACAAAATTGCTATTACGACTGCCGCAATTACTACAAACCCTGATAGTTGACCGTCAACCCCCGAAGACCAGGAAACAGCGTTGGCTAGTCCGATAATCCAAATCAAAGCAAAGGAGGCTGAAAGTATCCAAAGGTGTTTGGTTGTGCCAAATATATCAAACTGTATCTGTGGTTGTGAGAGATCTATTATTCCCGATCCTATAGGATTTGAGAAGAAAGCAATGCCGATTCCTGAGGCAGCCACGACTATAGCAGCCAACAACTGTCCAATCAAGCGCCAATAAGGACTAACATCTCTTCTGTCGTCTAAAAACCCTATTAAAACAATGATTCCTGCCCCAATCAGAATCCCAACCAAACGCTGGTCTATGGGGATAAATACCAGGCTAGTTATTACGATTGCGCTAAAAAGCGATAAGCCTCCCCCTCTGGGAACGGGTTTGGTGTGCAAGGTGGCAGGATGTGTTCTTTTTTGCGGATCATCTAAAATCTTCAAAATTTTTGCGTTTTTTATAATCAGATAAGTGAACGCAAAACTTGCTACAAATGACAAAAGTGCCGGATATATAAAAAGGTTGAGAATCGGCATATTAATTTATTAATAAAATTATGCGCGCGACGGTTATGACTCCCAAAGTAATAGTCAAAAATATGCTAACAAATAGTGCTTGTCTGACAAAGGGATAATTAGAAAACACCTTTTGGGCCAAATATGTGTTTACTGCAAAAAACAGGAATGAAACAACCAGAGGAAGCGGCAAAAGGTGTGGAAGTGCAAGTTGCTCTCTCCCCCATGGATGGCTATAAAAGAGAGGTATCTGAGGAGGCAAGCGACGGTACATAGTTGCAAGCAAAACTCCGCAAAGCGCAAAAAGTAAATAGCTTGCTAGTAGGAGATGCTTTATCAATGGTTCTTTGGGAAGTAAGGGGTTTTTCAAAGTTTGGTATTAAGTTTAGTTGTGTTCGGTTTGAGTTTCCAAATTTGGACTTTTTCAATATTTTCGACGTGATAATAATTATTTTGCAAAAACGGGAAAAAACCAGGAAACTGTCTTTTTTCTTCAGGTAAAATTACAATATATTTTGGTTTATTTTTATTTAACGTTTCTAAGGTTTCCTTTTCTCCATTAAAGTCGGTTATATGGAATGACGTTATGTATTTGGCCGGGGGCAAACGGCGAGATAGCGCGTATACCTCTGGGGCTGTTCCCCAAATAAAAACACGTTCTTTCAAAGATATCCGACTTTGCAGGTTGGCTGATAGCTTATACACCCAACTCAAGCGACTGTCAAAGTGGTTTATATATTGATCCCTGGTTTTTTGGCCAAGAACAAACAAGGCAAAATTTTGATAGTAAGGAAAAACTGGATAATAAGAGAAGTTGTAATAGAGAATTGCAAGTGAGGTGAGAAAAACGAAAGGCAAAGGTAGAAAACGCACTTTTAGGCGGTTTGTCGCAATAATGGTAATTGCCAGGCAAAATGGCGGGACTGCTTGGATAAGATAATGCGGGTAAGGGCGGGCTGAAATTAAAGCTGCAAAAAGTGATAGTGTAAGCCAGATAGAGACAAAAAGAATAGCTGGTGTAAAAAATTTGCGAAATGCAAAAATGAGACTTAAAACAAGTCCGGCAGCCAAAGCCCGCATGGGTAAACCATTTAATGGGGGGAACGTTTTTTGAGCAGTAACACTTCCCCAACGACCGATGTAGGTGAAATTATCAGACCAGGCAGTTGTCAGGTATGTGTCAAGCGCATGGTGCCAGGCAAAGTAAACCATAGAAATAAGTATGGGGATACTTACTCCGGCAAGCAGTATCAATATTTTGGAGAAAGTACGTTGGGGCGTGCCGCCGTTTTTAACAGATATTAACCAAAAGGCAACTACAACAAGAAGGTCAAAGATAGCAGGGACTTTAAATAGTATAGATATCGAGAATAAGAGCCCTGCTAAAAATGCCCGATTAATGCTTGTTTTTCGTGGAACGTTTAATAAAAGATACGCTCCCAGGGTGGGCCCTAAAATAAAAAGCTCTGCGTTGGCAATATTCCCTTCCAGAAGAGGCAGAGAAGATAAAAGAACAAACATTAAAGTTGCTAAAATTGTTGCTTTCTCCTTTTCACCAAAGAGGTTTTTGGCCAATTTCCAAAAGACTATAACTGTTATTGCATTCGAAACTAAAAGTGCGAATTTGAACCAAAAGATGGATCCGGTTATGGCTGCAAGTAAGTAAATAAGAGGAGTTTTGTGGTCGAAAATGTCACGGTACAATAGGAGTCCTTGGCGCAATCCCTCTCCCACGCTCAAATAAATGGCCTCATCTCCATACCAGTAAGGCTCAAACAACGATGGGATATGTAAACCTATGGCCAAAATAACAAGAAGGGTTAAGGGAGTTATGGCACCTGCGCTACGACGAGACAGAATCATCATTTTTAAGTTTATCAAAAAAGGAAAATATTAAATAGGTTACGATGAGAAGAGCAAAAGCCAAAGAAGTGGCATTTGCAGCTTTTCTCAAAGGAGTTTCGACAAACCTGGTTTCAATAGTGTGTTTCCCAGGCTCTAAACTATAAACTAACCTGCCTGGAAAGTTTTTGTCTTGGTAATCAAACATCAGAGGCTTGTTGTTTAGGGAGATTTCCCAGCCGGGGTAATAAGCAGTATTTTCTACTATTTTTGTCTTATCTTTAGAATCTATATCGTAGGTGTGTCGGGAAGTTTTCCAGGAGTTAATCTTTACTTCCGCAACGCCGGAGACAACTTCTACATTATTTTTGGGAATTGATACGGGTTTTGGCTCAAACCAAATTGGAAATTGCTCATCTGCCCATGTTGTTGAGCCGGGTATTGGATGGTTTCCGTGCAAACTTACCTGGATTCTTTGATTTACTTTCCAGTAATCCTGGTTGAAATAGAAAAGCCCTCCCACCACCGGAACAACGAAAACCCAGGGCAAAAAGCGGTTGATCCTTTGCAAGACAGCTCCCACAACAAAACTTGCTGCCCCACCGATTGCCGCCATAGCAAAAATAGACCAGGAAAGAAAACGCCAGGGGAATTGCACAAATGGCAAAAGTGGCAAGTTTTCCCAAATTGGAGAAGAAACCGGCAGCATAAAAATTACTGACAACACCAGAATAGATATGTAAAGAATAAGGTGATAAGCTTTGACCCTCTTGTGTTTCCACAGGTATCCCAAAGCAAAAATTCCGACGGCAGAGAGCACAAGCTGCACTTCCCCTATTTGAAAAGACAGACCGTCGCTGGGGCCTGCCACAGAGCCACCAAAACCCCAAGGGGAATTAACAAGCTGTTGAATGTATATATAGTGTTGGGGGTAATCCCGTGCAATTGTATTATCAAGCCTGACAAACCCCTTTTCTGCCAGAGATGGTAACCAGAAGTAGGTGGATAGTCCAAGCCCGATAATGCCCATAAGAATAAAATGAAGAAGTGTGGAAATTTTAGGACGCAAACTTATGTGGAAGAGCATAAAAAGCCCAAGGATTATTGTAAAGATAAAGGCTGTAATATTATGAGAAAGCAGAAGCAAAGAGTAGACAATGCCTCCCAGAAGAGCATGTCGGGTTTGTTTGCGCCGATTGCCTTCAGCAATCGATTCAGTAAACATAAATAAAAGAGGCAACATGACGAAAGCGAGGTGTTCAGCAGTTGACCCTCTGACATACATATTTAAAAATCTGTATGGAGCATAGATATAAAGCAGTCCCGCAACAAGTCCGCCCATGTTCCCCCAGTGCCTTCTTTGCCACAAAAACATACCCAATCCCGAAAGCACCAAGGTTATTAATGTCAAAATATTTATCGAAGAGATAAAATCAAACCCCAAAAGATGAATAATTTCACCAAGGTAGTAGACTAACGGGTAATTGAAGTTAAAAAAATAATAGCCATAACCATACATTAAATTTTTATCAAGTCTTGGGGGAATTGCGCCATCTTTTATAGCTATGTCAAACTCAGCAAGCCTGATAATATGCCCTATTCCGTCGTGGTTTGAAAAATATCCAGGTTTGGTAAGTTCTGCAACTGCCGGGAAGCTAATTAAAACAATAAGAATACAGAGAAAAACAATTTGCAGGCTTTTTAACATATTTGTTTCAACTTTAAACTTTTTCAGTCACACGGTATTCCATGTATTTGCCCAGCATCAGTCGCGTATGAGCATCAATGCCCGGGAGAGCTCCCAAAAACAAACCGACAACAGGCATTAAAAGGTACTCGAAAGGAACTAGCGCGGCTCGCCAGGCGGGAACATAATGGGGACGGGGCGGCTTATGTTTTGACTCTATAAAAAGCATGACTGCCAAAAATGACAAGGAAAGCGTCAAAATCCCGGAAGATAAACCCGGTAGCGTATAGCCAATAACTGTTCTGGCGAATGACGGGTTAAGAAGTACGGGGATAGATATCCCAATAGTAATAACAAACCAATTAACTGGCCACAAGAAATGCTCTCTGATAAGAGCAATTAGGCGGAAGGTCTTGGTAATAAAGGGAACACCAGGGGTGAGAAAGAAATTTTTGATAACATAAGGGTCGTCTGAGACTCCCCAGGCCCAGCGCTGGTATTGAAAATACTGGTTTTTAATTGTCCCCCACCAGCTTTCCGATTCGGGCGCGTCGGCAAAAAGCGGCAGATAAATTGCTTCAACTTCTACTTTTCCGCCGGTTTTATAAAAGGTTTTAAAAAAGATGTGGTAATCTTCCGGGATCACGTCGGCGTCCCAGTAACCAACTTTATCCAAAAGCCTAAACGACAAAGAATAATTTTGAGCATTGACCAGCCTGTCTTTTCGGGGAAGTTGCGATAAATTCCAAACGGAAGAGAGCGAGTTGACTACTCTTGTTGGCGCTGGCAGTTTCCAGATGTTTTGGTAAAACATAACAGCAGGTTGCCAAAACTTGTAGTACCTGTCTGGGTCATCTAAAAATTTGTAAGTTAGACAAGAGAAGTGTTTAGGGTGGAAATAGTGGTCTGCGTCGCAGGAGGTTACAGTTATGTAGCGCTCATCTAATTTCTTTTTCTGAATTATTTCTTTTTTGGCCGTTAAAGTTGCATATCTTTCGTTGGCGGCTTTGCCTACAACTTCTCCCGGAACTAACTTGTGAACTGTTACTAAAAAGGTGCCAAACTTTTTACCAAATTTTACCTTTAAGGCTTTTACTTTTTGGCTTCTTTGGGCTTCATCTTCTTTAGCTTCCATCGCCAGAACTATGTGCAGTTGTTTTAGTGTAATGTCCTGGTTTAGCAGGGAGCCAATTGTGCGTTCGAGAACGTGCAGGGGCTCTTTATAGGTTGGGATAATAACCATATGTTGGACTTGTTGCCAGTCTGGCAGGCTTTTGACCTCCTCTTTCCAGTTGAAACGCTTTGAAGCTTCAATCCGAAGATGTGAAACACTTGAAGTTATAGCCACAGTCAGACCTTGGAAAAACCAGTAAATGTCAAAAATTAAGACGAAATAGGCAACAGCCACAGGTACAACAAATATTCCCCAGTAAGGGAAAAGGATCAGGTTCCAGGAAACAAATCCGGGCAGAATCTCCAAAGCCCGATGAAAACCTTTTTTGTGCTTGATGACGAAATTTTTCAACATTTTTCTGAGGCCAGGATATCAGGATATATTGTAGCATCCCTGAAGTCTTGGTGCTCGCGCCGTTGACGATCTGTTCACTTAATTCTTGGGAAAAGAGGTTTATCTACTTTTACTTCACTGTAAAATTGTTTTTGTATTTTATCCGCGGTCTCGGGTAAAAACGGCTGTAAATTGTAGGCGATTTTATGAATTTCTTGAATAATTTCTTCTAACGCACTCTGTTTTTCTGCTGTATTTTCCCAGAGCTTACCGATATCAATTTTTTTATTCAAACTGTCTATCCAGGACCAAATTACCTGAAGAGCAAGGTGAAACTCATATGTCTCCAAGCGGTCAATAACCTCTCGATCGAAAGTATATTGTCCTGCTCCAGGTGCTGAAAGTCCAATATTTTCAGCCAGTTTGGCAACGCGGGAAATAAGGTTTCCCAGATTGTTAGCAAGATCGGCGTTATATGTTTCGACAAATTTGCTTTCTGAAAAGTCACCATCCTCGAAAGGAGAAATTTTTGCCAGGCAGTAATATCGAATGGGATCTGCCCCATATTTTTCCACTAAAGGAACGGGGTCATAAACATTTCCTAGAGTTTTGGACATCTTTTGACCATTTACCGTGAAGTAGTCGTGGACCAACAAGGTTTTGGGAATTTTTAAACCAGCAGAAAGCAAAAAGGCTATCCAATACACGGCGTGGAATCTGATTATCCCTTTGCCGATTACTTCAAGATCTGCTGGCCACCATTTATTGTATATTGCCTCATCCCATCCAAAACCAACCCCGCTTTGATAGATGTTTAAAGCGTCAAACCATACGTATATTCGTTGAGTCGGATCGCCCGGAACAGGCACCCCCCAGTTTTTCGCACGTTGGTTTGTGCGGGAGATTGAAATATCCCGGAGTCCGGATTTCAGAAAAGACAAAACCTCGTTTTTTCTTTTCTCAGGCGTGACCTTGTGTTCCTCTGATTCAATTAATTGAATTATTTTGTTTTGATATTTAGATAACCTGAAAAAGTAATTCTCTTCTTCAACCTCTTCCAGCTTTCTGCCGGGGTGTTCGTAGCATTCTCCATTTTCACTTAGCTCATCGGAAGCATAAAAGGTTTCACAACCTACGCAATAAAGTCCTCGATAAGTTTTTTTGTAAATATCCCCGGCCGCTTCGCAAAGTTTCCACAATTTTTGAGAAGCCAGATAGTGTTTTTCTTTATTCGAACCTTTTTGGAAAACATCGAACTGAGTATTTAGTTTTGCTGTTAAGTCTTTAAACAGTTGAGCATTTTTATCAACAAAACTTTGTACATCTTCCCCCGCGGTTTCAGCAGCTTGCACATTTTTTAGAGCATTTTCATCTCCACCGGTGAGCTGAAGCACATCTTCGCCCAACAGCCTGTGATATCGACCCACAGTATCTGTTTGAATAAATTCCAGTGCGTGGCCGATGTGCGGTCTTGCGTTGACGTAAGGGATGGCGCAATGTAGATAATACTTGTTCATGAGAATATTATACTCGAATTGAAGTTAGCGGACGAGTTTTTTGATTTTCTCGGCCCACACATTGGCCCATTCTTCCGCTTTGATGTGGCTTAGAGCAAGCTTAACCCCTTTTTGTCTTGAGTAGGCTTTCTGCACATTGGTAATAGTTGCGCTTGAGACTTTGAGGTTGTTTTGGATATTGGTATAACTTCTGCCTTTGTCCAACCAATAGGAGACAGCGACTCTTTTGGCTAATGTTTCGTGTTCTGTTCCCGACAAAAAAGCTTCTAAAAAATCTTTGATATCTTGTGGATTTTTTAAATCGGCCAAGGTTTTATGGAGAGTTTGGAAAAGCTCTTTTTTTAAGTGGGGGTTTACCTTTACTTTAGACAACCGCATGTGTTTTTGTAGAGCAGGTTGTTTAATCAATTAAAGTGTAACAAAGTTAGCCTTTTTGCGCAATGACATATTCAAGGGTAATTAATATTCCTACGATTAACAATAAGTTAAGCCATGTTCCGGCGCCCCAGTAACCTATTACCAAAAATACTAATATACCTATGCCTATAAAAAATCCCTGTCTGGTGTTTCCTAAAAGAAGCGATGCTGTAAAAAATAGCCAAAAGAAAAGTAACACGCAGAACGTAAGTATGGGCAAGAGGCTGGCTGGATGAACAAAAAAGAAGAGCAGCGGCCAAAATGACAAAAAAGCAAAACTCAAAATTAAGGCAGGCAAAAAGTTGCGGTTTCTTTTCTCCATACGTCAATTGTACAGTTTCTCTCCTGCTTAAAAACCCTTGCTTTTTATTTTATACTGTGTTTGAATCTACCTCACATGTCCCAGGAACTTGTTCTTACACTGCTCTTAATTGGCGCTGGGTTTTGTGGGGTAATCTGGATTTTGAATAAGAAATTAGGCAAAAGTTCCTCTGACCATACAATTATAGAATGGCTGAAAAGTAATCAGGAAGCCCTTTCCCAAAACAACAGAAATATAACCGACACCCTTTCCCAAAACACAAGAGACATTAACGAGCGCCTGGACAGAGCCGCCAAAGTTATTGGGGATTTACAAAAGGAAGCTGGGCAATTTTCCGAAGTTTCCCGTTCGATGCGCGACCTTCAGGACTATCTTAAAAGTCCAAAGTTAAGGGGTAACTTGGGTGAGGAAATTTTGCAGGACCTTTTATCCCAGGTTTTTCCCAAAAGTGCGATTTTTTTTCAACACCAGTTTAAATCGGGCGAGAAAGTTGACGCAGCTTTAAAAACTGATGCCGGGATTTTGCCAATAGATTCCAAATTCCCTATGGAAAACTTTACCCGTATGGTAAAGGAAGAAAAAGAGGAGGATCGGGAGAAAGCAAGGCGTGAATTTGGTCGGGATATTAAGCGCCACATTGACGCAATTTCTAAAAAGTATATTTTACCGGAAGAAGGAACAGTTGATTTTGCGATAATGTATATCCCTTCCGAAAGCGTTTATTACGAGATTGTGAATTTATCAGAAGTAATAGATTATGCCCGGACCCAAAGAGTATATCCAGTTTCCCCGACAACTATGTATGCGCACCTTCGCATTATCCTGGTAAGTTTTGAGGGTAAAAGAATTGAACAACAGGCCAGACAAGTATTATCTTCAATTCGTGCTATCCAAAAAGATTATGAGAAAGTAGGAAGTGTGATGTCGGTTTTGGGTCGTCATGTCGTAAACGCTTACAACTCGATGAGCAATCTAACTTCGGGTTTTGCGCAGTTAGGACAAAAAATAACCTCAACTCAAAGTTTGGGCAAAGAAACGGTGGCGCAAGTCGAAAAAGGAGAAGAAATAAATATCCCTGCAATTACACCGAACTAGTTTATGGCCAACAAAGCAGTTTCTTTAAATGTTGCACAAGAGGAAGCAGTTTTGTGGGGTCAGGGGCCATTGTTAATTATTGCTGGGGCTGGAACCGGCAAAACCACGGTTGTTACGGAGCGGATAAAACACCTTATCTTAAATCAAGGTATTGCCCCCTCAGAAATTCTGGCTCTGACATTCACTGAAAAAGCGGCTCGCGAAATGCAGGAAAGAGTTGATGTAGCCATGCCTTACGGCTATACGCAAATGTGGATTTCCACTTTTCATTCTTTTGGTGACCGTATTTTGAAAAATGACGGCGTGCAAATTGGACTTGATCCACGCTATCGGGTAATGACGGAGGCTGAGGCAATCAACTTTATGCGCAAGCACATTTTTGATTTTGAATTATCCTATTTTCGTCCATTAGGTAATCCGACTAAATTTTTATCAGGAATTTTTCAACACTTTTCAAGGTTGCAAGATGAAGATATAACACCCGCCCAGTATCTTGACTGGGCGAGAATGACCAATGACAAATGTCCAATGTCCAATGCACCAGAAAAAAAAGAGGCAGATAAATGGGTGGAATTAGCAAAAGCTTATGCAAAATACGAAGAATTAAAAAACAAAAATGGCTTGATGGATTTTTCGGACTTAATCTACAATACATTAAGACTTTTTCGGGAAAGGACTAACGTTCTGGCCACATACAAGAAAGCGTTTAAATATATTCTTGTTGACGAGTTTCAGGATACCAACATTGCCCAGTATGAGTTAATAAAACTCCTGGCATCATCCGAGAAAGACGCAAACCTGACAATCGTAGGAGACGATTCACAATGTCTGCCCGGAGGATCAAGAGTAGAGACTCCCAGCGGATTAAGGAAGATTTCGGAAATGAAAAAGGGTGATATTGTGTTTACAGCGGTTGGGAAGGGACACACGTCAACAAGTAGGGTTCTTAAGGTTTTTAAAAGTAGAAGAACTGCTGTTTTGCTTACTTTCAAGGTGGAAGATGGTGAGGAAATTACTGTTACCAGCAACCACAAAATGTTTTGCTTTCTTCCCGCTCTTTATATGTCTTTTGGGTGGCACTTCGTTTACCTTATGCATCAGGTAAATTTGGGGTGGAGGATTGGTGTAACCAACAGCCTCCCCGCAAGGCTTCGGTTGGAGCGTCATGCGGACAAGATTATCGCAATTGGCGCTTACAAGACAGACCAGGAAGCACGGTTCTTTGAGGCCTATTTTTCAGCAAAATATGGCTTACCCACAATTCCGTTTACTGCACGCCCCGGACAGGCGATTAATGGTGAATGGTTAGTGAAATTATTTAAAGATATAGACACCAATAAAAATGCCCAAATACTTGCGAAAGATCTCAACCTGGAGTTGGACTCCCCAGTTTGTCTCACGGGTGGCGTTGTTCGAGGATCAACAACCAGAATAAAAGTCAATTTAGAAATGTGCTACAGAAACCATAGAGGAAAAACTCACAAAAACGGTTTTTTGGGGAGTCCCGCGGTTCTACATCAGGTTTCAGTAGAAACATCAGACCCAAAAGCAATAAACGCACTTAAGAGAAATGGATTTCCGCCTTTGAAAGCGAAAAAGGGATGGCGGGTACGCATAGCAACCACCGATCTTGCCAAGGCGTGGAACGTTGCAAAAAAGTTGATGGAAATAACCAATGGAATATTGGACAAAAAGTTCAACGTAGGCTTATACAACTACCAACATTTATCCTCCAAAATTGTACCCGCAAGCCATGTGTTTCCAGGCATGTATCTACCGGTACTAAAAGGAAAAAGTATTATTTACAGAAAAGTGATTTCGAGAGAAGAAATAAAAAAAACCGAGGATGTTTACGATCTGGAAATAGATAAAACCCACAACTTTATTGCCGACAAAATAGTTGTACACAATTCTATATACAAATTTAGGGGAGCTGCCATTTCCAATATTCTCCATTTTATTGACGACTATAAAAATGCCAAACAGGTGGTTTTAACCGAAAATTATCGTTCGACGCAAAGCATCTTAGACTCTGCGTATAAATTAATTCAGTTTAATAACCCTGATACACTGGAAGCAAAGCTTGGGGTAACCAAAAATCTTCAAAGTACTCGCCGAAAAAATCATGTTGCTCCTGAGTTTATACATGCCGACAGAGTTGAAAACGAAGCAGAAATGGTGGCGAAAAAAATCAAGTATTTGAGTGGGGAAGAAAAAAGGAAATATTCTGATTTTGCTATTTTAGTTCGCGCAAATAATCATGCCGAACCGTTTGTTAGAGCTTTGGCCCGAGCAGGTATCCCCTACCAATTTTTGGGCCCCGGACAATTATTCAGGCAGCCAGAAATTAAGGAAATTTTTTGCTATTTGAAAGTTTTGACAAACTTTGAGGACTCGGCGGCATTTTATAAGGTTTTGACAATGGAGCACTTGGGTTTCTTGCAACGCGATATCGCTTCTTTAGTTAACTATTCCAGAAAAAATAACCTTAGTCTTTTTGAAGCAGCAGAGAAAATAGACGATGTTTTTATTAATTCTGCAACTCGAGAAAAAATTAAGAATTTAGTGGAGATGATACATCGACATATGCAACTGATCCCTAAAGAAACAGCAGGCCAAATTTTGTATTACTTTTTCCAGGACTCGGGACTGTTGAATCACGTTGTGAACCCCAAAAATTCGTTGGACGAAAAGAGAGCGCAAAACATCGCGCGATTTTTTGATAAGTTAAAGTCTTACGAAGGAGAGCATGAAGATGCGTCGGTTTTTGCTGTAGTTGACTGGATCGAACTTTCCTTAGATTTAGGAGAGTCGCCGCGAGCTTCAGATTTTGACTGGTCTTCGGAAAATGCGGTCAATATCTTGACGATCCACTCCTCAAAAGGTTTGGAGTTTCCGGTTGTTTTTGTCGTCAACATGGTGGATGCCCGTTTTCCTACCCGCGAAAGAAGGGAGCAAATTCCTATACCCGAGGAGTTGATAAAAGAAGTTTTGCCTCAGGGGAATTATCACCTTCAAGAAGAAAGAAGACTTGCCTATGTTGCGGCAACACGGGCAAAGGACCGGTTGTATTTTACAGCCGCAGATTATTACGGCGAAGGAAAAAGAGAAAAGAAGGTCTCTCTTTTTGTCCCGGAAGCTTTGGGAGAAGAAGTATTGTCTATGGCTGCAACTAAAGGTGAGCAACTCTCTATTTTAGAGTATTCACCCCTACCCCAGTCTCACAACCCACCCGCTTCGCAGCGAGGCGAGCAATCTACAACTATCCCCCCAATTACATATCTATCCTATTCACAAATTGACTGTTTCCGCTTTTGCCCTCTTCACTACAAAATGAAATATATTTTGCGGATTCCGACTCCGACTTCTCCCGCGCAAAGTTTTGGGATTTCTCTTCATAACACTATGAAAGATTTCCACGAGTTGGCCAAAGGCGGCAATCCCTTGGGAGAAAAAGAAATTTTGGAAATTTACGAAAGAGACTGGATCCGCTCGGGATATTTAAGCAAATCTCACGAGCAAAAAACCAAAGAACAGGGAAAAGAATATTTAGTGGAGTACTTAAAAACGGATTTACATAACCCCAAAAATCTCCCTGTGGATTTGGAAAAACCATTTATCTTTCCAATTGGCCCAGGTTTAAAACTAGGCGGCAAAATTGACCGGATTGATAAAACTTTTGACGGTGGGATAGAAATTATTGATTACAAAACGACGGATTTAGAAACTAAAGGTCCTCCAACAGAGCGTGAGCTGGAAAAAGACTTGCAACTTTCTTTTTATGCTTTGGCGGCAGTGGAAGTTCGCGATCCGGTTTTTACAGTTGACACCGACAAAATTATTCTGTCTTTGTATTTTTTCAACAAAGCTTTAAAAGTTTCGACAACCCGAACAAAAAAGCAGCTAGAAGAGGCCAAACAGGAAATCTTAAAAGCCAAACAGGAGATAGAAACCTCAGACTTTTTCTGCTCCGGCAATCTTTGGTGCCGCGAGTGCGAATTCAAACTTTTCTGTGAGGCAGCGTGATATCATTAAAAATTGTTCAAGAAGTCCCGCTCAAGCGGGATGAATTGAACAAGATCGAACTCGCCGGAGGCGAAGCCTTTGGATACCACGGCGGCAAGGAGTGGTAGTTCATATGTTAAGAAGTTTTAAAAATGGATTTGAGTAATAAACTAGCGTGGGCGGATACTCGACAACTTTTCCTCCGAAGCCTTCTTTGAATTTTGTAAAGCCGCGCCACTCTCTTGTTGACGGATAGCGGGGATCATATATTCCTTCAAAATCAAAAAGTTTCTTCTTTTTCTTTTTGGCAAGTCTTATTGCCTCCCAGGCAAGAAGTGTTGGCGCAAATAGTTTTTTTCCTTCACTTGTTGAGCCGGCATATATGTAATACATAATCTTTGGTGACTCCACTAACAAAACACCTGCAATGGGTTTTTCTGCATAGTGTGCCAGCAGTAAATGTGCTTTATCACCAAAGGCGCTCCACAAAGCTTTAATTTCTTTCTTTTGGGGAAGCCACATGCCGCGCTTGCGCGCAGAAGATTGCCAGAGGTTAGTAAACTCGTTAATTAGAGTGGAGTTTTTAATTATCACACCACGCCGCGCGGCAAGCCCGATGTTGTACCGAGTTTTTGGCTTCATTGCTTTCAATAAAGTTTCTTCGGGTATTGTCAAATCGATATGAATTGTTTTGGGAGGCAGAAAGGTGGAACGGGCTTTGATAAGTTGGGGAAATTTGGGAGGTAGGGGTAATTGGGGTTCAAAATACAACACAGAAATTCGATAACTCTCTTTAAGAGTTATTAGTTGCTCCTCTGTAGGGAACTTGTGGGGCCGCTGGAATTTGCCAACGTTTCCAGCCAGAGGTAACTTTCGGAAATATAAATAGTCGCCGTTTACTTTAGCAGTTTGCCATCCCAAGGTTGCCATGTATTGGGCATACTGTGAAGTTTGCCGAAGATCTGTGGTCATCTAAATGATGGTTTGGGTAGAGGCAGAGGAATTTTTAGAAATTTCCAGCGCAGATTTTCTGCTGTTCTGTAAATTTTATAAAGTGTAGGACTTACAATAAGATCCCAAGTGCCTACAAACTCTACCACTTTTGGGTTGTAGCCCTCTTTGAATCGGGTAAACCCCTTCCCCTCTTCTTTGCCCCAAAGGTCAAACAATTTTAGTTCGCGGCTTTTGCCAAATTTTATGGCTTCCCACATCATTAAATTCGGCGCCATCACGTTTTTGTGATTTATGCTTGAGGCGCCGTAGGGGTAGTAAAGGGTATCATGCCAGACAAAAGCAATCCAGGAAACAAGTGTTTCGCCTTGATATTTTGCCTGCAGAAGATGGGCAATACCCAGGTTGTGCAGGTGTTTCCACATAAGCTTGTGATATCGGGCAGT
>CAYYLO010000009.1:28451-35658 GCA_964472675.1 uncultured Gammaproteobacteria bacterium | reverse complement strand
AGGGAAGAAAGCTCCTATAGGAGCATCTATGATTATTACCCCTGCCTCTTATTCTTCAGGACAAGCTCCTATTGGCCATTGGAGGTTAGATGAGAATACCGGTACTTCTGCTAATGATTCTTCTACCAGCGGGGCAACAGGAACAATCAGTGGAGCTAATTGGAAACCAGGTAAATATGGGGCTTCTTTAAACTTTGACGGGACAGATGATTCAGTCACAGTATCAACCAGCTTATCTTCTGTTAAAACAGTAGAGTTTTGGGTTAACCCTTCATCTGCTACTGCCAGTATGATAGCTTTAAATGGGTCAGCCTATATTACTTCATCCTCTGGTACTATTTCTGCTACTGGATTTGCTGATACTAAAGTCATCTATGTTAATGGAATAGTTAATGGAACAATCACTGCTAATTCATGGAACCATGTAGCTGTTACTACCACCACAGGAATTACTGCCTCAGCTATTACTTTTGGCCTGGCTAACTCTACATACCTGACAGGTAAACTAGATGATATCAGAATCTATAACTATGTCAGAACTCAGAAACAAGTAATCTCAGACATGATGGGAGATGGAGCACGTTCACCTGTTATGGCAGGATCATCTTCAGGAGGATCAGGGGGACAAGGAGGATCAGGGAGAGCAGGGGGAGCTGTAGCTTATTACAAGTTTGATGAGGGTTATGGAACAACAGTTCACAATTCAGGTTCGCAAGGTGAGACCTTGCAAGGTACGCTAACCAACATGGCTACTTCCCCATCTACTGCAACAAGTGGCTGGACCCAGAGTGGGAAGTTTGGTAAAGGCTTGGTCTTTGATGGGAGCAATGATTATGTAGATACCGGATCCAAATTCCCACAGTTAACTTCTACACTAACAATTTCTGCCTGGGTTAAACCCGGAACAAGCCAAGGTGGATACGCTGATATCTGGGGAAATCATCAGGACGGCTTTAAAGGAATGGTTTTACAACAAAATAGTTCCGACCTTAACTCTTATTACTTCAGCTATGGGAATGGTTCAGCGTGGATAGGAAACTCCAACGTATTTTCCCTGACGGCAAGCATATGGCAGCATGTAACAGTTGTAAAGACTAGCACAACCTGCACTATATATGTGAATGCAGTTCAATCTACTAGTTATAGTTGTACAAGTGATGTGACTCCTGCAACAACAATTAATTTTCAGATAGGTCAAGGTTATGCAACTGGAAATTCAAGATATTTCAACGGCCAGATTGATGAAGTCAAAATTTATCCTTATGCTCTCACTGCTGATGAGGTAAAGCTGGATTATAACAAAGGCTCTAGTCTTGTTTTAGGAGCCTTAGGGGATAATGCTTCTTACCAACCTAATGCTGCTAATCAGGAATATTGTATCCCTGGAGATGCTGCCTCCTGCGCTGCACCTGTGGGAAGATGGGATTTTGATGAGAATACCGGTTCTACTGTTAATGATAAAAGTGGTAATGGGAACACCGGTACCTGGAATGGAACACTTGGTAACCAATGGAAACCAGGGAAGATTGGTGGTTCTGGTAATTTTAATGGGAGTAATAATTATGTAGATGTTGGAGATGTAGGCATTAATTCCGGTTCGTTCACCATGGAGGGATGGGTCAAGTTCAACTCAGTTGGGGCTGATACCGGAATAATAGGGAAAAATAAAACTTCAGGTTATGCCTATTTGGAGCTAGAAAACAATAATACTTTAAGATTCTTATTAAGGAATGAGTCTGGCGTAGATATCTTCAACATCTTAACCACCGCAACTTACACAACGAACACATGGTATCATCTTGCTGTAGTGTACAACAGCTCATCAGGAGGAACCTTATATGTGAACAATGCTGTAGCGGGCTCCTCCAGCTCAACAGGTTCATATGCGTTTAGCAGTGGAGTATTTGAAATAGGCAGATTAAGTAATAACAACAATAGATACCTTAACGGAATAGTAGACCAAGTCAGGGTCTTTAACTACGCCAGGAGTGCTGCCCAAATAGCCTGGGACTATAACAGGGGGGCTCCTGTTGGGCATTGGAAGTTTGATGAATGCCAGGGAAATATTGCCCATGATTCTGCTATTCCACCTTCCGGAGGATCATTTAACCATGGGACTATTAATATTGGAGGCTCAGGTTCACAAAGCACGAGTGGTACTTGTACCACCCCTACAGATGGCACTGGTGCTTGGTATAACGGCAGAACAGGGAAGTTTAATTCTTCCTTAAACTTTGATGGGACAGATGATTATGTTGATGCAGGAGATAATACTACCGTAGATGTTACCAACTCTATTACCATTGCTGCTTGGATAAGACTAGGTGCTCTTAACCTTAACCAGTCAATAGTCTCTAGAGATGACGGCACAAACAGAAACTTCGCATTTCAGGTTGACAGCAATAACAATCTAAATTTCTACTGGTTTAGCAGCAATTCCTCTACAGGTAGAAACTTAACTGCAATTACCACATTAACAACGGGAACTTGGTATCAGGTTGTTGCTACATATCAAAATGGGGTGGCGCAAAGTATATATTTAAATGGTGTTTCTGATGCAACTACGTTAACTCCAACAGGTAATATCGATAATGATGATGTCAGCCTAACTATAGGAGCAAGAGAAGATGGTACAGATAGGTTATTTAATGGCCAGATTGATGATGTCAGGATTTATAACTATGCCCTAACCCCGTTACAAGTGAAGCTCCTCTACAACCAAAACAGCGGTATCCGCTTCGGCCCTTCAACCGGAGCACCATGATGTGTACCGTCATCCTGGAGCCGAAAGCTATAGCGTCATTCTGGAAGCCACGAAGTGGCTGATAGAATCTGATTAGAGATCCTATCGCCTCACTACGTTCGGCTCCAGGATGACGGATGTACTAATATGAAGTATTCCTATATCTACATGATGACGAACAAAACAAATACAACACTTTATACCGGAGTAACCAGCGAACTAGTTAAAAGAGTTTGGCAGCACAAGAACAAGTTGGGTTCTGCATTTACAGCCAAATACAATTTGACCAAGCTTGTGTATTACGAAGTTTTTGAAGATATTACCGAAGCAATAAAAAGAGAAAAGCAGGTCAAGAACTTAGTTCGGCGTAAAAAAGACCAGTTAATCAGTAACTTTAATCCTGAGTGGAATGACCTTTACGACGTCATTCTGGAGTGCTAAACGAAGTGCAGCACGATAGAATCTATTGATAGATCCTATCGCCTCACTACGTTCGGCTCCAGGATGACAATTGGTGACAAGAACTGTTCCAGGATGACGATATGGGGCTAAGGCCCTCGCAATGACGAGGAAGGAACCAGAACAGCGGAATCAGGTTTGGGCCAATAAACACCGGGCACAACTATTGACTGGCTTGCATGCTGGAAGCGTACGCGGTATTGCCTGTGGCGCGCCCAATTGCCGAATCGGTTTTAACATAAACCACACTTTCCGGCTTACCCAATTCCAACCTTTGACTTTCAACCTCAAGCCTGGCCAGGGAAGTAGAAGCTGCGATTTCTTCCCGCAAAACTTTGTTATCGCGCCGTATTATTTCGATATGATTTTCAGTTTGTTTTAAAGCATGCCCCTCTCCCGCAACACTATTTGAAATATATATCTGCGAAACCAGCGAAAATGCCAAAGGCAGAACTACCAACATTATTTTTTTCTTGCTGAATTTTTTCTCCACAGAAGGATTGCCTGGAGTGATTTTCCTAAACTTCACGAATTGATTTTTGGTCATTTTGTATTTTCTCTATCACCCTGAGCTTGCCTGAGCGCGCTCTTGGGTTTTCCTCAACTTCTTTCTCTTCCGGCACAACCACTTTTTTCGTAACTATCCTTACCAACCCTTGTTTCTCCCAACTTTTAAACGTTTCTTTAACTATCCTGTCTTCCCCCGAATGAAAAGTTATAACTGCAATCCGGCCTCCGGGTTTTAATAACTCTCTAGCGTCTCCTAATCCCTTTTTCAGGTTTTCAAACTCTGAATTAACCGCTATTCTTAGGGATTGGAACACCTTAGTCGCCGGATGTATCCGCTGATGTTTCCCTCCAACCGCTTCCGCCAGCTCACCAGTTGTTGAAAAAGGTTTTTTAGCTCTTTGCGCAATAATGCGCTTTGCTATAGCTCGGGAATTTGGCTCATCGCCGTACTCCCAAAACAGTCTGGCTAATTCCTTTTCAGGCAGGCTATTTACCAAATCAGAAGCAGTAACCCCCAAAGACGGGTCAAGCCGCATATCAAGCGGGCCATCTTTTGAAAATGACAATCCCCGGCTTGGGTCGTCAATTTGAAAACTGGCAAAACCCAAATCAAACAGAATTCCGTCAACAAAAGGGAAACCAAATTTTTGTGCAATTTGAGCTATTTTGGAGAAATTGGCAAGTACCAGTCGGTACCTGCTTGCAAACACGCCAGGGCACGAAATTAGGCGTCTTTGCGCAGTCTCTATAGAATAGGGATCTTGATCAATCCCCAAAACTTCTCCTCCACGCGACAGAATTGCACATGTATGGCCCCCGCCCCCAACGGTTGCGTCAATGTAGCGGGAACCAGGACCTGGATTAAGAAAAGCGATAACCTCGTTTAACAATACAGGTTTGTGTTCCTGGCAGAAATCAGTGTTCACTATAAACACCTTGAGCCCTTTCTAAGAGCTTCCCGGCCTCCTTTGTTATCTTTTCTTCGCGCTCTTCCCAAAGTTTTCTATCCCAAATCTCAACTCTGTTTCCCAATCCTAAAAAGATTATTTCCACGCTTACTTTGGCAAATTCGCGCAATATGTAAGGAATCAGAAACCTTCCTTTATCGTCCAGTTCCAACTCGTAAGCTCCTCCTAGTAAAAATCTTTGCGTATCCCGGGCAGCTTCTGACACTGATAATCCTAAAGTCGCCTCCTGGATTATTTTGTTCCACGCCGCGCCTTCAAAGATCGCCAAAGAATTCTCGTACCAACGCGAAAGGATAACCTTTTGGCCTATTTCTTTTTTTATTTTGGCGGGAAGTATAGTTCTACCCTTTTGGTCTATCTTTTGGATATATTGCCCGATCAGCATTAGTGTTGTTGGGCAGATTCTACACCTTCCGCACATTTAATGTGCGATTGTGGGGGCTTGTGAGTGGTTTCCCACTTTTTCCCACTTTTATCCATATTAGCCCGTTTTCACACAATGTCAATCCCACAACATACCCGAAGTTTTACAGGGAGTCATCAAACACACATGTTGGTTATCTGTCATTCTGACCCCGCTCGTGAGCGGGGGAAGAATCTCGCCACCCACCCGAGGCGAGGCTCGCCTTTGGCGGCTTGTTGGCGTCTGGCCTGCATCCGCAGGAGATCCGTTCGCTTCGCTCAGGATGACGGGTCTGTTGTATGGAGAATCAGACAGAAAGAGGCTACTACGGGGCTTGTAGCACAAGAGCAGAGAGGTTTGCGGTTGCGCCCGTCACTTTACCCCAAGAAGTTCCACTCCAGGCATAAAGATCGCCTGAGCCAGAGATTTTAACTGTTGGAGAAATTTTAGAACTTAAGTTGGTAAATACTCCATAAGGTCCTTCGGAAACTTTACCTGGAGCAGAGGAAGGGAAACCCATCGTCCCCATAGCCAAAACCCTGCCGGTTGCTTTTTTCTCAAAACTGACAGTTAGTTTATCAACCGAAACGGTATGACCGTTTTCAACCAGAGAAAAGTTGGAACTGGCTCTACCGATTACCTTTCCGGCATTATTTCTATACCTTAATGTGATTGAGCCACCCGAAACATCCGGGTCACAGCGTCTTTTTCCCGAAGATTCACTGCCAAAAAGAATCTTTTTAGAGGCAGATGTAGAACCAGCAGGTTTTATGGAACCTGTCGCTCCTTGTGTTACCCCTTCACCGTTTTTGTAAATGATTTCATATTCAACACTTGCCGGACTGTTTTTGATTTTGGAGATATTAAGCGTGTATTCACAACTGGGGCCTGGAACCAATGTTGTATATGGACTGTCCTCAAGAGTCAAGTCTGTAGTTTCGTCCTTTACCTCTAACTCTGTAACAGATTTTGCCGGCGGCGCACTAAGTTTTTTAAAAGCCAAAAACCCCCCACCAACTATACCTAATAGTGAAACTACAACTACGAGGATTGGCAGAGCACGGTTCATTTAATTATTAAGCCTATTTTCTAAACTAGCAATTCTCTCATTATATTTACCAAGAATTTGCAATTGTTTATTTTGATTATCAAGCACTTTATCAAGCTTACTATTAATTCCGTCAACTTTTGTTTGCAATCCATCAACCTTTGTTTCAATTCCTGCAACCTTTTTTTCCAGTCGAGCAATATCATCCTTAGACGCTTTCTCCTCAAGCAGAGGCACGATTACATCATGAAAGCATTCCGCGAATATCTTGTAAATTTCTTCCCGCTGCTCGTTATTAAACATACTATTCATAATATGCAATGAAAATAAGAAAGTCAAAAAGAAAAGCCCTCGGGCCTGTGTCTGTCATCGAGGAGGTGTTTTAGCTTTACACCTCGGGGGTGGAAAGCTGTGATGTGTTCAAAATGTTTCCTGCGGGACAAGCTACTCGATTGACGTTTGTGGCGTCTTTCTTTCACTTGCCCCACAGGTTGGAGGAGGTCAGCGGTAGCTGGAACGCCGTGTGGCGTCCGCGCTCTGCCCCACTGCATCGGTGAGCAGACGCATGGCCCGAACCACCTGGTCCGAGACCTCCATCTGCTGCGATACGCGTATTCTCAACGTCTCGATCTCACGGCCATTCCGCTCGAGCTCACCGGACGCGTGCTTGACCACCGCGGCGTTTTCCCGAACGGCTTCAGTGAGCTCTCGCAGAGCCGAGGTGAGTTGCACTAACATCTGCTGGGTTTGTTCGTCCACCTTGTGCTCCTTACTTGGTACCGCTCAGATACCGAAAGATTTCGTCCCAGAAGAGCGCAACTACCAGGCAAACCATGCCCAGCGCAAACACCACCGGTGCCGCCTGCTGGTACATGAGCCCGCCAGCCGTAGCTCCTTGGGTGAATGCGTTAGTATTCAGACCACGGTTGACCTGTTCCATGCCCCAACGGGCTAAACTGTCAAGTGCAACCAGCCCAAGCATAATTGCACCAAAGACAGCCATGACAAATCGCATGTCAAACCCTCCTTATTGCTTGCTCAAAGAGCAGCTGTCTGGCCATCACAACTAACTCGAC
>CAYYLO010000009.1:15955-28351 GCA_964472675.1 uncultured Gammaproteobacteria bacterium | reverse complement strand
ATAACTATACCATAAAAACTACTCAAAAGTCAACCTATAAGCTGAGAGGTAGCGTGCAATTAATTGCGCTACTACGAAAGCTTTGAAGCAAAATATGAAGTCAGTTGGTCAATCGCAATTCTTTCCTGTTGCGCCGTATCACGGTCACGGACGGTAACGGTATTGTCTTCCAAAGTTTGGTAATCTACTGTGACGCACCAGGGAGTTCCGATCTCATCCTGGGCAGCATACCGCTTACCTATGTTCCCCCGATCATCCCACGAAACGGCAAACGTCGAACGTAAAACGGCAAACGTGTCTTGTGCCTTTTCCACAATGTCAGGCTTGTTAGAAACGAGAGGGAAGACAGCAACTTTGTACGGCGCCAGCTTCGGATTAAGTTTCAAATAAACCCTCTCGCCTTCTTC
The DNA here is from genome assembly GCA_964472675.1 of uncultured Gammaproteobacteria bacterium. Classification (GTDB taxonomy): domain Bacteria; phylum Patescibacteriota; class Microgenomatia; order UBA8517; family UBA10165; genus 01-FULL-43-15b. The sequence continues at coordinate 27,944 of CAYYLO010000009.1, read as the reverse complement.
AGTATAAGCACTAAGCAAAACCACCAAAGCCGTACGGTTTAAACCAAAGGTAGGCTCAACCACATGCGGGTAATACTTCTCACGCGTTTCAGGATCTTCATATTGCAACTCCTCTACGGATTTTCCGGAATGATTCTTAAGATCAAAATCCGTTCGATAAGCCAATCCATATAACTCTCCCCAACCAAACGGAAATTCAAATTCAATATCTTCAGTTCGTTTTGAATAATGCGAAAGTTCATCTTTTTCATGGGCCCGCCATTTTAATTTACTTTTCTCAACCCCAAGACCGGTTATCCAATCCCACATCCGCTCCTTCCAACCCTCAAACGCAGCCTCCCAATCAGCACTTTTAACAAAATACTCAATTTCCATTTGCTCAAACTCCAAAGTTCTAAAAATAAAGTTTCCGGGAGTAATCTCGTTCCGGAAAGCTTTTCCGATTTGGGCAATTCCAAAGGGAAGGCGAGGCCGCTCGCTAACCAACACATTCTTAAAGTTTACAAACATGCCCTGAGCCGTTTCAGGACGAAGATAGACTTCCTGTTTTGAATCTTGGGCCGTTCCGATAAAAGTCTTAAACATCAAGTTAAAGTTTTTAGGTTCCGTCCAGGTTACTTCCTCTCCCGGGTGATCGGCTGTATGTGCTTCCATGTCTTCAGGCTTATCCGCCCGAACCCGTGCATGGCAAATTTTGCACTCAACTAATGGATCGGTAAAGGAAGCCAAATGCCCCGAAGCTTCCCAAACTTTGGGGTTCATAATCAAAGCCGATTCGATCGGGAAAATATCAGAGCGTGTTTCCACAAATTTCTTCCACCACAAATTGCGGATGTTTTGTAAAAGCCTTGCTCCCAAGGGGCCATAATCCCAAGTATTGGCCAAGCCTCCGTAAATTTCTGAGTCAGGGTAAACAAAGCCGCGCCTTTTGGCCAAACTCACAATTTTTTGCATAAGGTCGTTTGTCATTTGTAATATGTTAACAAAAAAAGCCCCGCTTGTCTTTTTGGATTTTTCCTAAAGACTTGCGGGGCGAAGCATCGCGACGAGTGTGACAAGCAAGGTTTGAAGTCTCTCGTGTCAGATCAGACCAGCTTCAGTCATGATCCTTCTCACAGCCCTCTCAATTTCCGCTTCTGTCATGGGTTGGGCAACACCAAGGGCTCTTGTGACACAGTCATACTCTTCGACAGCCTTGCGCGCTCCGGAAGAGTAGACTGATCTACTCAACTCTGCGCGCACCTGTTCCAGCGTCACAAGCTCTCCGGCGGCAATTTGAGAAAGGCCGTCAAGCCACTCCCGCGACAACTGCTTAAACAAAAAGCCGCCACCGACCAGACCGGTTCGTCCTGCTAAGTTTATAAGTCTCAACGATTCCTGGCGGGTTGGCTCACTCAAATTGCGCACAAGATCCCAGACTTTCTGTTCAAGAGGCATCTTTCCACCTTAATGTGCGAGATTAGGAACGCATTATAACACAAAGCGAGCCGATATTCTATAATTACAGTGTATCACAGCTAATTAAGTTGCCAAAGAAAGAGGTTTAAAACAGCGGCAAAACTTACCCAGAGAAGATAAGGCAGGAGAAGCAAGCTCACTCTTTCATCCTCACACCAGGCTTTATAAATCAAAGCCGCGATCGAGATCCAAAGAGCGATAATGACCACAAAGGCAAGGCCGATATTTTGTGCGCCAAAAAATATCGGAGACCAAATGGCATTAAGTACGAGTTGTAATACAAACAAATTCTTAAGTATGTTTGCCCCTTTTTCTTTGTTGTGCCACAGTAGGTAAAGCGCTACCCCCATCAAAGCATATAAAGTTGTCCAAACCGGGGCAAAAAGATAATTGGGGGGAGAAAATGCAGGCTTATTTAATGTTGCGTACCAGGTCGGAATCGAAGAAACGGTAAAGAATGAACCAGCGATTCCAACTCCTTCACAAAGAGCAATTGCGGCAATTAACTGACCCCACTTAGTCTTTGCCGCTTCTTTCTTTTTCTTGGCCATTAATCCAATGTAGCACACTGCCAAATAACGCCGCAATACGTACCTTAACTGCGAGTGCTTTGCAAGGGGTCCCCTTGCAAAGTGCGACATATCGCGCCGCGACAGGGTTCCACCCTGTCAGGCACACCTTGTCAAGCTAGAGTTTTTAAAAACTTGGAAGTTTTGAGCTTGCTGCCAATTAGGTCTTCGATAAGGTCATCTACTTCGCGCGGAGAGGGTTTGTGTTTTGATAAAAATCCGAGTTCTTCCAATACTTCGAGCTTAAAGTTTTGCGTTAAGGCGTAAAGCTGCCAGTAATCAAGCCGGTCAAGAGCACTGAAGCAATCTAAGATTAAGTCCAAGATAGCTTTGTGTTCTTGATGCTCTACCGTTAACCTGTCGACTATCTCACAAAGATGGTAGGCAATACCAACCTTAACTAAATCTTTCCGCCAGGACTCAAATCCTTCTTTGACCTCCACATCCGTCACAATATCTAAATTTTTCCCCCGCGCCAGTAGTATGCGCGCATAGTTAAAAATTTCCAGGGAGCCTCGTTTTCTTGATGCAGGCTTTCGCACACCTTTTGCAATAGCGCGAATCTTGCCGTAATGTTTGGAGAAAATAACCAAAAGCCGATCCGCCTCACCAAAGTTTTTCCTGGCCAAAATCACTCCTTCTGTGAAGTAAGTTCTCTGTTCCATTCTATATTCTAACAAAGTTATTCCACCTCCCTTATACTATGGGTTGACATTGTAGTTTTTGCGTGAGATAATACGCCTTAAGCAGTTTCGCACCAAGACAAACTAAGAAGGGTGGCCGTTATGTGGCGTCTATGTATGTTTCTGATGATTTCGGCAACGTTTTTTTGGGTTCTCTGGTTCCCACCACAACACAAACCAGGACCCTGCGATCCTGTTTACCCTCCGCGGCTGACAACAGCCAACGTGCGCGAGGGAGACATAGTCGTCTTCTTGTCGGCACGATATGTGCCCGCAAAAGAGGCCGGCGAAGGTGCGGACTCAGGCTGCGGTCTCTACGAGCTGCAGCTGTCTAACGGCAAGCTTGTGACCGGCGTGGGTAGAGGAGGTGCAGGAGTCGTCTTCCTGCCCTATTTCCAAAACCCCACCGAGCTGGATCGGGGATCACATTTCCGTGTGGTCGGGATATACTCGACACATATCTACCTCACACGCGACTAAGCCGCAAAAAAAGGAAGTGTCCTCCGCAGGCTGGGGTTCTCGACGTGATACACACAAGCGTTTTGTAGGACCCCGGCCTTTTTCTTTCTTTAGAAGGAGAGTTCTTTATCTGAGGAGAGCGTAAAAGATTCTTTTTGCTTGCCAAACTTAACTTCATACTGATGTCCTTCTGTGCCAGGTTGCTTTTGAATTAAAACTTTGTAGCCTTTCTTTTGCACAAAAGGCGTTTTGTACTTAAAATGCAACTCCGTTACCCCCATCGGCCGTAGCGTAAAAAATCCTTCAAAAACAGTTTTCCCCAAATCCTGCGAAGTAGTTACCGGCACATCCGAACCCGTTGAGTCAACCAAAGCCGATCCTGCGGGAACATAAACCCTGATCCAATCCCGATACGGCCCGTTCAACCAACCATCGTACTTCTGCGGATTTGAATACTTAATGGTCAGCGAATTGGTACTTCCGGTTTTGCTTTGCTCCACGTTAAGAGTCACATTTTCTTGGACATACAAATTAGATTTTGCGCCCGCAAAATTAGTGTCGTTTATAGCCAGAAAATCCCCCGTGGTATCTTGAATGCGTCCCGCGACATTGAACGATTCTACGGCCTTTTGAACCTGGGGATCGCGCATATAAAAGAGAACGTGTTTTTGAGTTAGCGAGTCCCAACCTACCTGGAAAAGTCCCGACAACTTATCTTTAGGCTGGCCCATCGCGTTGGCAACTAGAGTATTCATCAAAGGTCCAAGGAAGGCTTTGCGGTTATCAGCATGAGGCGGTTTATAGACAATTTTGCCCGAGATATCATCCCAAACAATCGGTCCGGCAACATCGGCATAAGACTCCAACTGATAAATAACGTTAGGGCAGTTGCAGCGCGAATCATTATCAGCTGAATAGTTCCCAAAACCAGAAACTCCCAGTTGCCCCATGACTTTTAAAAGTCCAACCAAAGGGTAAGTGTCAACAGAAATTATCCCATCAATTGGGGTTGCATTTTTGATTGTTGAATAATTTTGGTAGAAAGTGTCCATTGAAGTCTTGAAGTCCGGCGACAAATTCATATCGCGAAGGTTCCAATAAGGCACAAGCGGCAAATATTTTTTAATCGGTTCCGGAGCCGGAATTTTACTGTTAAATTTCTTATCTAATTGATAAATGTCATCTGAAACCACAGGCTCAAATTTACCTTTATTTACCTTAACTATCGAATAGGCTGTAATAAAACCGCCTGTGGGGCGAAGTTCTTTGTCGTTCTGCCACAAAATAAGGTACGTTCTTTCATTTTTTGTACCCAAGATGTAAGGCAGCTGCTCTAAAAATGGCTTGCCGTCACTTAAAACCTCATGCGCTTTCTGGACCGCCTCGATAGCCTTCTTCACCGTTGCACGGACTGGTTTGCCTTGAAAATACTCTGGATACCTGTTGGGGTCAATTTTTGATATTTCCGAAGAGGCAACAGTAGTTTTTTGGGAGATTGTATCCATTTGAGGAATGAGCCCATCTATAGTTCCAACAATAAAGTTAATTCTGTCTTCTGCCGTTTTTGTCCCATCTTCTGCTTGTTTGCCACCATTCAAACCCAGGATATCACTGTAAGGTTCTATGGCTTGAATAACTGTGTCGCCAGCTTCCAGTCCAGCCTTACCTCCAACCGTTAAATGCTTCGCATCTGCCCAATAATTTCCCAAACCCGGAATCAGTTTCACCCATACAAGCCTGTTGATATCGCCATCAAGAGTATTAAGATCTTTTTTGGTTTTATTAAGAGCATTTTGCGCCTGAGTTAAATTTTGAGAAGAAGCAGCAGTCTCCAACTCGCGAGCGGAACTAGCCAGCTTTTGCGCAGAAACACGGATTGACAGGACAGGCAGTACAAGAAAGAAAATTAGTAAAAGCGCCAGTAATCCAACTGCCCCAAGAACTGGAAGTGCTATCTTCTTGCTAAAAAAGCGTCTAGACGGCAAGACAGGCGCAGGTTGCGGCAAAGGAGCAGAAAAATCAATTTTAGGCATATCTTCTATTTTTGCCATGCGTTCTCTCAAGTGTAACACAAAAACAGCGGTGCAATCTACACAGCGCCTTTGCCGGAAATCATTGCCCAGGGGGTACGAAAAATAATTTCCAGATCAAGAAAAAATGACAGGTTCCTAACGTAAGTTGCGTCTATCGCAATTCTTTTGTCAAACGGCACATCTGACCGCCCCGATACTTGCCAATAGCCAGTTACTCCCGGCTTAACTGACAGTGTTTCGCGAATCAATTGCTTGGTTTCTGGATACTTATGTTCTTGAATTTTCAGCTCTTCAGGATAATATGGCCGCGGGCCCACCAAACTCATCTCTCCTTTTAAAACGTTAATAAGCTGAGGCATTTCGTCAATTGAATATTTTCTAATAATTTTTCCAATTGGCGTTATTCGCGGGTCATTTTTAATTTTGTAATTTCCTCCTTTTTGTTGCTCTTCGTATGCCTTTTTGAACTTCGGGTCAGTCCGTAAAAGTTCGTACGCATTCACAATCATCGAGCGGAATTTATATAAACGGAAAAGCTTTCCGTTCTTGCCAACACGCTTTGGAGTATCCGCAAAAACCGGCCCTGCGGATGTAAGCTTAATAGCTATTCCAGTTGCAAGCATGACAGGAGAAAAAACTACAAGAAGCACAACCGCAGAGAGAATGTCTATTAATCGCTTAACAGGTTCATAACTCATACTTATCACACCAGAGTATCTACCATTTTAGCAAAACTTTCCAAAAATTTCTCCTCACTAAACCTTTTTGCATTATTTATACAGTCTTTCTCAGCAAAACGACGGACTTCAAATCCCTGTATTGCATCCAGCAAGTCGCCTGCTGTTTGTCTTTCAAAAAACATGCCTGTTTTGCCGGTCACGGTCTCTACTACACCACCACTTTTGTGTGCGATAACAGGTTTGCCGAACGATTGAGCCTCTACGGAAACTATGCCAAAGTCTTCTTCCTGGGGGAAAATTAAAGCTTTGCAGTTTTTATAGTATTGGCTCAAATCAGTATCACTTATAAATCCTGTAAATTTTATGTTCCCTTTAGCCATCAACCGTAAACGTTTTTCTTCACTTCCAGTTCCCACTATTATCAGCGGCTTGCCGTTTACGTTAAAAGCCTGTACGACTAAGTCCACCTTTTTGTATGGCACTAATCTTGATACTACTAAATAATATTGATGGTCATTTGTCATTCTGGCAAGCACAGCGCGTCCAGAATCTGCTGACTCTGGACAAGCCAGAGTGACAGGGGGATATATGACAACAGACTCTCGGCCGTAATATTTTTCAATGCGTTGTTGCACAGTTTTAGATATCGCAATCAAAACATCAGGTCTTTGGGCAGCAACTTGATCCCACCGCTGCAAATATCCCACCACTGGAGCAAGTACTTTGCGGCGCAGGGGAGTGTCTATATATTCCTCGTATCCGCTCCACAAATAACGGGTAGGGGTAAGGCAATAAGAGATATGCACTGTTCCTGGCTTGGTAATAATACCCTTAGCGGCTTCGGAAGTTACTGAAATTACCAGGTCGTAACCGGAAAAATCAAAAGACTCAAAAGCCAATGGCATGAGTGGTGCATAAAAATCATGGCGCACGGAAGCGTAAGGAAATTTCTGCAAAAAAGAGGGGATAACACGAGTAAAGACTTTTGCCCATCCGGCAGTTTCCGGATTATATACAGAAGTAAAAAGCGGAGCTTCAGGAAAAAGTTTGTGAAGCGATAAAAGTACCCGCTCTGCCCCACCCCATTTGTTTACCCTATCGTAAACTAAAGCAACTTTCATCGGGCCAACACCTCTTTGTAAACATCAAGAGTTTCCTCCGCCATTTTTCGCCAGGAGTACTTCTTTACCTGCCTCTGCCCTTCTTCCACCAAGGTGGTCCGCAGCTTTTTATTTTCAAGAATCTTTTCTATTTTGTCTGCTATGTCCTGCACACTCTGCGGGTTAAAGTACAAGGCGGCATCACCATAAACTTCTCTAAGGACAGGAATGTCTGAACAAACAACCGGGCAGTCAACGCTCATTGCCTCGAGACCCGGCAAACCAAATCCTTCCGATAATGTTGGAAATACAAACGCCCGGGCGTTTTTATACAAGGTGGCAAGTTCTGAATCAGTAACCGTGTACAAAAGTTTCACTCCACTCACCTTTTGACTTTTCAAAAACTGGTTAAACTTTTCCTGAAAAACACTCCTGCCACAAACAATAATCAATTCCAAATCGGTCAAACTTTTAAAAGCCCGCACCAAATTCCCAACATTTTTGTGAGGATACAGGTTCCCCACATATAGAAGGTATGATGTTTTGTTTTTGGCTGTTTCACCTTGAGGTAGCGCACTTACACCCTCATAAGTTACACTTATTTTCCCTTTTGTCTTTGGAAAAAAGTCGACCACGTCTTTTTCCACGGCATGACTGGGAACAACAATTCTTCTTGCTTTGGCAACGGCAAATTTTACTGCTACCCGATACGCAGCATACTTACCCCAATACAAAGGTGCAGAAAGATTTGTCACATTGGTTCCATAAGATTTGTGCCATAAAATGTCGTGGATAGTAATTAAATAGGGCTTAGGATACAAAATCGGAACGTTAAAATGAGGAGTGTGTAAAAGGTCTAAATTTTCTCTCAAAAATATCTGGACCAGTTTTGTTTGTTCTAAAAAAGAATAGTGGGGTATATCGGCAATGGTTTTTTTCCAGCCCGGGACATTGATTCTCTCAAAATCTTTTTTGCGGCAAAACAAAACATATTCGTTTTCGCGGTCAATTTTTTGCAGGTTTTCAACTAATCCTTCGGTATACCGGCCAATACCAGTATGCCCTATTCCCCACAACCGGCAGTCAATGCCAATTCTGCTCATTTTTAATAAACTCCTATTCTGATTTGCACAAGGCGCAACTGTTCAAGTAGAAATATACCTATTCCCGTTATCAGGCGCATCGGAAGGGAGTATCTCTTTTTATAGTGTTTTTCAAAAAAAATCCGCATTGCACAAATAGAAGCTTTGGCAGATCTTAATCTGGTCTCTGGCGAGGCATTGCTTACACTACGGATGTGTTTTCTAATCCCTGCCGACACACCGCCATAGTGCAAAACCTTGAGGCCAGGCAGGAACATAACTTTCCAGCCTGCTTTTTTTATCCTATATGAAAAATCAATATCTTCCCCGTACATAAAATAATCTTCATCCCACCATCCGGTTTGCTCGCCTACTTCTCTTCTTACAAAAAAGAAAGCGCCACTTATTGCTTCCACTTCGTGAGGTTCCTGATTATCTATTAGCCAACCCATTGTATAACCCGCGAAAAGTTTACTTTTGGGAAAAAGCGACCTCAGCCCGATAAAATGAGAAAAAGCATTCCATGGTGTTGGATAGCCCCTGTGCGACACACTGTCCAACTCGCCTGTTTGCAAAACCAGTCCGGGAGTTGCTATTCCAACATCTGGATGACCTTCCATGTAATCGAAAACTTTTTGTAATACGTTACTGGGCAAAACAGTGTCTGGATTTAGAAAAAGCACATATTTTCCTGAAGCAATTTTTACACCCGTATTGTTTCCTTTTGAGAATCCTAAATTGGACAAATTTAGTACGGCCGTTATATGTTTGTTTTTATGAGCAAGATTACTTATCCACTCGCGTGAACCGTCGGCTGAAAGGTTGTCTACCAAAACAATCTCCCATGTAATTTTGCCCAGATCTGAACGTTTAATTGACTCTATGCACCCCTCTAAATACTCTTTTGCGTTGTAAACCAGAATAATAATGCTTAAATCAACTTTTGCCACCGGCTGCCTCCTTGTATACATAGTCTAACTTTTCTGCAATAGTCTCGTAGGTATATTTATCTTCCACCAAATAACGCGCGCTTAAAGCAATTTTTTTATAGAGCTTTTTATCGGTTAATAATTTTACGGCTTTTTGCGCAATCTCATCGTATGTATCAGCCAAAAGCACATGCTCGCCGTCCTCTGCATCAATCCCCAGAATGCCGATTGAAGTTGTTACAACTGGCAACTTTGCCGCCATTGCGCCAACAATTTTTAACCGCGCACCCGATGGACCATATAATGGCGCAACCATAATCCCACCCTCGTGGTACGCTTTTTGGATTCCGCCGATATCTTCAATTTTTAAGTCAACCACTTCTGCATCTTTATCATTAATAGAAGGAATTTTATCGGTATTTTGGCCAACAATAATCAACTTGGCATCCGAAACATACTTTTTTACCCTTGGAAATATTTCGCGTACTAAAATGTTAACCGCTTCGACATTCTGCAGCCAGGCATAATTGCCAACAAAAATTATTTTTTGGCAAAAGTGGAGCGGAACATTTTCCATCAAGTCTTCTCCCACCCCATTTGGAACCACCGCTACGTTTAATGAGGGCACTAATTTTTTCATCGAATTGGCGTCACGTTCTGATAAAGCAATAACCCGCGCGGCTTTCTTCCAGTACCGCGTCTCCCAAAGTTTTATTTTTAAAACATCGATCATTAACAATGGTCGCAACAACTTCCATTTAAAATTCTCTACAAAATGCTGATAAACCTCGTATTCTATTGTTTGGTCTACCAAGACGATAGGGATATCTGTTTGCGGGATATGCAAACTGACGTAAAAAGTTTCAGCGTGAATTATGTCAAACTTTTCATTTTTCAAAACATCGGCAAGATCGCTTTTTTCTGCCGGAGAAAAATTGCGGATCATCAAAAATGGATAAGGCCCCATCCCGGTTTTTAAAATATTTGCCAGCGTCCAGGGTTTTGTCGGGCGTTTAAATACTTTCACTTGCGTGCAGTACTTTTCCAACTCCCCAATATATCTTCTTTCCTCATCGTGTTTGATTAGCGAATAAAGCGTTATGTCGTGCTTTTTTGAAAGTTGTTTTATTAAATTATAAGACCTAATTTGCCCCCCTGAGGACGGGGGATACGGAAGATAGGGGGTTAACATCAAAACTCTCATTGTTTTTTGCTCGTCAGGTTGATGATGACATACTTATCCGTTTGCTCCATAACTTTATATTCATTCATTGCCTGTTTTGTCTGGGAATCATAATTTACAGATACGTAATACTGCGCTCCTAAATTGTTGACCATTTCTGCCAAAGGGTAAGTAATAAAGGGGAAACCGCGCCGTTTTGTTTGGTACAAAAATGCAGTGTCGCCGTTGTACGGTGCAATAACAACAGCGTTTTGGGGAAGCAATTTGTCTGCGGCATTACCTGCAGTTATTATCTCGGGGTGATTGATTTTGTAGTTTTCTTTAATTTGGTAAAAAGAAAAAAAGAGACCTGCCGCAATACTGCCTGCAGTCACTAAGCGCACGATTTGTTTGGAAAACTCGTGACTCGTCCACAAAGTATAAGTTCCAACTCCCAACGCAAGACTTACTGCTGGAATAACTAGCGTTTGATAATAGTCATGTCTTACCGAGGCAGTGGCGACAACAGAAGCGTAAATCAACTGACTGCCAACCAGAATATGTAAAAAGTACGGGTATTTTCCTTGAGGTTTTACCAACAGTCCAACGATAAATGGTAATACTCCCCACACCCCCAAAATCATTCGTCCCAATCTTTCTTCAACAATCCACCACCAAAAGGCGGGGCGGAAGCGTATATTGTCTCCGTTAAAGGCCCAGGCCCAATGGGGGATGCCAACAAGATAATTTTCGCGCCACATCCAGGCGCGCCAAAGGAAAAATGGTGTGGCAGCCAAACAAAGAAAAACCCAAAGGCTAGGATTTCCAATTAGCTTTTTAACTCCAAATTTTGCCCAGGCCAAGTAAAGAATAGGCAAACCGTAAAAAATTATGTAAGGTTTTACCAAAACTGCCAGCGATAAAGCTGTGCCGGAAACAATAACATCCCAAAACTTTTCAGTATGAACATAGCGGGCAAACGCCCAAATAGAAATAGTTATAAACATAACTGCCATGGGCTCTGGCAAAATCACCCGCGAAAAATAAATGTTGAAAGGCAGTACCGCAAAGAAAAACGCAGCCAAAATTCCCTCTTTCGGACCCCAAATCCTTCGTCCCAACAAGAAAATAAAAAATGTAGAAACCAGGGCACACAGAACTGAAGTCAGTCTCCCCCACTTGTCGATTCCGAAAGCGGGGTATGCATTGAATAAAATAGTGTGAAGCGCATTGTAAACTGGAAATTCTACAAATCTCCAACCATCCGGATTATCTAAACCTGAGGCGATATTAGAAATGTCGTGATACCGTGGGTGCAGAAGATCTATGCCGTTTTGGATATATCTGCGGGTTACAGAGGCAGTGTCTGCTTGTCGCCAGGAATGCCAGTCGGCAACAGGGTTGTCTATTTTATAAAGACGCACCACCAACCCTAAGCCCAAGACTGCCATTAATACTAACCAGTACAGATAAGTTTTTTTCAAGATTTGCCTGTCCTTTCTTTCAAACTCCAACGGTCTACAATACCAAGGGCAATTCCAGTCAACAACCAAAAGATTATAGCAACTTTGGAAGCCTCAAAAACATCAATAAAACTTGCGTTTACCAAAATCCCCGCCAATCCTCCCGAATAACCAACAACAAAACCATATTTCCAATCGTGTTTGGCTTTTTTGACAAAAGTAATTAACTTTTCAAAAATCCGCAAAATAATTAATAAAAATGCCAATACTCCAGCCAAACCGACTTCTCCCAAAGCGCGCAAATAATCATTATCTGTAGCTAGAGAAATGGATGAATACCCTGTTCCCAAAAGCGGGTTTTTAGCAAAAGC
>CAYYLO010000009.1:0-15855 GCA_964472675.1 uncultured Gammaproteobacteria bacterium | reverse complement strand
GCTCCTAAATTGCTGAAAAATACAGCTCCCAGAACCGCTACTAAAACTACTGGTACAACATATCTTTTTTTGTGGAAAATCCATAAACCCACAGAAACTCCCACTAACAAGGCAATAAAAGACACACGGGATTCGGCTCTAAGCATTAGCCAGTAAGCAGGCAAAACTGAAAATGTCAAAAAACTTAGCCTGTTTTTTACTTTCTTGTAATAGAAAAAGAGTGTCGTTGATAATGATAAAAGCATCACCAAAAACGCCGAAAGGTCATAATGTCCGGCAAAAGTTGACCCAAGTCTTGCCCCGGGAATCCACCTGAGCGCCAAACCTTTTGAGTATTCTTCATTTTGAGTTGTGATAACAGGCAAACCCAAGTGTATTTGTCCCCAGCCAAAAAGAAACACAAAAAATACGCCGATAAATAAACACTGGGCAAAAAATCTGCTTTTGTCGATTTTTAGAGCAACTGAATAAGCAATCAGCAAAGGAAGCATGTACTCAACGCGCCTGGCCCAATGCAATAAAGCAATATGTGATGAAACTGTTTTGGTCAAAAAAATCGCACTCAAGACTGATAACAACCCGACAACCCAATAAATCAAAACGGCCTGTACTAACTTATCCTTGAGAAGTGCTATGATTTGTCTATTCCACAAAACATGAAGCACCCAAAAAAAGGTCAGAAAGCTAATCAGAAAGTCTTCAGCGCGAATTGCAACGTATGTCCCCGGAACAGAAAAAAGAGGAAATTTTGGGTATAAAGGGACAGCCAAAAGTATGGCTGCTAAACCATATTTTAAGATATCCGCTAAATGTAAGTTAGATACTTGCAAAAGCTTTCGCATAAATTTCCCTTGCTCCTTTTTGGCCTAACAGCAAACCGAACACCAGAAACCGCAATGATGCACCAGTTTTTAACAAAACTGACGCCAAGGGAGACTGCGGGGGAAAATGCTTCCGGTAAAATAAGCCAATACCTCTAAATTCCCCTACCACACTCCTCTCTTTCCCATAAACATTATCAGAAAAGCGAACGCCTTCGCCGGTACTTGAGGCGCCGCCTATATGCATAACTTTCGTAATCGGCACATACCAAATTCCCCAACCTTTTTTCTTAAATCTATAGCAATATTCCATATCTTCAGCATACATAAAAAACTTTGGATCAAACTCTCCAACTTCTTCTTGCGCGTTTTTGCGGATTAACATAAACGCCCCAGTCACCCAATCAAGTGAATGTTCCTGGCGATAAAAGGTAGGATGTGGATGATAAGAGCCAAAAAGCTTCCCCACGCCTGGCAAGTCATCCAAAAACGTTGACCACAAAAAAAGGTGCCACAAATCCGGATACATACCCCCCGTTGCCTGTATGCTCCCATCCGGATTTGTTAATTTGCAAGTAGCCACTCCAACTTTTGGATGTTGCTCCATCCAGGAAATCAATGGCGAGACAGCATCTTCCCTAAGCTCCGTATCCGAATTCAAAAGCAGGATATATTTGCCTTGAGCAATCCCCATTCCCAAATTGTTGCCCCGCGCAAACCCCAAGTTTTCTTTACTATAAATGACTACTAGGTTGCCAATCTTTTTTTTCAAACCTTTAAGCATTTCTACGGATCCGTCTCTGGAAGCATTATCAACTGCTATCAACTCATACTCTAGAGTCTTTGTATATTTTACAACTGATTCAATACAAGCTCTGGTTAAAGCTTTTGTGTTATAACTTAAGATAATAATTGAGAGGTCAGGCTGGTTTTTCATCTCGAAAGGGTTTTGCGAAAAATACTAACTACAGTCAGTACCACTTCTTTGAACAAAAACAACAGCACCACAACTGAAACAAAAATAATTACTATTCTAACTACAGGCGAAGAGGGTACATATCGTAAAGTAATTCTTTCTTGGTAATGAACACCCTTATACCATATTTCATCTTTTGCACTTTTAGCTTCAAAAAAATTAACGAATAACGACTCCCTGAAAGGATGTATTATTTCAGGCAAGTGTACAGTCCTTGTTTGATCACGGATTAAAATTTGGGAGTCTTCTGGCGGGTAGTAAACAATATAGGCAGGAACAGGTATCAGCAAGCTTGCGGCCAGTTGTTTTTGGTAGTATTTCAAAATGTCTGATCTAGACATGTTGGAAAAATATGTTCGCCTTAGTGGAGTTTCTAAATCAGCCTCCTCCAACGATTGAACACTGTCGGGCAGTTGTTTGGGGAAACGAGGTGATGGCACAGCCAAATACACAAAAGTAAATAAAAGTATCAAACCAGCCGTGATCTTAAGGAGAACCTCAAAAAACTTCATGATTTTATAAGTCAGTTACTGGAAAAGACGTGCTCTGCCAATGGCATAGCGGGGATTTTTATTCTTTCTTTCGCCAATTTCTTTCGCGGGAACTCCACCCATTATCGCAAATTCCGGAACATCTTTAGTTACCACCGCGCCAGCCGCGATAACCGCCCCTCTGCCGATTTTTACGCCGGGCAGGATTATAACCCGAGGACCAATAAAAACATAATCCCCAATTTCTACCGGTCCTTCTATGGCATGGAAATCTTCAGAATGAATATCGTGTTCGGAGTTGTAGATTAAAACCTCCGCGGCTATATCGGTGTGGTTGCCGACAATTAAAGGTGCGCGACCGTCGAGAAATACGTTGTTCCCAATTACCGTATCTTGCCCAATTTCAATATTCTTGGGCTGGAAAAAGTTGGCCCACATGTGGATTGTTGAACCTCTACCCATACGAACTCCGGCCAATATGTAAACTGCGTGCCGGATTGTGTGTATGGGGATATGACCAACCCAGCGTAAAACCATTAATTCAAAATCAAGAAAATAATTGCTAAGTCTGTTTGCAATCTTCCCCAAAGATTGAGAGAGAGTTAACTTGTTGCCATTTTTATCTTGGAAAAGACTCATAAATTTGTTAATACGTCCAAAGTTTTCCGTGCTGTTTCTTCCCAGGAAAATTTTGCGGCTTGCTCCAAACCTGTTCTTATCATCTTATCATATGCTGCGGGAGAGGCGGAAACTACTTCGTTTATCCCCTCAGTTATACTTTCTACATCGTACGGATTAACTAAAATACCTGCTTTACCCACCACTTCCGGATAGCTGGCGACATTGGAAACAATAACAGGTGTCCCGACAGCCATACTTTCCAAAGCGGGAATTCCAAAACCTTCCCAAAAGCTAGGCGAAACAAAAACTTTCGCCCCAGCCATTAAAGGGGCTTTCTCTTCTTCGGGGAAAAAGTCGGTAAAAATAACGCGGTTTTGCAGCTTCAACTCATCTATTTTTTTCAAAATAGTGTCATATAACCAACCTTTCTTGCCGGCAACCACTAATTTGGTGGCAAGTAATGGGTGATGGGTGATGAGTAAATGGAATGCTTCCACCACTCCTTCTATGTTCTTGCTCGGTTTCAATGTGCCCAAATACAATACATAGTCTCCCGCAATGCCATACTTTTGCTTGACCCTTTCGATTTCCTTATTTGACACCGGATATTTAAACTGTAGCCTGTCGTAGCTTAAGAGTGTAACCACAACCTTACCCTTTGTCCAAGGATAGGTCTCTCCCAAATCGGCTTTCGTACTCTCGGAAATGGCCAATATCTTTTTTGCTTTTCGCATTGTCCACTGACCCCAATATTTCAGCTGGTAGAAATCGTATTTTGTAAACTGACTTCTAAAACGTAAGTATCCCAAATCCATAACCGACATCACCAAAGGGATCTTCATAATCGGCGGAGCATAGTGGCTGGGTGTAAAAATAAGATCAATTTTATCCGCGTTTCGCCAAAGACGCGGCATTAGTTTTTTTATAATCCACATCCTTTGTCCGGATAATATTTCATACTTCCACCCTTCACGCTCTCTGGGCAAATGGGGGAGAGGCGGGGAAGCCAAATAAATCACCCATTCGTGAACTTGCGCCTCTTTCAATTTCTCCAGAGCACACAACAATTCTGCAGCATATTGATTTACACCCACGCGGTTTTTTAAATTTGCTTCGTTGCCGTCAATACCAATTCTCATATTTCAGTTTTCAAGGGGACCCCTTGCAGGCACGCCCATGAGTGGCAAGGGGTCCCCTTACAGACCTGCCTCTTGATAAACCCTCAGTGTCAGCTTTGCCGTATCTTCCCAAGAAAACTCCTTTGCTCTCTGCCTCCCTTTTTTGGCCCACTTTTCCCTGTTTCTAACAATTTCTACAATACCATCCACAATTTCTCCGGTTTTTGTAGGATTTACCAACACCGCAGCATCCCCCGCTACTTCGGGCAAACTTGATGTGTTGGATGTAATCACAGGACAACCCAGTTTCATCGCCTCCAAAATCGGCTGCCCAAAACCTTCATACAAAGATGCATAAACTAGCGCAGCAGCTCCGGAGTAAAGAGCTGATAAGTCTTCAAAATTAGTAAAGCCGGTAAAAATAATTCCTCTTTCGTAAAATTCATCTGGCTTTTTACCCACAACTACCAACGACAGTCTGTATTTATCTCGTAAGGCTTTGAATGCTTGCGTGATGTTGGGAAGATTTTTTCTTGGATTTGTTCCTACAACCAAAAGATATTCTTGAGGGATTTTATATTTTTTCATTACGCGCTCTATCTCGTCAGAACTAGCATGAGCAAGTCTTTCATCTCCTGCCTCAGGGATAACAACAATTTTTTCCGGATTAATTTTTAGAAGCTCTACAGCTTCTTGCTTGGTAAAAGAAGAAACAGCAATCACCCGATCGACTTCTTTTGCAACCCACCCCAAACGCCTTTTGTGCACTTCCAATATCTTTTTGGGTGTATATTGCGGATAACGCAAAGGGGCAAGGTCATGAATTGTCGTTACTTTGAAAGCACGAGTTGGCGGTTGTGTCCAATCAGAAGAGTGGAAAAGATCTATATCGCCAACGAACTTTTCAATAGGTAATGTGTGTAAATTATTCCAAAAAATATCAGCGATTGTCGGGGGAAAAACGAAAGATTTGAGGGTGCTGTTTTTTGTAGGCGGAAATAACTGCTGCAGCTCACCCCGTCGTCTTAATGCCCCACCGAATAAAGCGTACTCGTTTTTCAAATCAACCTGCAAAAGGCGGGTAACTAAATTTTTTGTATAATCGCCAACACCTGTGCCATAAACTGCTTGTGAGACATCAATACAAATTCGCATAAATACTCCTTTCATACACCCAAACGGTTACACCATTAAAATCTTTTTCCACCAACTTTTGGTATCCCACACTCTCAATTTTTTTACGCAAGCTATCTTGCGGATCAAAAATAGGCTGAACATACCGCATCAGGTATATTTTCTCAAAATTCCCTCTCCCAAGTCCATCAGGACCAAACGAAGGTATACCTTTTGAATAATAAATATAAGGATCGCGCTGATTGTTAGTAACAAAAAGAGTTGCTGCACTTTTCCCCGCTGCATTCTGCTCAATCCAGGCAACTGCACTTTTCCAATCTTCTCTGTGGAACCGCGGCGTAAAAAGATAAAGCGAACCGGCAGTGAGGTTTATAAATAGTATTCCTGCCAACAGCGGTTTAAACCACCGTGTGCCCAGGTTTTGTGCACCATATGCTGCTAGGAGATAAAATAAAGGCAAAATAAATAAGAGTCTGAAATAAGAAAAGACAGAAATGTATAATCCCAACGCTGCTGCTGCCAAAATAGGGAATAAAAACAAAAGCCACAGGAGCCTTGCTTTTTGCCATTTACTCAAAGTTCCAAAGAGCACTGCTCCAAAAATTGCGCCCGATCCAAGAACTGTCGCAGCATACAAAGATTTATTGTAAAAAGAAATGCGTCCCAGCATGAACTTTACGGGAACTAAGGCTAGCTCTTTAAAATTGGTCTTACCCAAAGTCACCCACCAGTTCGGTGCATCGCTATGCACGGCCAATCCGTTTTGTAATTGGCTTAAAAAGATAGGGAACCACGGGAGGAGGAGCAATAAAACCCCAATAAAAGGGAGAACTAATTTTTTCTTTTTTATTAGAAATAATGGGATGAAAATTAGTGCTGGCAGATAATCGGTGTAGAGTAAAATTGCTGCAGTTATTACCAAACCGATCCACTTTTCGCTTACAAAAAACCAGACCACAAGCATAACCAACAATGTTTCCAAACTATACATTCTTGCTTCCTGAGAATAATAAATATGAAGGGGTGCAGTCGCCAAAAGCGCAGCAGAAATAAGTCCCACATTCCCACCAAACAATTTCTTAGCAACGGCATACACAACATAAACCGTGGCCACGCCAAAAATAACAGACAATACCCGAACAGCAATTTCTGAGGTGCCAAAAATGCCAATCCATAGCTTAAGTATTAAATAGTAGAGAGGGGGGTGAAAATCACCTGGAGAAAACTTAAAAATTAAATCCTGGAATGAGAAGTTTTTAGCTGCTAAAACGCTTGTCGCTTCATCAAGCCATAAAGATTGATCCAAAGAATTCATCCGGAGAACTAAGCCTGCCACAAGAATTAAAGGTAGCAGTAGCTTACTTTGCATTTTTGCCTCCAAATAACGACATTAAAGCGCCAATAAAAATCCCCAAGTCATAAACAGTTTTGAAGATTAAAAATTGCGGCTTTTTGTTGATAATACTTTTGACCAGACCCGCAAGAAGCGATATTGGCAGTGATGCACGCAATAGTGCCACTAGTTTCCCGATAATCTCAAATTTATACTTTCTTTTGCCAATCCATTTTGCCTGGTTAAATATTTCGGCTAAGGATTCGGGGTTTTTGTGATAAAACTTTGCGCCGGGAGCATTATCGGCAAGATATCCTAATTTTTGGCTCAAAGACCAGTCGTCCGTATATTCTCCTGTTGGCGAAAAGCCCCCAATACGGTCAAACTCACTTTTTAGAATTGCGCGAAAAACTTTTTGTTTATCGGGGTAGTTTTTCGGGTGTCGCTTCCCTTTTTCCCAACCCTCGTTTATCGTCCAACAGGCAGACCATATATTGTCAGGATTTGTAACCAATTCTTCTTTACTAAAAGTTCCTTTTGTTTTTCCCTCCAAAATTGGTTTGACCAACTTTTCCAGAAACTCAGGAGCAAAAATCATGTCAGAGTCTACGAAAATCAAGATCTCACCCTTTGCATGTTTTGCTCCAAGATTCCTTGCTGGTCCCGGACCTTTGTGGTTTTGTTTATATAATTGAACACTTCGGCCGCGAGCATACCCGGCCACTAATTTGTAAGTTTTGTCGGAGGAGCCATCGTCAACTACAACAATTTCTTTGTTTTTGTAAGATTGTTTTTCCAGAGAATCCAGACAATCGAGAATCACCTGCTCCTCGTTATATGTAGGAATGACTACAGAAATTTTTATATTCATTTAATTAAACTTCTGAATAACATATCGTACTGTTGGGCAATTTTGTCCCAGGAAAACTTTTCCGCTTGCTGTCGGGGTTTATTCCCCCATTTTGTTTCTAATGCTGTCTTTAAAGCTTTGGCGTAGCCATCAGTATTTTCTGGATCCGCAAACAGGCCCGCGTCGCCAACAATTTCCCGACGTATCGGGTCATCACTGACAACAACCGGCAAACCGCATGCCATTGCTTCCAGTAAAACAATGCCAAACGACTCCCAAGGAGAAGTTGGAAAAGTAAATAAATCCGCTGCCCTGTAAACCCCCGGCATTTCAGTGTGTGCAAAGGACAAAGCCTGAAACCTGCCAGGAAGCAGACGATCCCCAAGTTCCTTAAGGGACTTTTCTAGCTCTCCTTTCCCAACCAATAAAAGTGAACCTTTAGATAATTTTGAAACACCCTTGATCGCTAAATCTAACCTTTTCATAGAAACAAAAGCTCCGACAGAAAGAATGGTTGGTCGGGGTAGGTTAAGTTTCATTCCTCCGCCGCTTTTGAATTTTTTCAAATCCACTCCATTTGGAATTTTAGCCACTTTGACAAATGGACTAGCCTCGCGCGCCCATGTACACTGATAATCCGTCAAGCCTACAAAACAGTCCGGGAAAACCCATAAATTAAGTCGATCATCAAAACCCGGCCCTGCTTGTCCGGAAATAATTAACTTCTTTCCATGCCGCACACACCAAATTTTAGATAACAAGCTCTGCCAACCTCCGTTTGTGGGAATTAAAACATCAGTGTCCGCACTAACTTTAGACAACACCTCTATGGTAAAATCTTTTACATTTCTAGCTTTGCTTTTGCCTCCCTCGAAAACATCTACTTTATGACCAAGAAGAGTTAGGCGGCTAGATAATTCCTGGACATAAGTTTCAACACCCCTATTAACTTTACCGCTATAAAAAGATAAAAAAGCCACTCTCATTGTTTTTTCCTCCAAACCCAAACCCCGTCTTGGAGTTCTCCCTCTCTAGTGTAATTTTGGCTTATAAAATTTACAATCTTTTCAGGCTGGTAACGTCCCAATAAGGACTCACTTTCTTTAGGAATTCTCCATACTACTACAAGAGGATAAGTGCTAGACCACCTGGACAAAATTTCTTCCTGTACACCCGGAATTTCCAAATACCAGGAAAAGTTATCAGCCCAAGGTTTAGGCGGAAGCGTGTTTGATAAAACATAATATTGCGAAGATAGGCCTTGCAAAAAAATTGTTGTGCCGCCATTGCCTATCTCTTGTATTTGAGCCGCCAATTTTTTATCATCATGGCCGTAAAACCTTGCTTGCCTCCCCCAATCAGTTCTCAAGACAGGGAAGATAATTACCCTTAGGGAAACCACAATAAAGAGCGCTGCCAAACCTGCTGATATCTGAGTGAGTTTAATTCTTGCCAAGAGTACACCCATAAAAACTGCCCAAAAGGCCAAAACTATTTGAAAATGAAAAAAAGAAAACCTTGGATAAACTGCCAAAATTCCTACAAAGGACAAAAGCGAAAGCAAAAAGAAGTTAGGATGCTTCAATATTTTCCAATTCCTCACTGCCATAATTATTAAAGACAAAGACAGTATGGCCAGCACTACTACTTGATGGCGCGATAACGACATTTGGACATAGCCCGGGAATTTAGACCAAAGTGTCGCCGGATATAAAACAACCCATTCCCAAAAACCAATTAAGGCCCCTTCCTGCCATAACCTAAACAAAAGTGGAACACCAAAAATCAAAGGCCCAAGTAGAAACTTTACAAGGGGTCCCCTTAAAACGAAAAGAAGCCAAAAAAAAGTCGCAATATAAAAAAGCCCCGCGGTTTGTTTAGTAACTGCGGCAAATGCAAAAAACAAACCGCTGGCAAATATATTATTTTTTAGTATGAAAAGTAAACCTAAAAGTACGGGTGGAACTATAGCAATATCAAACCAAAGCATACTGCCTTCTAAAAACGGCTGCAAGAAAACATATAAAGTAGCAGAAATTAGTGCGCTTTTCTCGCTTTTACCAAGTTGTCGGGCAAGAAGATAAACGCAAACAGTTGAAGAAAGAATAATTAACCAGGCAAACCACTCCAAAACTGCCAGTTTGTATCCAAACATGCTATACAAATAAGCAAGCGTCAAAGTCAGAACGGGAGGATAGGGGTGAACCATATCGCGATACAAGGTAAATCCGTGATTGTTCAAATAAGGATACGAGAGCATCTCCGGCCAGGCGGTAAAGCGGAGGTGGAAAAGGAAGAACAAGTGAAGCGTGATAAGTGACGAGAGAACAAAATAACTCTTTTTCATTACATTTTTTGAGCAATTACCGAAAGGCCTGTGCCCCGTTTAAGTTTGGTTATGACCCAGGAAGGAATAGCTGTAATTACATCTCTAAAAAATCTTTTCTTTCCGCCAACCAACGCCTGCCAAATTTCAGCTGAAGGGCTATATAGTTCCCAAATACCAGATTTTGCATCCCAAGAAACTATATTAACCCCTTCTTCTTGCAGAAGCTTTTCAAGAGACTTTGGCGTAAACTGCCATAGGTGTTCATCTGGCAAAACATATTCCCACTTCTCCCCAAAAATCTGCGCAGAGAGACTGCCTGCGTTTGGGACATTGACTATAACTATCCCACCTTTATTTAATAACTTATGAACCTTTTTTAAGACCTCGTGAGGATTTTTTAAATGTTCTAAGACATGATTCAAAACAACAACGTCGTATTTGGAAGTGATGTTAGCTTTTTCAAAGGTCTGTTGGATTGTTGGGATCCCTCTTTTAATGGCAAAGTCAGAAGACTTTTTTGAAGGCTCTACACCTTGTACTTTCCATCTATATTTTTTAAAAATTTCCAAAAGTAAGCCTGTAGAAGAACCGATTTCTAAAATACTTCCGTGCTTTTTATACGTTAAAACTTTTTTAAAAATTACCAAAAAATAATTTCTAAATAATTCCTGATTTTTTATATAATCTTCATCCCTGTGGTAACTTGAGCTTCCCATTTTAATACCCCACTTTCGCAGGTATAAACTTTCTCTTAAGCCTTCGCAATGGTGTTTCTATTGCGGATCGGACTTTGAAATAATAATCCACTTTGGCCCATGGAGATGGAACAACATCAGGCTTAGGTCTGAAAAAGACCTCCGGGTAGTAAAAATCTGCTGGAAACGGCATCCCCAATTCATACTTCCTTTTCATCGCTCTTTTGGGCACATCGGTTTCTTTTTTAATTTCTCCCGCCCGGGGAACGTTTGTTGCATGAAGATATGGCGCATCAATAAAAACAATTTTCTTCTGGTCTCGGTACTGGATCATTGTATTTTCTGCGTCCGTCCAACCCCACTGTCCATGAGGCCCAAAGGAATGTAACCCAGAAATTTTGCGATTTATCCCGCGAAGATTTAGATGTCCTTTCCGGCCAGCTAAATGATACTGCCCACCTGACTGGTCTTGGTAATGATAAATATCCCCTACCAAGTTTACCGTCGGTACAACTATCGACTCCATGCTATCTCCTTTTTCATTTACAACTGAAACAAGATGGCGAATGCTATCTTCCCACCAAACTTCATCTCCATCGACCATTAAAAACCAGTCGGTTTTGGTTGCGTCTAGCATCTCTTGCCGAACTTTTGCAAAAGTGCCTGGCGTCACCGGTCCATACTCACGAAACTCTATTTTCCGTTGGCCATCTTTCGTTTTGCGTATTGCATCAATTATTTCCAAAGTCCCATCGGTGCTGCCTGTATCCCAAAGCAAGACTTTATCAACGTGATTTATCACCGACATAACCGAAAACCACACATACCTGGCTTCGTTTTTAACCAAACAGTGCGCGGTAATCGTTTTACTCATATATTTTTTTCTGCTTCAAATAGTAGAACACAAAGGCATAGGCTACAAATAATGTTGATAAGTTCCATATTATATGAACAGCTACAGCTCCCCAAACTCCATAAATTGGTATTAAATAAACGTTCAGCCACCACACAATGGGAATTTGTAATAATGACAAAATACCTATGATTTTGGGCTTATGCAGTGCGTAAATTAATAAGTTCACAGCCGGCATGGAAATCACAAAAGGAATATAGCCAACAAGGAGCCATTGTAAAATTACCCTGGATTCTTCATATTTATCCCCAAACAGTGATATAACTGCTGGGGAAATTAATACGCCAGTTAGTAGCCCAAAAGCCAAAAACACAGAAAGTATGATACTCTTCTTGAAATATCTTGACAGTGCCCCCTCCTCAAGTGTTGCAAATCTTGGAGCAAGCACCGTAGCCAAACTTCCAACCAACATGGGGACTCCGACTGCCAATTGCTTAGACGCACCAAAAAGGCCTGTAGAGTAAGCACCAGAAATATCCAGAAGCAATATTATATCCATCCTTGAGGCGATAGCAGCTGCGATACGATTTAGCCCCAACCAACCCGAAAAAAATAAAAGGTTTTTTGCCCCCGTCCAATGCTTAACAAACGCTAGGCGTGTAGGCTGCCAAAAGAAGGTTAAGAGAAGGGTTGCCAAAGGTGTTCCAGAATACATCCATAAGGTATTGTGTAAATTCAACTTTCCTTGCGCAAAAAGCAGGTAAACGCCTACCAGACGAATTAGGTTGACAAAGGCAATAAAGAAAGCCGATAAGCCCCATTTACCTCGAGTTTGTAAAGATGCTACCTGAAAATCAAGCATTAAATAGGAAAAGATTCCCAAACCTGAGATAAAAGTCAAAAAAGGGTCATCTATTTTGAAAACCAGAGAAGAAATCGAACCGGAAAAAATAACAAGTATCAGGAAAACCAGTCCTGCTGTTAAAGTCCGGAAAAAGAAAGCCAAATGCCTGAAGTCTTCAGCTTCCTGATGTTTTTGTTCAGTAAGACTTTTGGCAAAAAACCGGTAAAGGCTGGAAGCTAGTCCAAAATCTCCTAACGCTTCAGCTATGGTTATTAAACTTATTACTGCCGCAACTACTCCCCATTCTTCCGGTCCCAATCCACGTGCAGCCAAAAGCGTAAATAGAACAGCCAAAACAGCGC
Source organism: uncultured Gammaproteobacteria bacterium (assembly GCA_964472675.1). Classification (GTDB taxonomy): domain Bacteria; phylum Patescibacteriota; class Microgenomatia; order UBA8517; family UBA10165; genus 01-FULL-43-15b. The sequence goes on along the minus strand of CAYYLO010000009.1, from coordinate 3,428 downwards.
CACCCATGTTGCCAGCAAACAATGCTGACGTATTTTTTGCAGTCCCTGAAAGAATTAACTTTTTAATCTTATCCATATGTAGCTAAAAATTAGTATAACTAGTGTGCCAGCAGATATGTACAGTCCCCATTCCACATATTTTTGCCCAGTGAAGAAGATAGTTCCACCACTTGACCCCGAAACGTAAAAGGTATTCACTGCTGAATAAGCCGGAAGAGATGAAAACTGCTGCTGATTATTTAAAAAATGCCACATTGGATTAAAGCTATCTGTAAACACAACCCAGTTTACTCTTTCGAGAACCGAGAGAGAGTATTTAGTGGGATTAATAGTATTGTAATTCACAGGTATCCATGATTTAGGAAAGTTTTGCAAATCAACAATGCGGAACTTGCCAGATATCGATTGCGCCAATTTGTTTGCCTCTTCCCACTCTTTTGCTGGAATTGCCGCCGCAGTATTGACGACCTGTGTCCCGCCAGGATTTTGGATAGTCAAAACTTGAGTCCCTTTTTTGTATTCTGTTGGCTTTCCCACCTGCCATCTTAATTTCCCCGTTGTATCCATCTGGCGGGAAGCAACCACATAACTGTCATCAACCGGAATTGGCAAACGAAAGTTTAATTTCTCACCAGTTTTTGTAGAAAAAGCAATTCCTTTGCTATAATCAAAATCACGGAAGCTTATATTGCGGACAAGTAGTTCGTATTTATATTTCAAATAGTCCCCGGATGTCCTTAAAGCCCATTCACTTTTTTTGTCTGGAGTAGTAAAGTACTTCTGTAAAAAGGAAAAGGCTAAATCTGTTGGATCAGTATCATTAAAAATCAGGTTGGCTGAGTCTAGTGAGATTCGCTCCAATATTTTTGGATTCCATTTACCATCTTCTACAAACAAAAGTGTCTGGTTGGCTGGAGAGAAGTCTGGATTGCTTTCTTTAGCTTTTTGGTAAATGTCGTCGCCACCTACCACAACAAGCACTCTATCGGATGCAAAGATATGCGGCTTTGTGTCGGGCACTTCGTAAACAGGAATGCTTGACTCAACGTTTACCTTTTCCAGTCCCTTTGTCGAATCGACGAGAGTGAGTAAATTGTTCCAGTCATACTTTTCCTCTTCAGTGGGAGTTGCTTTACGCGGATCACCCGAAAAAATTAGGTAATGTACTCCCAAAAGTCTGAGCCAGGCTATCGATTCTTCATTGTGAAGAAAATTAAAACGGTCCTGAGTGCCTGTATTTATTACAGCAAGTGGCCGTAAATCAACTAAATTTCTAGCATCAATTACCGACTTTTCGTCTGTATGGTATGCCAAGGGATAATGTTCAGGAAACCAAGCAGTTCTAAAAAACCCATCTCTTGCTTCAATTGATGAATTAATTGTCTGTATGTCCCTACTTATTGTTCTGCCTGCCAAAACCCCACTCATCTTCCCAAACACCGCCGGGGAAACCAAGGCGATTAAGTAAAGAAAGCATATGGCCAAAACAGTTTTTGGCAATATACGATTATTTTTACCCAGTTCTTCTGCAAACCAACTTACAGTTGACCCCAAAAGAATTCCTCCAAAGAGAATCAAAGGTATAAAAATTTTCGTAGAGTCTCGGAAAGCCACCCCAAAAGGTAGGTGTTCTATAACCCATTGATAGGTAAGTCCAAGCGGGGGAGTTGTACCCTTGGATAAAAAAGCAAATATCAAAAAGCAGAATGCGAAAACGTATATCTGCTTTTTTCTTATCAACAAACTCCCAAAAATTAATAGTGGTATGCCTACAAAGTAATAAGGCACTGGCGCCACCTTTCCAAACTCATTTGCCGGCCAATGCGGTTGGAAAATAAATAAGCTATTTAATAGAGAATTTAATTGCAAGCCTGATAAAGAATTACCGGTAGGGGAAAAATTCACAAGTTTTAAGGTTGGCAACCACCAATAAGCATTTAGCCCTATAGCTGCGATAATATATGGAATAAAAACCGTCAGTTGCTTTAAAGATGGAAGCTTTCGATATGCAACAGATTCCACGATAACCCAACAGACAAAGGTAAAGGCAGCAATAATAGCAACTCTTAAATCTGCTATAGTAAGAAGAAAAAAAGTTGCAAACGATAAATAAAAAGTGTTGGCATTTTGCTTGTCATATAGTTTTCTAAGAAAATACAAAGCAAGCGGGAAAAGTCCATACGCAAGCGCAACACCCACCTGCCCCCCACCAATAAGAAGAAGATAATATGTATTAAAGACATAAAGTGTACTTGAGAAAAATTGTACTGTCCTTGATAAACCCAAATACCGAGCAAGTAAAATTGGAGAGGCCAGTGATAACAGGAGCGACGGGAAGTAGAATAATATTCGAATAATAACTCCGCTCTCAAGACCAATGAATTTTGCAAACAACCCCCAAAGAAACATCAAGGGATGAATCCAAACGATTTCAGATATGCCTCCCAAAGCCTTACCCCAAGAATTCCATGCATACGGTTCAGTAAAGTAAGTTTTTGCGTAATCAGAAAAAAAGTATGGAGCATCACCCCAAACCAACGGTCCAGGCAAAAAAAACGCCCGGAATGTAAACACCGCAGTCGCCAAAAGACCAAGGACAAATATTAAGTCACTTTTTTTCATACAAGAAAATTCCGAAAACAGCAGCAAAAATAAGCCAGAACAGATAATTGGTTACTTTTATCGCAAAACCATAATGGCCTGTTGCAAGAAGTACTGAAACAATCAGCAGGCCCGCAAAGAATAAGCTTAAGAAAAACTTGGTAGCCACACATTAAGTGTATAGATTCCCCCTGTGCGGTACAAGTCAGTTTCTCAATTTGTTAATGTAAAGTTGGACGTAATCGCTATCGTGTTTAATAAATCTCCACTCCGCAGTAGTAGGATCATATTTAGTCATTAAGTTTTCCAAGACAGGAAGGTGGAATGAAAGAGTTTCTATTGTAGATTGTTCCTGGCCATCAAGCTGCTTGGCTTTAATATATTCAACCCAATTTCCAACAGTCGTTGAGTACCTTGTTGTTGCATTCTCAAAGTAACTTATCTGTTTATTTTCAACGATATATTTAAGCTCAGCCAATCTCCTGGATGACAATTCCTCGTACAACTTTTCTTTTCTATTTGGGAATGGAGAATTAATCATTAGCTGCGTTTTTTCAGCTAATCTTCTAAATACAAAGACTACTCCATCACCTGGTTTAACTCCCTCGGTAGGAAGGGAGATTGAAGCATTAGAAGCGCTTAAGTTTTTGGGGACAATGGCTACTGTTAGTGCAAAAACAATAAAGAATACAAAACTGGCAGTCAGTACTAGCTTCATTCTAAACTAAGTTTAACATATCCATTTTCCAAAAAACAATATATGCTAAGCTAAATACAACTCGTTTCAAAACTCGGATATTAGCCTTTGCTAAACTTTTTGAAACGGT
>CAYYLO010000008.1:33388-43054 GCA_964472675.1 uncultured Gammaproteobacteria bacterium | reverse complement strand
AAGAACCATCTGTATACCCATTAAATACCCAACAAAACCCGAATGTCAAACTTGTTAAGACAGTTTATTGTAGCTTTCGGGAGAGGAGGAATTGAACCTCCACCACATCGACCCCATCGACGCATTCTACCGTTAAACTATCCCCCGCTGATTTCTTGAGTGGAAATCATTGTATTTTACCAAATTCACTCCTGCAGGTGTATACTAAACTAGTTATGGGTGCGTTTTTCGGAAATATAGCAATTAAGACAGATAACAGGGATGGCGTAGTAAAGACTATTAAAGAATCAGGTGAACCCATGTTTATTGCTGGCCCAGTTGACGACTGGCTCCTGCTCTTTCCCTCAGACGACTTTAAAATTCCAAAGTTTGCACAAAAGTTTTCAAAAGAATTTAATACTATTTCTTTTTCTGGACAAGTTTTTGACAGCGATGACTTATTTATAAATTTTTATAGTAACGGCGAATCAGTAGTGGACTATCTTTATGACCGAATGAACAGTGGTGGACCACAATTTAATGAGGGGAACGAAAAAACTTTCAAGGACTTCTTCCCTCTTGCTGATACGAAGAAAATCCACGAGGCACTTTTCGAAGACGGCGGAGACTATGTGTTCATCGAAGGAAGATACCAAGATTTCCTAAAAGCCTGCGGAATACCTCTGGCATTAGGGAACCTGTGGGGTTACGAATATATTGAGCGAGCAAATGATGATGGGCGATCAGAGGAAAAAGTAAAAGACCTTCCTAATTTAGAGAAAATCTTTTGACTAAAGCGTCAACGTTTTGGACACCAGTAGAAGAATCTTCGCTTCTCTTGCGGGGCAGGGATTGCTTATCGCTTCGGGCTCTGTTTAGCCCGTCTCGCTTTTCCGCCGGTGCCAACTTTACGGCGTTCACGGGCGCGGGGATCACGGGTTAAAAGACCGTTTTTGCGCATCAATGGCTTAAATGCTTCTTCGTTAAGTATCGCCAGTGCGCGGGCGACACCGTGGATTGTAGCATCCAATTGGCCCTTTTTGCCGCCGCCTGCTGTCTTGACGGTTATGAAATACTTCCCTTCAGTTTGCGTAAGCTGGAAAGGTTTTGACCAAAGTTTTTGCAACTGCTCCCCAGGGAAATATTGTCCGATAGGCATACTATTTACTGTGTGCTGGTCTTTACCTTTGTGCAACCGCACACGGGCAACTGACGTCTTTCGGCGTCCTACTGCAAATATATATTCTTTTTGTTTTTTTCTTGCGGCCATTTTATTTAATTTCTTTCTTGTTTATTTTTCCACCAAAAGGGTGCTTGCTTCCGGCAAATACTTTTAATCTGTTCATTCTATCATCCCTTAAACGATTTACCGGCAACATCCTTTTGACTGCCAATTGGATAATCTTCTCCGGATTCTTCTCTTTAATTTCGGAATATTTTCTTGCCCGCAAACCTCCCGGGTATCCAGAGTGAGAATAATAAACTTTTTCCTGTTCTTTTTTACCTGTAACTACAACATGGCTTGCATTAATAACTACTACAAAATCTCCGCTGTCCATATGGGTTGAGTATGCGGGTTTATGCTTCCCCATCAGGCGGGTTGCAACTTCTGTGGCAAGTCTGCCCAAAACCTTCCCGTCAGCATCATAAAGATGCCAGAAGCGGACTATATCTTTTGATGTTGGTTGATAAGTTTTGAACATTATTTTGCTTTGGCACGCACCGTCTTTTTAGCAAGTTTAACAGTCTTTGCTACCGTCTTGGATTTGGCTTCTTCCTTAGATTTGACTTTTGCCTTTGGCGGCGCAAGCTTTGTTAACAACTCCAGTTTTACACGGGGAGAGTTGTCTCCAACTCTAGTCCCAATTTTAACAATTCTGGTTGAACTCCTACCATTCGGGATAGATGCACCTAAACGTGCTATGCGAGAAACCAACTCCCGCCCAACCCCTAAAGTGCTAGCAATTTTTCTCTGGTCCAACATAAGATTGCCGGAACTTCTTAAGAGGCGATCAACATAGGCGCGCACAACTTTGGCACGCACGTCCGAAGTTTCAACAACACCATTTTCAAAAAGGTTGCGGGATATCGATCGAAGAAGAGCGGTCCGGGCGTTTTTGGACCTGCCCAGTTTCTTTACGCTCGAGCGCTTAAGCATATCATTCCTCCCAAACTACTCCTTTTTCCCCAAGAGCTGCTTCAATTACTTTGCTAGATTTTTCGCCCAGGTTTCTCACTCTTGCCAACTCACTTCTTCCTACAGCCAGAATATCCTCCACGGTTTCATAGCCTGCACCTATTAAGGCGTTTGCAATTCTTGTGGGTAGATTTAACTCCTCAACAGATAAACGCTTCGCCTTGGACTCAAGTTTCGTGGATTTTGCAGGCTCTAAAGCGCCTACTCTTTTCTCAACGGGATTTACAACTGCACCAAGGTAGCCAATTAAAATTTGAGCTGCATTTTTCAAGGCGTCATCTGCGTGTAGCGATCCATCTGACCAAATTTCCATAGTTAACTTGTCGTAGTTGGTTAATCGCCCGACTCGAGTTTCTTCAACTTTATAACTCACTCGTCTAACGGGAGAGAAATCAGCATCCAACGGTATAAGACCGACAGTATTGGTTTTCCTGTCTTCGGCAACAGAGTACCCCACACCAGATTCCACTTGAAGCTCCATATCAAGCTTTGCTTTGTCCTCTGCCAAAGTGGCTATAACTAACTCGGGGTTAGCTATAACAACTCCGGACGGTGCTTTAATATCTCCTGCTTTAACTTCACCTTTACCACGTGCCAAAAGAGTAAGTTTGGCAGGTTTATCACCCCCATAAGAAACTCTGATTCTTTTAATATTTAATATAAGATCTATTCCGTCCTCTTTAACACCTGGAATAGCGCTAAATTGATGCTTGAGGCCACTAATCCTTATTTGTGTTACCGCAGCCCCGGAAAGCCCAGTTAAAAGAACCCTGCGCAGTGCTGTGCCTAACGTGTGCCCATAACCCTGTTCCAAAGGTTCAATAACAAACTTTCCGTAATCATCAGTTAATTCTTTTGGTTCAATTTGAAACTCTTGCATACGCTTTCAACAAATATCACGGTCTTTCGGGCCGTGAAGTAATGTAGTATATCGCAACTTTAAGCACACTTCAAGCTTAAAGATAAAAGAAATCAGAATTTCTCTTAAACTACGTATAAATTTACTGCCTAGCGGCTGTAATACTCGATAATTTCTTGCTCGGAAAACGACTCCTGAATATCTTCTTTGGCAGGTAATCTTTTCATTCTACCCACAGCCCCTTGCCTTTCCAGCCAATTCGGCAGTTGGGAATTCAACTCCAGCCTGTTTTTAATTTCAGGTATATCTTGCGCTTTAGCATCCAAAGCAACTGTGTCATCCTCGCTCACCCTATATGAAGGGATATTTAGAATTTTGCCATTTACCAGAATATGGCGGTGCGAAACTATTTGCCTCGCAGAAGGCCTTGTTGGCGCAAACCCAAGCCGGTAAACAACATTATCTAACCTTCTTTCTAATAACTCAGTCAGATTCTTGTGTTTTTGGGAAGTTTCAACATAAGCGCTAAATTGCTTCTCAGAAACTCCATAGATTCTTTTGGCTTTCTGTTTCTCTCGCAATTGCCTGCCGAATTCCGATCTCTTGCCCAAACCTTTTGGGCCATGAACTCCTGGCGGAACGTTAAGCCTGGAGGCTTTCTTGCCGAAAATATCGACACCCTCGCGTCTTGATATTCTGTCTTTTGGTCCTATATATCTCATAAATTCAATTACAAATTACAAATGATAAATTACTTTATTTAGCATTGGATATTGGTCATTTAGCATTGTTTATGCTCTCCTTTTCTTTTTAGCACGAGGGCCGTTATATGGCATCGGGGTTACATCCGCAATCATATTCATTCTTACACCAAGGCTTTTAATCGCTCTTAAAGCCGCATCGCGTCCCGGACCAGGTCCTTTTATAAACACATCAACACTCTTTACGCCAAAGGTATCTTTTGCTTTTTTGATTGCCGATTCAACTGCAGTTGTTGCAGCATAGGGAGTTGCTTTTCTCGTTCCCTTAAACCCAGCCCGCCCCGATGATCCGGAAGCAATTGCACTTCCCGAATCATCTGTAACTGTAATTAAAGTATTGTTAAAGGTTGCATTGACGTACACCTTACCATTGGGAACATTTTGCACTTTCTGTTTGGTTGTTTTGGTATTTGCTTTTGTTGACATTTTATATGCTTAAAGTGATTTCTTACTTCTTTGGCGCAGGTTTTGCCGCCGTTTGCTTTGCTAACATTTCTTTCTTAAACGCACCCACAGTCTTTCTTTTACCACGCTTGGTCCTGCCATTACTCTTAGTTCTCTGCCCGCGAACTGGCAAATTTTTGGAGTGCCTGACCCCACGGTATGTGCCCACAGCTTGCAACCTTTGGATATTTTGACGAATGTTTCTTTTTAGGTCTCCTTCAACAAGGTAGTTTTCTACCGCCTTACTAATCTTTGATATGTCTTCCTCAGACAAGTCATGTACTCTTTTCTCCTCAGCAACATTAATATCTAAAAGTATTTTTTTTGACAAAGCCCACCCTATTCCGTAAATCAAAGTTAAGGCGTAATCAATTCTTTTGTTTTCTGGTAAATCAATTCCTGAAATTCTTGCCATAAAATTCAATGCTAAATATCAAATTCAGGTTTGTCCCGCTTGGTCATTGGACATTCTATTATCCTTGTCTCTGCTTGTGCTTCGGAGTTTTGCAGATAACATACAAAACACCTCGGCGTCGAACAAGTTTACAATCTTTACATATAGCTTTAACTGATGCTCTGACTTTCATCACTTTTCCCTCCATACAACCCGACCTCGTTCTTCGTCATACGGCGTCATTTCAACAACAACTTTATCTCCAGGCAAAATACGAATAAAGTTTTTGCGCATTCTGCCGGCTACTGTTGCAATAACAACCCGCCCATCGTTCAGGCGAATCCTAAACATTGTGTTAGGCAAAGACTCAAGAACTACTCCTTGTACTTCCTGGGTCTGTTTTTGATTCTCCATAACGGGGGCACTTTTTAGGCAGACAAAATTTGTGGACCTTCCGCTGTCACTGCGATAGTTTCCTCAAATAGTGAAGCTATTTTACCATCTTGAGTAACTATTGTCCAACCGTCATCCAATAGAACCAGGTCTGGCTTCCCCTGCATATATATGACTTCAATTGCTAACACCGCACCTTCCGGAATAACCGGTGAATTTGCCGGATTGCCAGGCATAAAGCAGGGGATCATCGGCTCCTCATGAAGCTGCCTGCCAACACCATGTCCAGTCAAATCACGAACAGGTGTGTACCCTCTGCGCGCAAGAACTTCTGCCATTTTTAGCGAAATATCAGAAATTCGGTTTCCGGGAACTGCCTGAGCAATAGATTTTTTCAACGCATCTTTCCCGGCATCCAAAAAATCCTGATTTTTGGCCGATGTGCTTCCAGCTGGTAAGGAAAAGGCACTATCTGTGTGGAAACCTTTGTAAAAAATTCCCACATCAATCTTTACAATATCGCCCTCGTTAAAAGGCTTTTCCCCGGGAATTCCATGCACTACTCCATCGTTAACGTTAATGCATGTTGTCCATCTGTAATCCCGAACTTTTTTAAAAGAAGGCTCGCCTCCCAAAGAGAGAATTAGCTCTTCGGCTTTTTTATCGAGATCAGAAGGGAGAGCGCCCGGAATGACCATTTTGGCCAATTCTTTTTTAACCAGGGCTAATTTCTGCCCACCTTCGCGCATTATCTCAATTTCTTCCGGAGTCTTTACTTTAAACATTAATGATATGGTGGGCAATATCCCGAGCAATATCTGGAATTGATCTATCCCCATCGACTTCAATTAACTTACCTTCATTGCGGTAATACTCAAGTATCGGCTCTGTCTGTTTGTGGTAAATGGCAAGCCTTTTTACTATTGTCTCTTCAGTGTCATCTATTCGGCCCCGAGCCATTAAGCGCTTTTTTGAAACACCATTCGGCAGACTAATATACACCACCTGATCAGGAATTATGCCGGACTTGCTGGCTTGTGCCAATGTTCTTGGGAAACCTTCCATCACCACTTTGTCTTTCCCCTCCAAGTATTCTTTAACCAACTTTATAACTAACCCGTCACTGACAAATTCTCCCTTTCTGATTAAGCTTTTAACTGTTCGTGCGTCCTGGCTACTTCCGTTTGCAACCTCACGCAAGAGATCGCCCATACTAAAGTGATATGCCCCTAATTTTTCGGCCAATAAATCCGCCTGTGTACTTTTCCCCGACCCGACCGTCCCCATTAATACAATAATCATGTGTTATATAAGCGAAGCGAATTGAAAAGATTTTAGGAATAACATGAGTAAAATCTTTTATTCTAAAAACTTATCGTAGTTTCTGGCAACTAATTGCGATTCAATCTTTTTAACAGTTTCTAAAATAACAGAGACAACGATTAAAATGCCTGTGCCTCCTACTGCCAAACTTTGCACATCTGTTAAGTTTTGAACGATAGAAGGCAACACCGCAACAGCGCCCAAAAAAAGTGCCCCGATCAAAGTAATTCTTGTCAAAACGTAATTTAAATATTGCGCCGAAGCCTGCCCGGGGCGAATTCCAGGAATAAAGCCGCCGTGCTTTTTAACCTCGTCGGCAATTTTTGTGGGGTTAAAAATTACTGCTGTGTAGAAAAACGTAAATCCTACTATCAACAAGAAATAAATAACTTCATAAGTAACAGACTGTGGTCTAAACCATGCGGATAAGTTTCCAGACCAATAGACCAAATTTGGGTTAGGGAATCTTGATAAAAGTTGGGCAATCATCGTCGGAGCCAAAACTAAAGACACAGCAAAAATAATAGGTATTACTCCAGCCTGGTTTAAACGAAGTGGAAGGTGAGTAGCTTGAGAAACCACTCCACCGCGGGCTGCATGGCGGGCATACTGGACAGTTATTCGCCTAATTGCTTCATTCATAAAAACAACGCTTGCTATAACCACCGCGGAAACGGCTGCAAAAATCAAAACTGAAAAAAAGTCTTCAGAATTACTGGTTATAAAAGTTTTTCCGGCTGAAATTGGCAATTGTCCAACAATCCCCGCAAAAATCAAAATAGAAATTCCGTTGCCAATCCCATACTCGCTAATAAGCTCCCCAAGCCAAACAACCAGCATGGTCCCTGCTGTCATCGTTCCCATCAAAACTAGTAAAGAGACTATGGAAAGCGAGGGAACAACACCCTGGCTATTTAATAAAAAATAAACCCCAATTGCCTGAACTGCCGCTAACGGAACGGTCAATATTCTTGTGTATTGGTTTAATCTTGCCCGTCCCGATTCACCTTCTTTTGAAAGTTCCTCCAATGAAGGTGAGATTAGGGTAAAAAGCTGAATTATTATTGAGGCGTTAATATAGGGATTTAAGCCCAGAGCAAGAATTGAAAAGTTTGCTAGAGTTCCTCCGGAGAAGATATCCAAAAGGGATAAAAATGGACTTTGAGCAAAAAGTTGCTTTAATGCCTGATGGTCAACCCCTGAGGCTGGAATGTGAGCAACCAACCTGAATACCACCAAAAGAAATGCTGTAAAAATAACTTTTTTGCGAATCTCGGGTGTCGTCCAAAGCCTAGCCAGTACGGTAGAAACATTCATTTAAACCATTTTACCATTCTTACTCCCCAACCTGCGATCTATTTTTCCCTTCCTGGGTTTTAGCTTTCCCTTCCCACGCAAAAGTGGAAGACGCTGGATAAGCGACTTTTTATTCTTTTGTCCTTCAAAGAGGGGGTGAATTTTCCCACGGACTTTTTGCCCCTTTTGCCCACGGCTTGAAGTATGTCCTCCTTTTCCGCTTCCATAACCCCGCCCGAGCCGTTTTCTGTTCTTATATTTTATTTTCGGTAAAGAGTTAAGTGTTAACATTTTTGCTTCCTTTCCTGTTGGCACGTCGCGCTTCTTGCGTTTGTCTCCAGTCTGATAATTGCATTAAAGCTTTCATTGCAGCATATAAATTAGTGGTCTTATTGTTGCTGCCCAGGATTTTTGCTACGATGTCATGGACTCCGGCGGATTCAAATACCGCACGCAAAGGTCCTCCGGCAACTACTCCCGAACCAGAAGGCGCGGGTTTTAAGAGTAATCTTGCCGCACCATATTTGATTCTAACCTCATAAGGAATGGTGCTGCCGCGCATCGGAATACTGATCATATTTTTTCTTGCCTGAGTAATTGCCTTCCTTATACCAGAAACCACATTTGGAGCCTTATCTAAACCCACACCCACTTTGCCTTTTTTATCTCCAACAACGACTAAGGCAGAAAAACGTATCTGATTACCACCTTTAGTTTTCTTAGAAATTCTGTTTATTTCGATTACAGTTTCGACAAACTCGCTCTGCGGCCTATTATTAGGATCCATTTAAAAAGAAATCTCCTTTCTTGCTCCTTCGGCTAATGCTTTAACTCTTCCATGATACCGCCTTGCCCCACGATCAAAAATTACTTTACTTATCTTTTTCTCTTTTGCTTTTTGACCAAGCAACTCTCCAACTTTTTGGGAAATATTAACTGTTTTACCACCCTTTTTGTCAACTTCTTTGTCGTTTGCAGAAACCAAAGTTATTCCTTTCTTGTCATCAATAATTTGACCATAAATATGGTTATTCGAGATAAAAACGTTCAGGCGTGGTCTATCTGTGCGCGCTAGCTCCAGTTTTGCCCTGTTTCTTTTTGCTCGTCTCTGACTATTTATTCTTTTATTCATTTTTGTTGTCATTCCGGACTTGACCCGAAATCGATAACGCTAAAGCGTCACTTAACTCCAACCTTGGCAGATTTTCCAGCCTTCCGGCGAACATATTCATTCTCATACCTTACACCCTTACCTTGATAAGGCTCGGGCGGGCGGGCAAAACGAATGTTTGCCGCAATTTGGCCCACTAAATGCTTATCAATTCCGGACACTGTGACTTTGTTCTCGGCAACAGCAAAAGAAATTCCCTCAGGCGGGTCAAATTTTACCGGATGAGAATATCCTAAAGCCAAACTCAACGATTTGCCCTCAACTCTCGCTCTGTATCCGGTTCCGATCAAGCTCAGCGTTTTAGACCACCCTTTTGATACACCCAAAAATCCATTTGAAATTGTTCGGGCAAACGTCCCATATAACTTTTGAGACTCCTGAGTGCTTGTCTTTTTGATTACCTGTACCATTCCCTCGTTTTGAGAAACTGCAAGCTCTTTTGGTATTTCATACGAAAGCTCACCTTTGGGTCCTGACATTTTAACCGCAAAAGGTTCCAGGGCAAAACTCACTCCTTCCGGCATTTGTATTGGTTTTTTACCTATTCTTGACATAACTTTTATCCTTACCAAACCATCCCCAAAATTTCTCCTCCCAAACCTTCTCGCTTAGCTTTTATGTTGGACATAATTCCACGCGATGTAGAAACTATAGAAATACCAATTCCTCCCAAAGGTTTGGGGAGTTTGTCGGACTTCCGATAAATTCGCAAGCCTGGTTTTGAAACGTTTTTAACTCCGGAAATAATTGGTCTTCTGTGAGCAAATGCCAAGACAATCTGTAATTTGTTTCCCTCTTTTTTGTAGTCTGCCAAATACCCCTCTTCTTTCATCACAGACAAAACTCCCT
>CAYYLO010000008.1:0-33378 GCA_964472675.1 uncultured Gammaproteobacteria bacterium | reverse complement strand
CACGCATTTTTGAATAAGGAGCCCAAATCTCCAAACTTCTGTTTTGCGCTGCATTCTTTATTCTAGTTAGTAAATCTCCAATCGGATCATTTATCATAAGCATATCTTGTGACAGGGTTCGCCTATCATAAAGTTTACCAGGATGCCTTTCTAACCCCCGGTATCTCCCCCTTGGAGGCAAGCTCTCTAAAGCACAAGCGGCAAAGGCCATATCTTCGCATAAACCCATGCGGCCGACCACATCGAGCACAACGGTTCCGATACCGTATTTTAAATTTTAGATCTTTTTTTTCCCGTTCAATTTTTGATGTTTTTGCCATATATTTATAAATTCGAATCTCGAAATCCGAAATTCGAAACAAGGTTTAAATATTTAAATTTTTAACATTTGAATTTGTTTCGTTTTTCGTGCTTCGAATTTTATCATTTTTCGAACGGCATGCCCATCTCCTCTAGCAACTTAAAGCTCACTTGAGGACTATGGGTATTTGTGACAATTGTTATTTCCAAACCTCTGATACGAGTAATTTTCCCCAAATCAATTTCAGGAAAAACTGAATGTTCGGTTAAGCCTAAAGTATAGTTGCCATTTTTATCAAACGCCGTGCGGGAGACGCCACGAAAATCTCGAATGCGGGGTAAAACCACACTAAAAAGCTTGTCTAAAAAGTCATACATCCTCACTCCCCGCAATGTGGCAGAAATTCCAACTGGCTGGCCTTCCCTGATATTGAAGCCTGCAATAGATTTTCGTGCAAGCCTTAATGACGGCTTTTGACCTGTAATATTTGCAACCTCAAGCATCGCCTTCTCTTGCTCGTCTCTATTATCCTTAATGTCTCCAATCCCCATGTTTATAACAACTTTTTCTATTTTTGGCTGAGCCATTTTGTTTTTAACGCCAAATTCCAGCCCCAGTTTAGGCCCTACATTTTTTTGATATTTTTCCGCTAATCTGTTCATTGTTTCGTCTCTCCTTTGTCGACCTGTCTTTTGCATCTTCTGCAAATTCTTTCTTTTTGACCATTTTCTAAAACTCTATACCCAACGCGAGTTGCTTTTTTGCAATTCGGACAAATTAACGCCACATTCGCGACACGAAGAGGTCTTGAAACCTCAAAAATTCCACCCTTTTGGTCACCATACCCGCGTCTGGTTTTTTTGTAGACGTTCAACTGTGGAACAAGAACAAGACCTTTGCCGGGAAAGACTTTCTCGACCTTTCCCTTCCTTCCCTTATCTTTTCCAGCTGTAACTAGTATTTCGTCACCTATGTGTAGTTTCATCTGTTCTCCTTTTGATTACACAACCTCCTGGGCAAGAGATGTAATTCTCGTAAATCCCCGGTCACGCACCTCTCGAGCAATGGGTCCAAAAACTCGTGTCCCGCGGGGAGCTCCCTGATTATCAATTACCACGCCAGCGTTGTCGTCAAACCTGACATAACTACCATCTTCGCGCCGGTGCTCTTTTCTCGTGCGCACAACAACAACCCTCACCTTCTCGCTATCTTTCACAACTCCAGTCGTCTCAGCTCTGTCCACAACAGCATTAACTATATCCCCGATATAAGCAATCTTTTTGCTTGACCCGGGGATACCAATAATTCGCAAAGCCTTTGCGCCACTATTATCGGCAACTTTTAATACTGTCTGTCTTTGAACCATAAACGGAAAAAAGTATAAACGTTAAACGAAAAACGTTATTTGTTTTTAACTTTTTTCTCCTTTCTGTTTGCCGTCTGACGTATGCCATTTTCGCCCGCTTGTACTAACATTCTTGTTATTTTCCATCTTTTTGTCGCTGAATATGGTCGGCTTTCTACAAACTGAACTTTATCTCCAACATTGACCCCCACCTCGTCATGTGCCGGATATCTTTTTGTTCGCTTAACTCTCTTTTCATAGATAGGATGCACCAAAAAGCGTGTCACCTCAACAATTGCTGTGTTTTTGTTTTTATTGCTTACAACTAATCCTGTAAATTTTTTCATTGTTGTTTTGAGTTTAAGAAAGTTTTAATTCTTGCAAGTTCACTCCGCAAGGTTTTAATCTGCCGAACATTTTTAACGGAACCCTTCATAAAGTCAACTCTGGCTTTCGCAATTTCTTTCGTTTTTCCAATCACCATAGCTTTTAAATCTTCGGCCGACTTCCCTTTTAATTCGTTTTTATTCTTTTTATTCATAATTTGTTAGCCTCTTTGTATAACAACTGTTGGAAAAGGCAATTTTGCCGATGCTTTGTCAAAGGCTTCGCGTGCCAATTCTTCGCTTACTCCGGCAATTTCAAAAAGAATCCTGCCAGGCCTAATAACAGCCACATATTCAGCAATATCACCTTTCCCTCCACCCATCCTAACACCGGCTCCACGACCGGTAACCGGTTTATGAGGAAAAACCCTCAGCCAAACTTTTCCACCGCGGGAGGTCGTGTGAGCAATTGCACGCCTGGCTGCTTCAAGCTGTTTTGCCGTTAGCCAACCGCAGCTTAAGCTTTTTAAGCCATACTCTCCAAAGTCTACTTTTGCTCCACGGGTAGAAACTCCCCGTCTTTTGCCTCTAAATTGTTTTCTGTATTTTGAACTTTTTGGCTGCATGGTAAATTAACTTTAATTGCTCCTCTCTGCCGGTACATATATCCAAACCTTAACTCCCACATAACCTCGTTTTAACAACGCATGTGCATCCGCATAATCAATATTTGCTCTTAAGCTCTGTGTTGGAACTGAACCCATTTTATACTTCTCTTTTCTTGCAATTTCTGCTCCTTCTATGCGTCCTGCCAAACTTACTCGAATCCCTTTGGCTCCTGAGGCCATCACCCTTTCCATTGTGCGTGTAACCACACGCCTATGAGGCATTCTGCGCTCCAACTCTGATACAACCCTGCCTAAAACCAATCTTGCTGACAATTCAGGGTTTTTAACCTCTTCGACTACCACATCGACCCTGGGCACCTGGCTAACCTTAGGGTTTATACCCAATGTTTTTAAAACAAAATTTTTAGTTTCTTCAATGCCAGAGCCACCTCTGCCTATAACAATACCTGGCCTTGAAACCATTATTCTAATAGTAATCGCGCGAGGTAAGCGTTCAATCTCGATACTGTGAACCCCTGCAAGTTTAAACTTGTTTTCCAAAGCCTCCCGCAACTTAATATCGTCGAAAAGGAACTTTTTGTAATCTCCCTTTTCAGCATACCAGCGGGACTTCCACCCCCTAAAAATTCCAGTTCTAAATTTAATTGGATTAACTTTTTGACCCACACGCCCTCCTTTCAGTCGGAAAATTCGAATTTTCAAGCACCAAATTCGAAACAATATTCAAATTACAAACTTCAAATATGTTAATTATTTTATTCATTTTCTTTTTGTTTTTTTCTTTGTTTCGGATTTAGAATTTCGGATTTGGGATTTCCGTGCTTCTTGAGGTACAGCCTCAAGAACAACGGTTATATGGCTTGTCTTTTTTTCAATTTTGTGGAAGCGTCCACGGGAAACTGGTTGTCCCCGCTTATAAGTCGGGCCTTCGCCAATTTGTATTTCGTGCAACTTTAAGCTTTCCAAACCAAGTTTCAGGTTGTTAGTTGCATTCGCAATAGCAGTTTTTATCACTTTACCCAATATTTCTGCTGCTTTCTGCTGAACTTGGTCCAGGTATGTAACCGCTAAAGTTGGGGACTCCAACCCACGTATCCCATCCGCAACTAAGCGAAGCTTCCTCGGGCTGGTTCTCACAAACTTTTGTTTTGCAACAATTAACATCAGGTTTTCTCCAGAGTACGTTTGACAACTTGTCCATGACCACGAAAAGTGCGAGTTGGAGCAAATTCGCCAAGACGATGCCCAACCATATCCTCGGTAACAAACACTTCTAAAAAATTTTTACCGTTGTGAACCATAAAGCGATGGTTAACAAATTCAGGCGCTATTTGGCTTGAGCGTGCCCAAGTGCGAATTGGCTCTTTTTTGCCAGCACCATCCAGCTTGCCAACTTTAATTAGCAACTTCTTATCTATATATGGTCCTTTTATACTTGATCTGGACATATTTCAACCTCTTATCGGGGCCTCCCCGAAACAATCAACCTATCAGAATACTTTTTCGGCCTTCTGGTTTTTACTCCACGAGCAGGCTTCCCCCAGGGAGTTTTCGGGGGCATTCCTTCCGGAGAGCGGCCTTCTCCACCGCCATGTGGGTGAGCACGCGGCGCCATCGCAACTCCTCGAACAGTGGGCCTAATACCCATATGCCGCCTGGTTCCAGCTTTTCGTAAAACCCCCCTACTTTGCCCAGAAACCTGTCCAACTGTAGCATATAAGGCAGTGCTGAAGCGGCGGAGTTCTCCAGAAGGTAATTTTACCAAAACTATGCCTGATTCTCTACCTTGAACAATAGCATTTGACTGTCCACTCCTAACCATTTGCCCTCCCTTCCCAAGCGTAATTTCCAGATTGTAAACAAGAGTGCCAACCGGAATCCTACCCAAAGGCAGACTATTCCCAGGCTTTATTGGCGCAGTTTCCCCAGACATAATTTTATCTCCAATATTTAAGCCCTGAGGGGCGATAACATATCTCCTGTCCCCATCAGGATATAAAACCAAAGCAAGCCTAGCATTTCTGTTTGGATCGTATTCTAAGGCTTCGACATGACCATCAATTCCGTGTTTTCCTCGAGCATAATCAACAGCTCGTAAAAATCTTTTATGCCTTCCACCCTGATGGCGAATTGCAATATGACCTTGCGAATCCCGCCCTGATTTTTTTGGTAATATTCTTTTAAGCCGCTTCATTTCCCTTTTCCCTTCTTCTCTACCTCAAAGAAGCTTATCGTCTCTTTCTCCGGCAACGTTACTACAACTTTCTTAAGGTCACTTTTGTAAGTTATTTTTCGTTTTTTTCCAACTCTCTTTTGTTTTCCTGCGACATTGGCAGTTCTAACACTGACAACATGCACATCAAACGTTTCAGAGACTGCCTTTTTAATTTCGTGTTTACCCAAACCAGGTTCAACCAAAAAGGTATATTGCTTATCTGTTTTGGCAACGTGTAAAGTTTTTTCTGTAACTAAAGGTTTGATAAACATAAATTTTTAATCCTTTTCCAGCCTCCCCTTTAAAACTTCAACTGCCTGGGAAGTTAGAATAAGCATTCGGCTCTTTATAACTGTATAGGTAGAGAGCTCTTGGGCTCGAGCCATTTCCACACTCTTTAAGTTTCTACCTGCCTTGTACAGGTTTGGGGCACCAGAATGGATAATGGTTCCGCTGGATAGACCCATTTTAGACAGTAACTGTACTAATACTTTAGTCTTAGGCTCTATGCCTTCAATATCGGCAACAACCACTTTTTTGCTTGAGAGCTTATCAGATAAAGCCGACAGAAGCGCCAGGCGGGCCATTTTCTTTGGCATAGTTAAAGAATAATTCTCAAAGTTTTTAGGTCCATGGGCTCTTCCTCCTCCTACATATAAAGGAGCGTTTTTAGATCCATGCCGGGCTCCCCCTGTTCCTTTTTGTCTGTAAACCTTTTTCTTTGTCCGGTTAACCTCCGCACGGGTTTTAGTATGAGCGTTTCCTTGTCTTTGGTTACTTAAATAAGTCCTAACTGCCTGAGCAACCAAACTGTTGTTCACTTTTTGTCTAAAAACTTCTCTGGGAAGTTCAATTTCCGCGCCTGTTGCTCCGGTTTTTGTAAAACCGGCCACAGCAAAGTCGCTTTTTGTTTTGGCGGTTGCCTCTTTTTTAACTGTAGTTTTGGTTTTACTCTGCTTGGCTGCCACTCTCCTCCTTTGCTTGTTCTACTTCTTGTCCGCTGTTTGATTGCCCCGTTAACTCCATAGTCTTCTTGCTTTTCCCGATTTTTGTAACAGTAACTAAACCTCCAATGGATCCTGGAACTGGTCCGGAAACCAAAATTTCACCAGTTTCCGTGTTGAGGCTTAATATTCTTAAATTTCTTACGGTTTGCTGTTTCCCCCCCATTCTTCCAGCCATTCTTTTGCCTTTGTAAACCCGTCCTGGAGTTGTCGTTTGGCCAATTGAGCCTGGCGCTCTGTGGCGGTCAGATTGACCGTGGGTTTTTGGGCCACCTGAAAATCCGTGTCTTTTAACGCCTCCCGCAAAACCTTTTCCTTTGGAAATTCCTGCTACTTTAACCATGTCTCCCACTTCTAAAATCTCTTCAGGCTTAACTATCGCACCTACACCAAGCTGTTCGCTACCCTGATGCCTTATCTCACGCAAAAATTTAGGGGCTTTATTTTCTTTTAAAGCCCCTGCCTTTTTAAGTTGCTCAATTTGTGGTTTGCGAAGGTTTTTAATGCTGCGAGTGCCAAAACCAAACTGAATCGCCCAGTAATTATCTTTATCAACAGTTTTAAGTTGAGTAACCAGATGGCTCCCTGAAGAAAGCACAGTAACAGGAAGCCTTACACCATCAGTAGTGAAAACTTGCGACATACTCTTTTTAGTAGCAAAAATTGTGTTCATAGATCAGCCTTCTTGACGCAAACAATAAGAACCTGACTTCGTCAGAACCTTGTTTCGTGTCCTTTTGGACACAAAATAGGCGCCTCCCGGCGCCCACTATTTCGAGCTCCTTTTAAGGCACGAGCAGCCAGTTTCAGGAAGAAGTCATCTTTCCCTGCACGTTGGGGATAAGTATATCAAATTGGAAGCTAGTCTGCAAGAAAATCGTAAGTCGGGCTTACCTGTTCTTTTTGCCCTTTGGAGCAACAAATTGAAGGTAAATAAACTCAACTATACCTGCAGTGTGTACAATCAGGAAGAAAATAAACCAGCAAATCTGCTTGTTGCGGGCCGCACGCCACAGCGCCATGCCAGTCCAGACTCCAAGCCGCAAGCACTACAAAAACAGCAGGGTGAACAGGAAAATTATACCCAGGAAACCATTGGTACATCGTACACTTTTATGGTACACGCACCGCAAAGAGGATTAAATCTTTACCTCTATTGACACGCCTGCGGGTAGATCCATATTAGAAAGAGCATCGATTGTGCGCTCGTTAGGGGAAATGATATCAAGCATCCGTTTGTGGACCAACATTTCATAATGTTCCCGAGCATCTTTGTCTGTATGAGGAGAGGTGTTTACTACCGTTAAATGGCGTTCTGTCGGAAGGGGAACAGGGCCGATCACTTTTGAACCCGCAGCAAGAACTGCATCAACAATTTTTGCTGCTGCCTCATCGATGACTCTATGGTCGTATGATTTTAAACGAACTCGTATTCGTCCTAAGGCCGCCATATAGATTTGCGACAATAACTAATGATAGTGATTAGTCAGCCATACAGTTTATCACTATTTCGTATCACTATCCACTTTTGTTGGACTAAAAAGCCCCTCGCGGGGCCACACAAACTGTAATTTATCCAATCAAGCTATTACTTTAGATATAACTCCGGCGCCGACTGTTCTCCCGCCTTCTCGAATAGCAAACCTCAAGCCTTCCTCCAAAGCAACGGGTTGAATAAGCTTGGCTTTCATCTTAGCATTATCACCAGGCATAACCATCTCAACACCTTCAGGCAAAGTTACCTCTCCGGTAACATCCGTAGTTCGGATATAGAATTGAGGCTTGTATCCTGAGAAAAATGGCGTATGGCGTCCACCTTCTTCTTTGGTAAGAATATAAACTTCCGCTTCAAATTCGGTATGAGGGGTGATTGTTCCGGTTTTGGCTAAAACCTGTCCTCTTTCGATATCATCTTTTTCAATCCCGCGAAGAAGAATTCCAACGTTATCTCCAGCTTGACCTTCATCCAAAGATTTCCTGAACATCTCAACTCCGGTAACAACAGTTTTCCTGGGTTGCGCAGCCAAACCGACAATTTCAATTTCTTCGTTCACTTTCACCTTGCCGCGTTCAATTCTTCCCGTAGCAACTGTCCCTCTGCCCTTGATTGAAAAGACATCTTCAACTGCCATCAGGAAAGGCTTTTCGGTTTCGCGCTCAGGTGTCGGAATATAGCTGTCAACCGCATCCATCAAGGCCAATATTTGCTTTTGGGCTTCTGCGTCACCTTCCAAAGCCTTCAAGGCCGACCCTCGGATAATAGGCACATCATCTCCCGGGTATTGATACTTAGAAAGAAGTTCCCTGATTTCAACTTCAACCAAATCAACAAGCTCCGGATCGTCAACCATATCGATTTTGTTTAAGAAAACTACAATTGCCGGCACATTAACTTGCCGCGCAAGAAGTACGTGCTCACGAGTTTGGGGCATAGCGCCATCTGGCGCAGAAACGACCAAGATTGCTCCATCCATTTGGGCTGCGCCGGTAATCATGTTCTTAATATAATCCGCGTGGCCAGGAGCATCGATGTGAGCATAGTGTCTCTTTTCTGTTTCGTATTCGATGTGTGTAATATTTATAGTAACTCCACGTTCCCTTTCCTCTGGAGCATTATCAATATCACCATAGCCCATTGGTTTGCTAGTATTGCCCGGTTGCTTGGAAAGAGTAGTCGCAATAGCTGCAGAGAGTGTTGTTTTACCATGGTCAACGTGACCGATGGTACCTATATTAACGTGTGGTTTGGTTCTTTCGTAAACTGCCATTTGAATTCAGATTAGAGGATTTTTTCTATAAAAATCCGATATAACTCCTCTTATTATTGTCCTTATTGTAAAGTTTTCTTACTTAGAAAACAAGAACCAGTTTCCAACTGGCCTAGAGGGTATTTTAACGTCACAATTCCCTTGTGTCAATACTTATTTTGTATGCCTATTTGAACTTAACAATCAAAAAGCGTATACTTACTTTCATCCCCGCACTGAGAAAGGAGATCGAGACTCTGCGTGAACTTGCCCAAACGGCAAGGTGGCGAACAGCCCGCCTGGATTTCGACGGTGATGGGCCAAACGCAAGCCCCCTGAGAACCTACCGTCCCATCGCCTTTTTGTGGATGAGCAGGTAACCCGCGAAGACTTACTCTCGTAAAAGGAGCACGGCATGCCTGAGGTTCAATCGTTGGAAAGACACCTGCGTGATCGCGAACGGCCAACTCAAAAGCCGCTTGAGCCGCCAGTAACTAGAGCCACAACTGTCGAGTTATGCGTCCCCGATGGGGATGGCTGGCAGCACGTCGAAGGCGGCATCGTAGACTGCCAGAAACGCCGCGGCTATGACGGCACGGTCAATCCTGCGCGGGACGGCTGGCTCCTAACGGGCTAGTCGCCAAACCTGCTTTCGAGCAGAGGGGTGAGTATTTTGTTTGTGCCAAACATAGATGAAGTCCTTGCCCCCTTTTTTTTGTTACTGCCATTCTGAGCCAAAGGCGAAAAATCTCGTCACTTGTTGGATGATAAATTAAATTTAGGCGTTGGCGCCTTGTCGGATGGGGCCGGAAGCGGCGTTCTTGGCCACAATTTGTGCAGCAATATTTTGAGGGACTTCCTGATAGTGGCTTGGCTCCATGTACGAACTTGCACGGCCCTGAGTGATTGAGCGCAAAGTCGTTGCATAACCGGTCATTTCGGCCAAAGGCACAACCGCATTAACTACCTGCAAATTTCCTCTTGTTTCCGTACCTGAAATTTGCGCGCGGCGCGAAGAAAGATCGCCAATCACATCTCCCATAAAATTATCGGGGGTTGAAACGGCAACTTTCATAACCGGCTCCAAAAGACAAATGTCTGCCCTTTTGGAAGCTTCCTGCAAAGCCATCGAGCCAGCAATTTTAAAAGCAATTTCTGAAGAGTCAACCTCATGGAACGATCCGTCATAAACTGCAACCTTCATATCAACCATGGGGAAACCAGCTAAAATTCCGTTCTCCATTGTTTCTTTGACTCCCTTTTCAATTGCCGGAATATATTCCTGGGGTATGGCGCCTCCTTTGATTTCTGAAGCAAATTCAAACCCTTCACCACGGCCTCTTGGCTCAATTCTCAACAGACAATGACCATATTGCCCACGACCTCCGGTTTGCCTTATATATTTTCCTTCTCCCTGGGCAACTTTCTTTACAGTTTCCCGATAAGCAACCTGAGGTGCGCCAGTTGTTGCTTCTACATTGAATTCCCTCTTCATTCGATCAACCAAAACTTCCAATTGGAGCTCGCCCATTCCGGAAATAATCGTCTGGCCTGTCTCGTGGTTTGTTTTAACTTTGAAGGTTGGGTCTTCCTCACCAAGCCGGCTCATCGCATATCCAAGTTTTTCCTGATCCTGACGGGTTTTGGGTTCAATAGCCAAAGAAATAACCGGTTCCGGGAAGGAAATTGACTCCAAAATAATCGGCTTGACCTCAAGGCAGACCGTGTCCCCTGTCGTAGTTTCTTTCAAGCCAACAACTGCCACAATTTCTCCACAATATGCCTCCTCAATTAATTCTCTTTGGTCTGCATGCAATAGAACTAGTCGGCCTACGCGTTCTGAAGTTCTTTTGGTTGAGTTGTAAATTGGCGAGCCGGCTTTAACAGTTCCCGAGTAGATTCTAAGCCACACCAACCGACCAATATGAGGATCCACATTGATTTTGAAGGCTAAAGCAGATAAAGGCTCGTCATTCGAAGGACGACGTTCTTCTTCCAGGCCCGTTTGTGGATTAATTCCTTTTACCGGCGGAACGTCCAATGGAGAGGGAAGGTATTCAACGACGGCATCTAAGATGCGCTGGACCGTCGGCATTCTGTTATCGCCCCCAAGAATAGGGAAAAACTTACCGGCAACGACACCTTTTCTTATAGCTCTCTTTATTTCTGCTGAAGTCAATTCCTGTCCCTCTAAATACTTGGCTAAAGTCTCATCGTCAAATTCGGCAACCCTTTCAATAAGCTGCGCGCGGTACTGTTGTGCCTTTTCGACCAAATCCGCGGGTATCTCTTCTTCCATTAGCTTGTTGTCCTCCATGCCGACATAAGTAAATGCTTTCATCTCGATTAAGTCGACAACACCATGCAGCTCATGCTCTATCCCAACTGGCATATCAACAGGCGCAGCGTTAGGACTTAGCCGCTCGCGGATTGAAGCAATTGATCCTTCCCAATCAGCACCAATAAGATTTAACTTGTTTAAAGCGCAAATTCGGGGAACGTTGTATTTATCGGCCTGTCGCCATACAGTTTCAGATTGCGGTTCAACACCAGTTCTGCCGTCAAAAATCATACAAGCTCCGTCTAAAACTCGCAAAGAGCGTTCAACCTCGACTGTAAAATCAATATGCCCTGGAGTATCAATTATGTTTATCCTGTGCGGTTCCTGGGGAACATCGCCTTTAATTTTTGTTGTCCAGAAAGTGGTGATCGCTGCTGAAACGATTGTGATTCCACGCTCTCTTTCCTGCTCCATCCAGTCGGTTACGGTATTTCCTTCATCAACCGAACCATATTTATAAGTTTTTCCGGATTCAAAAAGGATACGCTCGGTAGTTGTAGTTTTACCGGCGTCAATGTGCGCAATAATACCAATATTGCGGATCCGCTCCATTGGCATTTGCCTATTTTCTGTGGTTGTTGAAATTAACGCTCCCTTTTTTGCAGCCATGTTGGCATTATGTTTACTAACTAAAAACGCACGCTTTACGTGCTTTGTGATTGTACCAAACCCGCCCTATTTGCGCAATAAGACGACTTTTCATGTCTTTCCACCGCTTTTTCTTTTTGCTCTTTTTGTTTCCATGTTTAGAAAACATGGAAACAAGTAATAATCTGTAAGCCGAAAAAAGCGGCTGGGGCACGGACATCGAAGTTAATCGATAAACCGGCTCCAGCCGTAGTGCAATGTGACTGGCGAGAATGGTTATAGAAACTTAATCACGCCGGATTCAATGGTAGCCCGATGGAATGTGTGGAAGTCGGGCAAGCCCAGATCCTTCACCTCGTCGGGAGACAGCCGGCGTGGGTCGGTGCCTTGGACCGATCTGTCCCAGACAAGCCAATAAGGCGCCTTGTTGTCCTTACCTACTGCATAGAAGCAGTAGTTTCCCGGCTGTCCGACTCGGTCGCCTGGTAACGTAGCAACAGTAGGTGACGTCACGTACTTGTACGCCCAAGCAACCTGTTCGCGAAGACTTTCGCGCTCCTGCCTCAGGTTGAACTCCTTGGTTCTATGGCTGATCTCCAGGTAAATCGCGATCACTGTCGCCAGAACTGCCCACAATAAAACCCAACCAATTACGGGCATTTCTTTACTCCTTTCGCCCAGAGCTATACGTTGGATGAGGAAATTTTATTATGTTATGGGGTAAAAGTCAAGTTTCGAGACTTACCACCGGAAATGACTGAATGCCTTGTTACTTTCTGCAATTCTTTCTATTTCTTGCTTCTTTGCAATTGCGCCACCTTGGTTTTTGGCAGCATCTAAAATTTCGGTTGCCAACTTTGCACCATATGTTTTAAGCGAAGCCGGACGGGCATTGGCAGCAGCAATCAACCAGCGTATAGCCAAGCTTTCGCGTCTCACACCCCGGACGGGCGTAGGAACCTGATAAGCGGCTCCTCCAATCCTACGGGGTCGAACTTCCATAGCTGGCTTTATATTTTCAACTGCCTGTAAAAAGACTTTGAGAGATTCCTGTTCGGCCTGTTCAGAAACCTTTTTAAAGGCTTCGTAAACCTGTTTTTGGGCAACAGAACGTTTACCGTCGCGCATGGAACGGTTTATTAATTTTGTGACCAACTTATGCTTGTAAATTGGGTCATCGGCTATGTTTCGTAAATAGTTTCTTGCTCTTCTCATCGCGCCCCCTGTGGCATTTTTGCCCCGTATTTAGATCTTGAACTCTTACGGCCCTCTACGCCTGCTGTGTCATATTTACCACGCACAATATGGTACTTAACCCCCGGCAAATCCTTAACCCTGCCACCGCGCACAAGTACTATCCCGTGTTCTGCTAAGTTGTGACCTTCGCCTGGAATATATACGGTAACTTCCTTTTTGTTAGAAAGTCGGACACGCGCCACCTTGCGCAGTGCTGAATTCGGCTTGGTGGGCGTCATGGTTTTAACTTGCAAAATAACACCTCTTTTGAAGGGGCTGTTAATTTTTCTAAACACCCTGTCTTTCCCGTTCCACCAAGGAGTCAAAGCCACTGCTTTAGGCTTCTTGATAGATTTTTTTCGTCCTCTTTTGGCCAATTGCGATACTGTAGGCATAAGATTTTCTTCGAAAATAATTTTCAATTTCCAATTTTCAATTTCCAATTAGTTGTCAAATTTTTCAATTTACAAATTGATTGGAGATTGGAAAATGGCAATTGGAGAAGTAGCCGCTTTAGCATATTTTACCATGTAATCCTCTAGCTTGGAAGCAGTTGAGCTCTTTCTGGGGTAGTAGGGATAAGTCTTCCGATAATGACGTTCTCTTTCAACCCCACAAGTCTGTCTTCCTTACCCAAAAGTGCACATTCGGTTAAGACGCTGGTTGTGTTTTGGAACGAGGCCGCAGAAAGCCAGGAGTTTGTAAACAAAGCAGATCTGGTAACCCCCAAAACAATAACTTGAGCTGATGCCGGTTCACCACCTTCTGATAAAACCTTTTCATTCTCTTCCTCAAAAACCGCCCTTTCAACAATTTCTCCAGGAAGCATAGTAGTATCTCCAGAGCTTGTAATGTGAACCTTGTCAGACATCTTGCGAACAATAATTTCAAAATGTTTGTCATTTATAGAGATCCCTTGAGATTCATAAACCGCCTGAACTTCATGAATTAAGTATTCTTGAGTCGCACGCAAACCTTTAACGCTTAACACATCTTTAATGTCCAAAAACCCGGAAGCTAACTGTTTTCCGGCTTCTATAAGATCACCATCTTTAACCTGCAAAGTACTAGTGAGAGGAATCAGGTATTCGCGTTCCTCAACAGGCTTAACTGCAGTATTTCGAATTCTGACCAGCCATCCGTTTTCCTGCTCTGTAACCTCAACTTTTCCAGAAAGTTCAGAAATTGGGGACAAAACCTTAGGAGACCTGGCTTCAAACAACTCATCTACACGAGGAAGACCTTGAGTCACGTCCAGACCAACAATACCTCCAGCGTGTTTAGTACGCATAGTAAGCTGGGTGCCGGGCTCTCCGATTGATTGGGCAGAAATTACCCCAACAGGGGTTCCCATTTCAACAAGTTCTTTAATTGTAAGGTCCATACCATAACACTTCCGGCAAATCCCATATCTTGCCTTGCAAGTTAGCGGAGATCTCACATTGACACTATTTATCCCTGCCTGGTCTATTTTTACAATTTGTTCAGCCGTTAACAAGTCCCCCTTAGAGCAAATAATTTCGCCACTGGCTTCCATGTCCTGGGCCACAATTCTTCCAGTTAGCCTTAATGTGAAGGCTTTTGGGCGGACATCACGACTGATCGTGATATATTCTTCGGTTCCACAGTCTTGACTGCGGGTGATAACGTCGTGTGCAACGTCGACTAAGCGTCGAGTCAAATATCCAGCGTCAGCAGTCTTTAAAGCTGTATCGGTTAATCCCTTGCGTGATCCTCGAGCACTTGTTACGTATTCAAAGATGGTCAAACCTTCTCTGAAGTTAGATTTGGTTGGCAAATCAACAATTTTACCCAAAGGGTCAACAACCAAACCTCGCATAGCCGCCAGCTGTTTGACCTGGTCCCGAGAAGATCTTCCTACCCCTGCGTCAATAATCATGCGAATCGGGTTGGTAGGTTCCAATCCTTCCCAGGTTCTATCGGCCAGCTCTTCAGTAACCTCAATCCAAAGTTCCTGGGTAAGCCTTCTTCTTTCTTCGGTTGTAATCAACCCGCTTCTGAAATTCTCCTCGATGCGGGCAACTTCTATATTGGCTTCTTGAATCACAGAATCTTTATCAGCCAAAATCTTAGGATCCGTAATCCCAAACGACAACCCGGAAGCAGTTCCAGCCTCAAAACCGAGGTTTTTGACCCTATCAATCATCCCTACAATTTCTTCATTTGAATAACGTTTAGCGTTCAAAGCTCGAGCAAATAATTGTTTAATAACTCCGGACGTTACAGGTACGTTAACAAATCTCAACTCTGACAAAATGACTTCATTGAAAAAGATTCTTCCAACCGTAGTTTCTAAAATTTCACCATTAATTCTAACCCTGATCTTTTCGCGAAGATCGATTGCACCCTTTTGATAAGCAACTACTGCTTCCTCTTCGTTCCCAAAAATCTTTGCGTCTTCGGTTATTGGTTTGTAGTTGTCAGATGTTAAGTAATAAATACCTAAAGCCATTTCTTTAGAAGAAGGAATGGCAATTGGTGTTCCGTCTCTCGGGTGTAAAAGATTTGAAACTGGAGTCATCTGCCGTTCTGCTTCTTCCCGTGCCTGTTTTGAAAGAGGAAGGTGAACTGCCATTTGGTCGCCGTCAAAGTCAGCGTTGTATCCTGAGCAAACACAGGGGTGTAGGCGTATTGCTTTGCCTTCGACTAAAACTGGCAAGAATGCTTGAATTCCTAATTTGTGAAGAGTTGGAGCACGGTTTAATAAAACCGGGTGGTTTTGTGTAATCTCTTCCAGGATGTCAAAAACTTCTGGAGGCCTTCGTTCAAGCATGTTTTTGGCACTTTTAACATTTGGGGCAATACCTCGAGAAATCATCTCACGTAATACGAATGGCTTGAAAATTTCTAAAGCCATGTCTTTGGGAATTCCACACTGATTTAATCGAAGTTCTGGTCCAACAACGATAACCGAACGTCCTGAATAATCAACCCGTTTGCCCAAAAGGTTTTGGCGGAATCGCCCTTGTTTGCCTTTGAGAAGATCTGAAAGCGATCTTAACACCTGTCGCCCGCGGCCCCGGCGCGTAGCCTGGCGCTGGGATGCATCAATTAGAGAATCTACAGCTTCCTGAAGCATACGCTTCTCGTTTCTCAAAATTATTTCGGGAGCGCCTAGCTCTAAAAGGTGTTTTAGGCGGTTATTACGGTTAATAACTCTTCGGTAGAGGTCGTTAAGATCAGAAGTTGCAAAGCGACCCCCTGAAAGTTGAACCATCGGGCGAAGGTCCGGGGGTAAAACCGGCAAAACACGCATAATCATCCACCTTGGATCAATACCTGCCCTTTTCATCCCGTCAATTAATCGTAACCTCTTGGAAAGCTTAATACGTCTGGCGCCAGTCGAATCTTCAAACTCTTCACGAATTTTGGCTGCCAGCTCGTCAAGCTTAATTCCCTCCATAACCCGAAGCAAAGATTCTGCACCCATTTCAACTGTGAAAAATTCAGAAGCTCCATAGTTGGATAACTCTATAAATTCTTCTTCAGAAAGCAAAGAGAGATAACCCACACCCTTAACGATTTCAATCAAGCGTCCAAAAAGTTCGCCAGAATTGTTTACATTTTGCGCTGTATCTTCAGATAAAACTGTCAACCTCTTTCGGCCTTCCAGTTCAACTTCCTCAATTGCTAAAGAACGTGCTTCCGGATCCTTAACCTTTCCTGAAACCGCATCCTTTTTTTGCTCTACATCAGCTTTTATCGCGTTTTCCTTTTCCCCAGCTTCACTGCGAATATTATCCAACCTTTCTTTGAGCTGTTTCTCTAAAGTTTCAACGGCTTCCTTGCGACCATTTTCTTCAACGCCTGTCACTAAATAGCGGGCAAAATAAATCACTTGTTCTAAAGCCTTGGGAGGAAGATCTAAAACTAAAGACAGTTTTGAAGGAGCGCCTTTAAAAAACCAGATGTGCGCGATCGGAACTACGAGGCTTAAATGACCCATACGCTCGCGTCGGACTCGAGAAAGGGTAACTTCAACTCCACATTTGTCGCAAATTATACCTCGATAGCGAATTCTTTTGTATTTTCCACAGTAACATTCCCAGTCTTTAGTGGGTCCGAAAATACGTTCATCGAACAAGCCGTCTTTTTCAGGACGTAAAGTGCGATAGTTTATTGTTTCAGGCTTAGTGATCTCCCCATGGGACCATGAAAGTATGTCCTCCGGCGAAGCCAGGCGAATTTTCAAACTGGAAAAATCTGACAAATCTCTTAAATCCATGTTTTTTAATTTACTCCTCCTTCTAAAGTCACAGGTTGGGGAACAGGAACGTCAACCGCGGTTGTGCCCTCCTTAACCACCGTAGGCACTTCCTCTTCTGCTTTTTGCACCACAGCCCCTTCAGGCTGAATAACAAAACCTAATGAGTTTAACTCACGAACTAAAACTTTGAAAGACTCAGGAATTGTAGCCTCAGGAATTTCCGTACCTTTAACTATTGCTTCAAAAGCCCGTGCCCGCCCCACAACATCGTCTGATTTAATCGTCAGCATTTCCTGTAGCGTATAAGCTGCTCTGTGCGCTTCTAACGCCCATACCTCCATTTCTCCCAGGCGTTGCCCTCCCATTTGGGCCTTGCCCCCCAATGGCTGTTGAGTAACAAGAGAGTATGGTCCAGTCGAGCGGGCGTGGGTCTTGTCCTCAACCATGTGGATCAGCTTCATAAAGTACGCCTTCCCCACAAATGTTTTCTCCTTAAAACACTCACCAGTCCTTCCATCATAAAGCTGAGTTTTACCAGAAACTGGAAGACTAGCCTCTTCCATAATCTTTTCAATCTCATCCGCATGCAATTTATCAAAAACAGGCAAAACATATCTTTGTCCAAGCCTGTCTGCTGCCCAACCAAGTTGCGCTTCCAACAACTGTCCCAAGTTCATCCGAGCCAGAACCGATAAGGGTGAAATCACAATGTCGACTGGAGTTCCATCCTCAAGATGGGGCATGTCAGCAACCGGCACAATCTTGGAAATTACGCCTTTGTTTCCATGTCGTCCGGCAATTTTGTCCCCAACTGAGAGTTTCCTTAGCTGCGCTACCCGAACTATAACCTCTTTCAGTGTCCCAGGATCAAGCTCGTCACCCTGGCCGCGATCAAGAATTTGCACATCAACTACAATACCATGCTCACCGTGAGGCACACGAAGGGAAGTGTCACGAACCTCTCGTGCTTTTTCACCAAAAATTGCGCGCAACAATCTTTCTTCAGCTGTCAGTTCTGTCTCGCCCTTGGGTGCAATTTTCCCAACTAGAATATCGTTTGGCCCAACTTCTGCTCCGATAACAATAATTCCGTCTTCTGCTAAATTGGCCAGGTCTCCCTCAGCAACGTTGGGAATATCTCGAGTTAGTTCTTCCGGACCAAGCTTTGTATCAACAACCGATGCTGTGTATTCTTCTATATGAATAGATGTTAATAAGTCTTCGCGAACAACCCTGTCTGAGATGGCGATAGCGTCCTCAAACCCCAAGCCTTCAAAAGAACAATAAGCTACCAGAAGGTTTTGCCCTAACGAAAGAGCCCCTTGATCAGATGCCGGACCATCAGCAATAATGTCACCTGACTTAACCTTACTTCCAACAGTCACCAAAGGACGCTGGTTAAAGCAAGTTGACTGGGAAGTTCTCGTAAACTTCTCAAAAGTGTATATTTCCTTTCCACCTTGTCTTTTTACCAAATCCCCGTCAACACTTTTCTGAGGGTTCCCCTCCAGAGTTATTTCTGCCCTTGCAGAGTCAACATAAGTTACTGTGCCTGGATTGGCCACTCGAACCACACGGTTTAAAGCTTGAGCAACAGATGCCTCCATCCCTGTCATCATTAAAGGAGCTTTTGGCCTAACCAAAGGCACGGCCTGACATTGCATGTGAGTGCCCATCAAAGCGCGGTTTGCTTCGTCATGCTGCAAGAAGGGAATTAGGGATGCCGAAGTCCCAACAACTTGACGCGGAGTATGGTCTATGTAATCAATAAGTTCAACTGGCCCTTCTGTAAACTCTCCATTAAAACGCATAGGCGCCCATTCTTCTGTAACACAACCTTCCTCATCCATTTTAACTGAAGCGTGAGTAATATGGTAGTTTTCTTCATCGTCTGCTGGTAAATAAATTACCTCATCAGTCACTCGAACCTTAGTTTTGTCACCCGATGTAGATTTTTCTACCTTCCTGTATGGAGCCTCCAAAAAGCCATAGTCATTGACACGAGTGTAAAGAGCCAGATATGTCACAAGTCCGAT
This sequence comes from uncultured Gammaproteobacteria bacterium, assembly GCA_964472675.1. Classification (GTDB taxonomy): domain Bacteria; phylum Patescibacteriota; class Microgenomatia; order UBA8517; family UBA10165; genus 01-FULL-43-15b. Next base: position 14,382 of record CAYYLO010000008.1, on the reverse strand, counting down.
GTTTGGTCCCTCTGGTGAACGAACCGGATCAATTCTTCCGTACTGAGAAGCATTGATATCACGAATCGAGAAAGATGCGCGATCACGAGTTATACCTCCTGGGCCCATAACAGAAATTCGGCGAAGGTTGTCAATTTCTGCCAGGGGATTAGTCTGGTCCAGGATAACAGAAAGTTGATTTGAACGGAAAAACTCATTTAAAGCCGCAATAACCGGACGCGCATTGACTAAAAAACTCGGGTTCACCAAGTCGTCAGTGGGGGTTAAACTCATTTTTTCTTTGATAGCGCGTTCAAGTCTTAAAAGTCCAGGCCTAAAGGCAGATGCATTAACAAGTTCTCCAGCTCTTCGAATTCTACGGTTTGCCAAATGATCTATATCGTCAACTTTTCCCTGATTGTTTTGAAGACCAATTAGGTAACGCAAAACCGCAACAAAATCATTTAGAGACAAGACGTGAGCTTCTTCGCGTTCCTCGTTGCCTAAAGGCATTCCCAGGCGCTTGTTAAGCTTGTATCTGCCTACCCTTTCCAAATTGTAACGGCGCGGATCAAAAAAAAGTGTATGGAAAAGATTTTGCGCATTATCTAAAACTGCCGGTTCGCCAGGGCGCATTCTTCTGTAAATTTCCAAAAGTGCTTCTTCTCTGCTGTGTGTACTATCTTTGGCGAGTGTGCTTTCTATGTATTTGTGGTGTTCATCGGTGTTAACGTCTGCAAATTTTTCCAAAATTAACTGCTCGTTCTCTAGACCCAAAGCTCGAAGAAGCATGGTTGCTGGCAACTTTCTTCTTCTATCAATACGAGCAATTATTACGTCTTGCTTTGAAACCTCAAATTCCAACCAAGAACCGTTTGACGGCCTTACTTCTCCCCGATACAACATTCTCCCTGATCCAGGATCTTGTTCTCCAAAAAAATAAACTCCCGGAGATCGGACTATTTGGCTAACAATTGCACGTTCTACCCCATTAACAACATAGGTTCCTTGCACAGTCATTTGCGGTATATCGCCCAAAAATACTTCTTGCGTTGTAGTTTTTCCAGTTTTTTTGTTTAAAAGTGTGGCTGTGACATATAGAGGAGAGGAGTAGGTAAGTCCCTTTTCGCGAGCTCGGGATGGAGTAATTGAGGGCTCTCCTATTCGATGCTCCCCCAGGGAAAGCTCCCAGTTTTTACCAGTAAAGTCAGAAATGGGAGAAACAACCTTTAAGGATTCACCAATACCTTTGCGCAAAAATTCCGCCCAAGATTCCTTTTGAATAGCCAGAAGGTCAAGTTGGGGCAAGGTGCTTTCAGCTTGTGTTAAATGTCTGTAGTTAGATTTGTCGGAAGGGCTCATCGGCGATTTTGAACGGCTAAATCGTACAAACAAACGCCCCGCCCAAGCGGGGTATAAAAACTCTGCGTAACTACTTACGCTTAAGGCTGTTTATACTATACTCTTTAGCAGTTGTCAATACCCAAGGTTAAGACAATATCCCGTTCATGTTGTTAACCCAGAGGAACTTCGCCTGTGGTGAGAGCTTTACTGTCGTTTTGCACAAAAATTACACGACGTGTAGTGCATATTGGTTATTTTAGGTACTTTTCGATATTCTTCTGGTGTTCACTCCCGTCTTTCGCATAATGAATCATGCCCTTACTGTCATGTAGATAAAACCAATATGGTGAATCTTCGGGGTAAATTGCAGCGCGAAGTGAGGAAAGGCTGGGATTGGCAATTGGTTGGGGCGGCAAACCATGGTTTAAATAGGTATTGTAGGCGGATTTTATCGACCGGTCGTCGGCCCCCGGCACAGCCCACCAAGTGCAACTTTTGGCACCTGAATAGCCAATCCCGCATTTTTTATTGGCTGCTATATACTGTAATGTTGCGTCCACCTGTAGAGGCATTTTTGCGTTTATCCTTTTTAACAAAATTCCAGCCACTATCGCTCTTTCCTCATCCGTGCGAGTTTCTCTTTCTACTACCGAGGCAAGTATCAGCAGCTCAGAAAAAGTCAAAGTGGATTTTTTGGCATCATTCTTCATCTGATCCGTAATCTTTGCATCAAATGTTGAGGCAAGCTTTTGGACAACCGTATTGGCCGATACATCCTTGCCAAAAAGGTAAGTTTCAGGGAATAAATAGCCCTCCTGGTCGGCAGTCAAAGTAAGAAATTCGCCGTAAAACTTTTCTGCCCTTTCGTCATCCAAACTTAAGGTTTTTATAACTTTTACAGCCATTTCTTCCCGACGCAGTCCTTCAGGGAAAGTTACCCAAAGCTCTTTTGGTCCCAAAACTAAAGTCGTCATGATTTGATTTAAAGAATAACTTGGAGAAAGACTGTATTCTCCCGCTTGAATTCTCCCTGCCTGACCGGAAATTTGGGTAAACCACTTAAACACAGTGCGATTTTTTATCAATCCCTGTTTTTCCAAATTGGAGGCTACATGACTTAATGACTGCCCGCGAGTTACTAAAAAATCATGAGTAGTTTTGTCTTGGGGGTTGATCGGGGCAGAAACGGCGTTCCACAACAAGAGCCCAATTATTATTAAAAGAAGAAAGGAAATGATTATTGCAAAGCTCTTAAGCATTTGAAAGAGGAGGAGTTCGCATCACACCTCCTTAAGAAGTGCTCGGCGATACTTTTGGGACTTTGAGTCTTTAATAAAAACACGACCACAGTCACAAACTATCTTTTGGCCTTTATTTTGTGTCGCGCTTGACTTACCAACATCCAAATCTCGCCCACAACCTACACACCTACCTTGCGACATAAGCCAAAATTGGATAGGCGCAATCACATTTTTAAATACCCCCGGTATTGATCTGGGCTGTTGTTTAGACATTAGAATTTCTCTTACTATCTATAAACGATTGTAACATGATAAGAGCAGCATACGCATCTTCTTTTTCTCGTCTTCTTTTTCTCCCTATTCCCATACTTATTGTAAGGGCTTGCGCGTCTAGAGTGCTCAAGGTCTCGTCCCAGGTCTTCACAGGAATATCCAACTTATCGCCCAACCTTTTTGCAAAATCTTTTTGTTCTTCCGCCATTCTCCCCTCCGATACACCAACTATTACCCGTTCTGCCTGTTCTACTTGTGCCACTTTTGCTACTTTTTCCACTGCATCTTTTATTGATTCCACTCGTATTACCCGATAGATTTCAGCCAACGGCCCCTCGGCCCTCGCCAGTCCCAATTTTGCCCTACCATAATCAACACCTAATAGCATATAAATTACCCTTTAAACGGCACCAGTTTTGCCCGAACTACCAATCTCCTCAAAGTTGTCCCCGGAGGCACACAAGTTACCAAACTCAAGTAAGATGAGTCGTATCTTTGCTCCAAAATCTGAATATCTTCAGGCTTCACCTCGATCATTTCAGACACACGAAAAGTATATGTAATACCATCATAATCAACAATAATATCATCTTCCTTTTTCAAACTGGGAAGATAGGAAAAAATTGTCAGATAGTTTTTTGGGCTATATAACTGGGGTAAAGTGGAGTGGCCAAATATGATTGCGTTGCCAAACCTGCCCGGGATTGCTGTTCCTTTATAGTGAACCAAGCTTTTGCTTAAGTCTTCCCCACCAATTTCAACAACAGCGTCTTGTATCTTCAGCCTCGGAACAGAAAGTTTATAATAGCGCACCTTGTACTCAACTTGTGGCAAATGAGGATCCCCGTAAAACCAGGTAGACGGACGGGTTAATTGTTGACCATAGAGAGGAGCAATAAAATCTCCCTGCGAAAAATCCTTATCTGCCAGGAGCTCATATTTTAAAATCGGCAAAACTGCCGAAACTGCCAAAAAAGTCCCGACAGATATAAAAATAAAGGAAAAGAATTTTAGTGTTGATCGCCTCATCGTCTCTAAAGCACTATTCTGCAACAACTTCTATACTTATTCTACGCTTTATGTGCGGAAGCGTCCCTATCAGGGGAAATTTGTATTTAGTGGCAACCTCTGCTTTTGCAAACCCTGGAGTTTCGCTTAACACGTCATGTGCTTTTTGAGGAGACTTGCCTGCTATCTCTCCGATTAGCTTTTGCGGATCGACTTTGGGAAGAAGCGTTGTTTGCACATTAGCATCATACGTACCGGAAGCAGAGCCGGCTTTGGCATCAATAGTTAACTTATCAGCAGAAAGCGTAAAGCCTTCCGGAATTTGACCTTGGGCTTCAACCAGTTTAACCAGGTCTGAACGGTTAATAACTATATATTTTACTTTACCCGTAAGATTCAAACTTAAATTTTTCGCTTCTTCTCCGGCCTTGCCTGAGTATTCTTTCTTCAATACAGTTATATCGCTGCCATCCGCAATTACCACCTCATCCGGAGACACCTGGCTTGTGATTGCCTCCTGAGCATGAGACTTAAGTTCTGTTTGAGCTTGAGTTAATAAATCCTGCAGGTCGTTTGTCGAAATTGCAGACACCTCGCGACTTGTTCCGCCGGAAAAGGCTTTCTCGTTTTTAGCGTCCGTCGTTTGCGATTTCCCTATTTTAAAAATGGTGTTTGCTGCCAGGTTGTAATCTGTCCCAATATCTGCTGCTGTAACCAAAGCCGGCTCGATGTTGTGGCCTGGCTCGCTTGGCCCGCTTCCTGAAGCAACTTTTATATCTCTGTCTAAAGTAAACTTAAGGGCTCCTGCCGAAAAGACAGTGCCTTTGGAAAGAGTTACAGCCGGACCCACCGTACTGACAGTTATCTGGCCAGTTGCTTTATCTCCAACTCTTTTTGCTCCCGTTGCCTCTTTTTCTCTACTTACATTTTTTTCAACTTCTACGTATCTCCCAGGGATTGTTTTTCCTGAAATATCCAAATTGCCCCCGCCTCCCGGGCTTATTGAAAAAGACAAATTTTGATTAAAACTCCTGGGGGAGACAAAAACAGAAACTCTTGCAGAAGGCAAATACCAGTAGGCAAAACCAACCAAAACCAAAAACACTACCCCCGCAACTATTCCCATAACTGGCCCAATTCCTCCAAGTGATAAGCTCGACAAGCTGAATTTTGGCAACTTACTGCCAGAACCAAAAGTCGGGCGCGGGCGCAGTGGCGCTGAGGGCGTGAGCGAAGGTAGAGGAGGCATATAGTTGTTTTGCATTACTCTAGCAGACGGATGGTTTCCTTCTGAGAATCCCAATTCCTCCGGGCGCACGGTTTTAACATTTGCATGTTCTGTGGTAGGGAAATTTTCCTCCTCTTCCTCCAAGATTTCTTCAACCTCCTCAGAGCTTAATTCTTCAACAAGTGCGGGCACAGTTTTCACCGATTGCTCCTCTGCGCTCTGCACAGCCCGATTACTTATTGCCAGATCTCCCTCTAAAGAAGTTGCGCCCGCAACCTCAGCGCCTCCGGCTAAAGATACCGCCGAAACTATTGCCCCATCTTCCAAAATATCAACCTTGGGGGTATGTAAAAATGTTATCCCTTGTTTTTCCCAGTCTACAGACAATAGCGACTGTTGGGCTTCTACCAGGTCAGCTGCTTTATGGTCATAAAGCAAAATTCTTGTGGGGTAGGGAACGCCTTGGGGCATTCGCGCTAAACCTTCTGCAATATCCGAACCTATAGACATACTTCGGCCAACCTCAACCGTCCCTGCATTTTTCCCGCTTTGCACAAGACTTATTTCAAGATTTTCCTCGGTAACTCCAACCAAGATTGCGCTGGTTAGCCCTTCCTGGGATTTTAATAAATGGATAATCGCCTCGGGAATAACTACAAACCCCGCAGGATTAAGCTCTAACTCTTTGGAGAGCTTTTTCAAAACTTCTACATATTCTTTCTTAATTTCACCCTCTTCCAAAAAAACTGGAGACAATCCAAAAACTACTTTTGAAAGTTCGCCTGCATCTTCGGAAAGGGTTGTAGCTGCATTTGATAAAGAACCATCTGCCGCCTCAATAACGGAGGGGATATCACCTTCTTGATAGGCAGCTGTTCCGCCTCTGGCGATAACTCTGGTTTTTTGATCTGTTACCTGCCAAATACCCGAGTCCACCCAATTGCGGCCAATAACCAACGTCCAGAAGTGCTCCGGCTTTTCTTCCTGTTTTTTAAAAATTGGCAGATCCATATAGAAGAAATTTTCAATTTACAATTCGCGCGTATATTCGCCGAATTCCTGCGCCTGCACTTTCTTCTACTGTTGTGTCGCGTAGCAAAACAACAGCAAGGTTCTGCGCGACAGCGCAGATTCTTATCGTAATTGTAACACGCTTATTCACAAATCGTTGCGTAAATACGACGAATACCACTCCCGGCTGACTCTTCTTTTTGTATTTTGATCATACCAATCTCGCCCGTTCTTGCCACATGCGGCCCCCCGCAAAACTCGCGACTGAAAGGAACGCCCCGCGAAGCATCGTGCAAAGTGGGACCTATCGTATATACCTTTACTCTTTGCCCATATTTCTCCCCAAAAGCGTGAATTGCTCCAGTTTTCTCTGCTTCCTCTCTCCCCATTTCTTCAAAACTTACCGGCAAATCCTCCTCAATTTTTTGATTTACCAATTCTTCAACTTCTTTTAACTGCTCAGGGATAACTTTTTCGTTGTGAGCAAAATCAAAACGCAACCTTTCGGCCGTTATATTTGAGCCGCGCTGAACAACATGCTCGCCCAAAATTTTTCGCAAAGCCGCATGTAATAAATGTGTTGCTGTATGGTATTTGGTTTCCGTCTCACCTATTGAGGAGAGCCCTCCTTTAAACATCCCCGCTGACGCAGTTCTGGACAGCTCTTTGTGCTTCTCAAACTCAGAATAGAATTCATTTTTATCGACTTGTTGCCCTTTTTGAAGCAAGAGTTCCTCGGTCAATTCAAGAGGGAACCCGTAAGACTGGTAAAGATCAAATGCTGCTTTACCGTCCATATAATCTCTTTTTGCAATTTCCTTAAGCCCCTTATCAAGTGTTAGTCTGAACTTCTCCAGTTCATCATAAAGAACACTTTGCACTTTTTCTTCAAATCCCCGAAGAAAATCAGTATCTTCGTATGCATTAATTACAGCAACAGCCGCAATGTTTAGAGTGCCCAACTGCCCGCCTAGGGAAGTAAATTTGACAGCAGCTCTGCGTATGAGCCTCCGCAATAGATAGCCCTGCATTTTATTTGAAGGAGTGACATTGTCTTTTATAAGAAACACCGCCGCCCGCATGTGGTCTGCAATAACTCTTAATGCCTTATCCGTCTCCTGATCTTTACTATATTTTATTTCTCCTTTTGCGCCCAATTGGGAACAAACGGTCCCGATAATTGGCCAAAGCAGGTCGATTTTGAAAATGTCAGGTTGATTTTGCGAGACTGCTGTTAAGCGCTCCAAACCTCCACCAAAATCAACACTTTTTTGAGGAAGCTCTTCTAAGGTTCCGTCTTCAATTTTCTTATATTGGATAAACACAGAGTTGCCAATCTCTAAAAATCTTCCACAGTCGCAATTTGGATGACAGGGTTCATCCTTGCACAAAGAGGTCTTGTGCATACTTAATTCTTCCCCAAAGTCGTAAAAAACTTCCGAATCCGGACCGCCTATATCCCCAACTACCATCGTCTCCGGAGGACCAGAGCGGCTCCACCAATTCTTTTTTGCGCCATACCAATGGATATGATCCTCTTCCACCCCTAAGTCTTTCCAAATGCTGTAAGACTCTTCATCTTTTCCCACAGTTCCATCCCCCTCAAAAACCGAAACATGAAGTTTATTTTTTGGCAGTTCTAACTCCTTTATGAGAAATTCCCAGAACCACGCGAGCTGTTCTTTTTTAAAGTAATTTCCTAAAGACCAATTGCCAAGCATCTCAAAAAAAGTCGTGTGCCGGTTGTCTCCAACTTCTTCAATGTCTTCTGCCCGAAATGATGGTTGCACATCAACCAGCCTGACACCTCGGGGGTGGGTGCGTAAACCTTTGAGGTATGGCACTAGTGGCTGCATACCGGAAGAAGTAAAAAGGGTTGTAGGGTCGTTTTCTAAAACCAAAGGTGCGGGTTTAATTCTTTTGTGCCCCCGCTCTTCAAAAAACTTTAAGTACTTTTGTCTGATTTCAGAAGAAGTCATACTGTGAGGCTATTGTAGCAGAAAGAGGCCTAGTTGGTGAATTTGAATGTGGAAAGGATTTGGTCGAAGTAGACTTCGTGGTTCGTCAATGTCCCTGTGTCAAATAGGTAATAGATGTTTTGGTCTTTTTGGGCTAAGGCGATTGCCATATTTTTTGATTCTAAAAATCCGGGCTTGGACATTCCTTTAAGTATGTAAACTGTTGAGCCATTTACATTTTTTGTTTCTTCTTTCCTATCTGTTAGACCCCAATTATCGATGAGCTCAGTTTTTTGTTCTTCGATAGTTTTATTTGGTCGATAGTACAAAGTGAAGGCTGGAACAGCATCTCCTGGCTCTGGCAAAGGTTGAGGGTTAATATTTGCCCATTTCCCACTGTTTACATCATCATAAGACTTTGACCACCAGTCCAAGGGGATGTTGAATACTAGTTTTTCCAAGATAAGATTGCTTGCATTTGGAGTTGGTGTTGCAACAACTTGGATCTCAGACGAAGCTTGTTGTTTTGTGGGAAGCTTTAACTCACCTTTACCATAGTAGTAAGCTCCGGCGGCAACTCCAACCAAAAGTATTGCAAAAAGAAGGATTATGGCAACGTTGCCTTTTTGAGAAGTTTTGTTCACTTACCTTAGCTTGACAGCTTTAGAAAGTGAAGTCAATTAATTTCTTCAATTCCCAACACTGCTCGCAGAGCGGCTTCTACTTCAAACAATTTCTCTTTTGTTATCTTTCCGGCTTTCTCAACAAGCCTTTTTTTATCTATGGATCTAATTTCAGTAGCGAGAAGCTCGGAATCTACTTTAACTCCAGCTTCTTTCCCGATACTTACTTTTTCAACACCAGGATAGAAAACCTTAGTCGTGATAGGAACTGCTATAACTTTGGGCCAGTAGGCGTTGATCGTATCGTTGGAGATAATTAATACAGGCCTTTTCTTTCTTATTTCACTTTCAAAACCTGGATCTATATTTGCAATCCAGACTTGCCCTCGTTTTATTCTGGCCATGATTCAAGATCAACTGTTTCCCACTCTTTGTTAATTTCTTCATATAGCTTGGCGTTGGCTTTATAGCTTTTTATAAGCTCTTTTTTTAAATTCTTTTCTTTGTAAAGCTTTTATTTAACTGCATTGGCAATATACTGGCTCCTGGTACGTGCCGGAATTTCCTTCCTCAATTGATTTGCTAGTTCACTTGGAAAAGTTATATTAAGACGTTGGTAATGCATATACACACTGGAGCTCCAACTGTCAAGAGGTAAGGGGTTTGCCGGCGCGGTGAAAGAAACGGCGACCGTGTTCCTGAACCTTTTGGACCGGATGTGGGGCATCCTCGCCCAATAACAACGCCGCTCTTTGCCTAAATTGCGTTTCTTCATCTTCCATTGACGTAGAAGACTCCCACGATTCTTTTTGAGAATTGTGTTCTCTAGGTTCAACTGTCTGTTGTTTATTCATGAGAGTACTGGCAAAGTCAATAACACTTCTGATGTTTTTAACTCCTTCTACTAAGTGGGTTAAACCTTGTACCGGGCGCGCAACAGAATTTGTTAAAACCTGGGCATCTTCTAAAAGCTGATTTAATTTTTTAATAGAGCGCTTTAGATCAAGAAAAATTAAAAATGCCTGAATCCCAACTGCGATAAGAAGACCTGTTAAGAGCGAGACTACAACAAAGAGGAGGATGCGAACAGGATCCATTGTCATTGACGTTACCACACTTCATGTGACGTAGTCAACGGAATTTACAATTTTCTATTTTCAAACAATTCTCAAATATTCAAATTCTAAAATTTTTTATTGTTATTGCGCTACTTTTTCAACAATAGTGCTTTTCCCCGACCTTGAGACAGCTTTAACTTCGATCTTGTTTCCCACTTCTTCTCTATCGATCACAATTGAGAAAGCTCCATCTTTTTCTAATAATACAGGGCGTTTGTTTACTTCCACCGTTGCAGAAGGTAAGGTCTTACCCGAAATTAAAAATCTCTCCCCTTGGGGTTTAGTTTCTACTGATAAGGAAGGAGGTGCTACGAAGAGATAGTATTGGCGGAACAAATACCCGCCAACTAAAAGCAATGTGCCCAAAAAGGAAGCAGCAACAGTAGCCTTCGGTGTCCAAACAAAGCGTCCGCTAACAGGCATCTCCTGGCTTTTAAATTCACTTACACTAACTGAAGTAAAATCCCTTCTTAGTAAAGCTAGAGCCAAGTTGGTATCAACGCCAACATTTTGGGCATAACTTTTAACAAAACCGGCTGCTATCGGCAAATTTGGAAGGGCTGCCCAGTATGACTCCTCAAGCGCAATCAAAAACTTCTCTTTTATTTTGGTCGTCTGGGCAACGCAACTTAAACCTAAGCCTTTCTCCTCACGAGCGTTTTTAAGTAAGCTGCCAACAGTTCTCATAATTCACCTATTGCGCTGCTTGTTGCGCAAGAAACTCTTCTGGATTGTTTATCAGTACATCTCTTGGCTTAGATCCATCAGCCCTCCCCACTACACCTGCTGCCTCCAACTGGTCAAGCATTCTGGCTGCCCGGGCATATCCTACAGAAAGCCTGCGTTGCAAAAGCGAAGCCGAGGCTTTGTCGCTACTGCAAACTATTCTTACAGCTTCGGCAAAAAGATCGTCTCGCTCTTCTGTACCACCAGCAACCCCATTTCCACCACGAACAGGCATATTAGTTACTTCTTCTGTGTATTGAGGCGCAACTCCAGTTCTTCTTAAAAATTCAATCAGACGGCTGGTGTCCGGATCTGAAACATAAGCACCCTGGATACGGCGGGGCTTTGCCTCATCTGGCGGAAGATACAGCATATCTCCGCGGCCCAACAACTTCTCTGCGCCAGGAGAGTCCAGAATGACCCGGGAGTCTACCAGTGAAGAAACTGCAAAAGCGATACGCGCTGGAATATTAGCCTTAATAAGTCCTGTTAATACATCAACCGAAGGGCGCTGGGTAGCCAAAAGCATGTGAATCCCCACAGCCCGCGACATTTGCGCAAGCCTGGTAACCGCATCCTCTACTTCTGCCGGGGAGAAAAGCATAATATCAGCCAACTCATCAATAACTAACACTATATAAGGTAAGGCTTGGAAACCTGACATTTCGTTATAAGCAGCGATGTTTCTCGCCCCAACTTCTGCAAACATTTTGTACCTCTGATCCATCTCGGAAGCCAGGTATTTTAAAGCCGAAACAACTTTTTCAGGCTCGGTAATAACTGGAGCCAGAAGATGGGGGATGCCGTTGTAGCCAGTTAACTCTACCCTTTTGGGATCAACGAAAATAAATTTAACTTCGTTCGGCGAGGCACGGAACAAAATTGAACAAATGAAAGCATTTAATGCTACAGATTTACCGGAGCCTGTTTGTCCGGCAATCAGCGAATGCGGCATTTTTGCCAAATCCGCAATTACTGGTTTACCTGCAACGTCCAACCCCAAAGACACCGCCAACTTAGATTTAGCCTCCCGCATCAAATCCGACTCCAAAATCTGCCGCAAAGAAACAAACTCCGGAGAGCGGTTTGGCAATTCAATCCCCACTAGCGATCGGCCAGGAATAGGCGCCTCAATACGAATTTGTCCGGAAGGAGCCGCCAAAGCCAGCGCCAAGTCATTTGATAAGTTTGTAATTCTAGAAAGCTTTGTGCCCAACGCCACTTCCAAGGCGTATTGAGTAACCGCAGGTCCACCGTTTATCTCTTTAACTTGAGACTTAATACCAAACGAATCCAAAGTCCTCTCGATAATATCAGCGTTGGCTTTAATGTCTCCGCGATCAGCCTTGCCGCCATGAGTGTCAGAAACCAAAGAAAGAGGTGGATAATCCCAAACTCCGGCTTGACCCGGAAGATTAATGGCTGGTGCCGCAATGGCCGCTTCTTTCACTGGGGCTGGGGGTGCAACTTTGCCGTGCTGTGGTAATACTCCCACCCCACTCACTTTAATATTTTTGGCCAAATTGAAATTCGGGCCAGGTGTAGTTCCCAAAATTCTGTGGCGCAAGTTAACCAATATGGATATGAAAAAAGATATTACTCTATCCAAAGAAGTATTGAAAAATATCAAAATTCCAATGACCATCCCCCCTAAAAAAACCAATGCAGCGCCAACCCCTGTTATCAAAACCGCTATAGCTTGCCAAATTTGCTCTCCAAAAGTTCCCGCCTGGGTTATCGCCGCAGCACAAAGTGCAAAAAGCACACTTCCCAAAAGAACCGTAGGTTGGCTTAATGGAGTTTTCAACCGGGACAGCATTAATCCTGACACTATGAAGAAAAAGGGGATAAAAAGAGAAGTCCAGGAAAAGCGCGAAACTAAAGCGCTATTTAAAGATTCCAAAACGAAACCTTGTCTTGAAAATGAAACAATGATTAGACCGGCAACCGCAAAGCACAGAATTTGACCGATAGAAACAATTGTGTGTTTTTTCAGCTTGAGGTTAAAGGAGTTTTTTAAAAAACCGCGTCTTTTTCTGGGCATGTTAAGGCTAGTATATCATAGGCAGCGCGTGTTCACTTTTCCACGATTACAGGGAGGATCATGGGGCGGCGGCCGGTCTCTTCAAAGAAAAACCGCTCTAGAAATTCAACTGATGAATGTTTAATATCCCGCCCTTCTTTTCTTCGGGCTCGGGCGCGAATTTCGTTGGCCACGGCATTCCCTGCTCTATCCAAGAAAGACTTGTTTTCCTTCATAAACACAAATCCTCGCGAGATAAGTTCTGGTGTACCCAACAGAACCCCGGAGGCTTTTGATACCTGCAACACAACAATAACCACACCTTCTTTTGCCAACGTTTTTCTGTCAGACAACACAACCTCGCCCACATCTCCCAAGCCCAAACCGTCAACCAACAAGCTTTTAACTGGAATGCTTTCTCCGTTTTTTACCTTTCCGTCTCTGGTAAACTCAACAACATCCCCGTGTTTCAACTCTAAAGTTTGCCCCTTCTCCCAACCCATACGTTGCGCCAAAGCATTATATTGTCGATTGTGCCTAACCGTTCCCCCAACAGGCACTAGATATTTAGGACGCACTAGTGCCAGAAGCATCTCTATATCCTTTTGCGAGCCGTGGCCGGAAACGTGTAGATCTTCCTGCGTATCGTAATAGTGAACTTCTGCGCCTTTTTCAATTAAGTTGTCGACAACATAGTTAGTAGTCTGCCCTGTTCCAGGAGGCGCCGGATCTGCAGAGAAAACTACAACATCCCCCGCTTTTACTTCTAAAAACTGGTGCTCTCCTGTTGCAACCCGATATAAAGCCGACCCTACCTGCCCATAACAACCGGAGACTATATACAAAACCTTATCGGGGGACAATGCGTTAGACTGCTTAATTGATACAACAGTTTTATTATCGTAAGTCAGGTGCCCCAAGACTCTTGCTATTTCTGCTTTTCTCTCAATTGATCTACCGATAAACACAACTTTTTTGCCCAAGTTTTGGCAAATATTGATCGCCTGCTGCATGCGGGAGATGTTGGAAGAAATCGTTGTAAAGAAAATTCTACCTTTGGCATCTTTGATAATATTGGCGATATTTTTTTCAATATCTATCTCAGACATCGTATAGCCTTCAGATGTCGAACCCAAAGAATCTGATGCCATAAACAAAACACCGCCTTTGGCTAAACTTGCAGCCTTGGCAATATCAAACGGTTTCCCGTCAACCGGTGTCCAGTCGAACTTAAAATCAGGAACATGGAAAGCGCGTCCTACAGGAGTTGTTATACAAAAACCTAAAGAATCAGGAACAGAATGAGTAATTCTAAAAGCGTCTATTATAAAACTACCGGTCACAACCTGTTCACCTTCGGGGTTTATTATATTAACTTTTTTGCCTTTTATTCCGTAATCAAGAAGCTTGTCCTCAATAAATCCGGCCACAAGTTTTGAAGAATAAATTTTTACATCCGGCAAAACATCCAGCAAAAATGGCAGCGCACCAAAATGATCTTCGTGGGCATGGGAAATAAAAACCCCTTTGATTTTTTCCTTGTTTCTGACCAAATAGGAAAAATCCGGGATAACAAGATCGACCCCAAAGGTTGCCTCTTCCGGAAAACCTACGCCGCAATCAAGCACAATAATCTCCGCCGGTCCATGATCGGGCATATACTCATAAACATATAAATTCTCAGTTACGTCAATCGTTCCTGAAATCGCAATGAAGCGTAATTTATCCATTCAAATTTTTACACCAGTTCCATCTGTTCTGGCTGTGTTTTGTTTTTCTCTTTAACCTTCTCCAAAATTTGAGGTAGTTTTTTAAAGTCTTCCACAAACTGTTGCATTACCGCAGAGGCA
>CAYYLO010000007.1:0-53464 GCA_964472675.1 uncultured Gammaproteobacteria bacterium | reverse complement strand
AACAAGGAGGCGAAAGCTTGAGTTTTCCATCCGGTCTTGCAGAATTGAACACAACACTTGAAAAGCTCAAAGAAGAAGAAAGGCGTTTAGGTGAGGAGAGGGAAGCGGCGAGGGCAATATTGAGGCAGTTGGAAGCTCAAACGAGGGCGCACTCGAATTTTGTCACTGCGGTACAGTGCTTATTGTCTTCTTGGAGAGACGCGGATCCGGGCAAGTATGGCAGTGCCTATTTCTTTGTGGGACAAGCAAACGATGTTTGGGTGGTTGTCCGGGAGTTTTTGTCCGAAGGTACGCCAGTTTGCACAGATCGGGGAGAATGGCGGCGGTACGTCGACTCCCGCAAATGGTGGGGTGCCCCCTTCGACAGGATAAGGCCGAGCTTACCTGTTGTTCCGCTTGACCAGGTGAAGACTGAAGCTTGTCCCCTGTGTGGGCAAGTCCAACCGGTGGTGGAGCGCTATGTACAGACATATGACTCCGCCGAAGGAGACAACTGGCTGGCGGAACGTCTTGTTTTTTGCACGGACTGCAAAGCCGCGTCTCCGGTTGCCCAGCCGCGCAACTCCAGCGTGCGGATGCGCTAGCCTCCGACTTGCTGGTTTGGCCCAGATGATCTTTTCAAAAAAGGTTATCTGGGCTTTTTATCTCACGTGTCATTCCCGCGGAAGCGGGAATCTATATGGATATGGATATTTTTGGATCCTCGCCTGCGCGAGGCGAGCCTGGCGCAGGGATGACAGATGGCAAATGTGCTTCATATCTATTCGCCGACACAAAAAGAACCCTCCGTGGTGTGAATTTCTCCACACTTTGGAGGGTGTTGGCAGTGTTGCGGCAGGAGAGACTAGTTGTTGAGACTTTTGCCAGCAAGAATCGGGAATGCGTCTTCGAGGTACGTTCGCATTGCGTCGAGGCGCAGCGCATCTTCAGGCATACGCGTTCGCAACCTACCCTCCGCATCGATGCTCAACTCCGGAAACTCCTTGACAAGCGGATCAAGCAAGTGGAGTGTTTCGGGTCCGAGACCGCCTGCAATTCCGATACCAAGCGTTGGGTGCTTGCGAGCAGCGCGAAGGTATTCGGCCCCTTTGACTGCGTCGAGGGGTTTGCCCTTTCCGCCACTTGAATCAACAAGGATCGCGTCGATCATTGGCAGATGCGCGCCGACAAGCTCTGTGAATCGCTCCATTGATTCCACTTGTGCCATCGCCTTGCCGCCGATTTGAAGCAGAAGAAACATGTTTGGATAGATTGCTGCGTAATCCTCGATCTGCGACATCGACGGCCATGCGATGTTGAGTTGGAAGCCGTCGAGGCGAGGGCCCGCAAACTTCGTGAGCTCCACAAGTTGTGTGAAGAGCGTTTCGGGACGATCTGTGCTGTAGTGGACGAGATTCAAAGCCCGCGCGTCATTGGTGAGAATACTTGCGATTGCTTCTCTCTTCGGGTAGCGACCAGGCCACTTGTTGTGTTGTCCCGCCAGCGTTTTGGAGCTTGCAAGAACTCCGACCATGAGGCGACGCGTTGATCCGGCAGGGACCATAGCGAGAGCTTCGTTAACTTCGGCGGAAGACATGAAGCCCGTCACACCAACATAGGGACCAACTTTTCTAGCCACTTCGACTCTCCTTGTTAGGGTGCGAATTTCCAGCAGGATACCTGCTAGTTAGCGGAAGTATACGCGAATGTCATTGCCTTGTCATCCCTGCACAGGCTTGTCCTCGGCGGCTCCGCGGGAATGACAATACCGTCAATTATGCTATACTACACGCACGGGCTGTTAGCTCAGTGGTAGAGCGCTTAAAATTGCAAAAGCAATTTGAGCTTTGCTCATCTGATACAAGCGGAGCTTGCTGCTCATGGGTACGTGGCTCAAGGTGCGGACACTCCGCTACGCGGAGAGGATCGCCAAACTGATAACAGACTTTTGAGAAAAAGTCTGATATATCGGAAATTTGCGATAAGGGCGCATAGCTCAGTGGTAGAGCGCTTATCTGATAAGTAAGAGGTCCATGGTTCGATCCCATGTGCGCCCACCTTACATACGCAAATTTCCGTTATAATTTGGAGGTCGATGGTTCGATCCCATCACAGCCCACCCTTTTTCAGCCATTGACCTTTTGGCCATTTTTGGTACAATACGAAATACATTTGCAGGGGACAGCGATTCAGCCTTAATGAGAATTACATTAAATACTTCAAAAACCCTTCGGGGGATTTAGTGCTCTGAAGTTGTAACTTCTTGTTGGAAGAAAGCTGGCCAACTGCCAGCTCTTATTTTTTAACGCAGTTAAAAAACAAGGTTCTCGAGCTGTAAGCGAGAGGTTCTTATTGTTTTGCGGGCCTGAAGTTTACCGGGTTGAACACCTCATTTGCAATGAGGAGGTAGGCGGTTCGAGCCCGCCCAGGTCCACTCACTCGTTAGTCGATTTAAGTTATACACGTTACCCAAAAGTGGATGACTTAGACCGAAGCAATGAGGACCAGGTACCGTTTGGTACTTGGGGGTACCTTAATAATTTAATAGTGAATACAAAGTGACTGCGAAAATTTGAAACAAATTTTCTTGTCGCTTTGCTCAATCCATACGCCTTTGGCGTATGGTAGGGTTTTTTGTCCAAAAGAACGCAGACAGTGAATGCCTTGGCACAAGTTGCCGAAGAAGGACGCAATTGGCGGCGATACTCATCGGGTAGGAGCCAATATCCGTTTAATCCGATGGTTTCCGAATGGGGAAACCCAACCAGTTTCATAGCTGGCTACGCTTATGGTGAAAGTCCCGACTTTGTCGGGATATAGCCGCAAGCGAGGTGACCCGGGGAACCGAAACATCCAAGTACCCGGAGGAAAAGATACCGATCTGGTATTCCGTTAGTAGCGGTGAGCGAAAGCGGAACAGCCCAAACCTGCTTGTGCGTTGCACAAGAAGTTTCAAATTCCAAATTCCAAGTATCCAAACAAATCTCAAAATTCCAAGTTTTGAAAAATGTTTGTTTCTTGTAATTTGATGATTTGGAGTTTCTCGCGCAGCGCGCGAGTGGGGGTTGTAGGACTCCAATGTGAGACCCACCAAAATAGTGGAATGACCTGGAATGGTCAATCATAGAGAGTGATAATCTCGTACACGAAATTTTGGGTGGGCTCTAGGAGATTCCTGAGTACCACGGGACACGCGAAATCTTGTGGGAAGCAGCCCAGACCACTGGGTAAGGCTAAATACAACTTGTGACCGATAGTGAACTAGTACCGCGAGGGAAAGGTGAAAAGATGGGCGGGACGCCCAGTGAAATAGAACCTGAAACTGTTTGCGAACAAACCGGTAAAGCTTGTCCTTCGGACAAGTTAGCGATGAAGCAATGATGCAATGGAGCTATGAAGCCTTTTACTTCATAGCCTAACAGCTTAATAGCTTTATAGCTGACTCGCCCGGAGGGCGAGTGATACCGTGCCTATTGAAGAATGAACCGGCGAGTTGTCGTCATGCGCAGTCTAAGCCACTCCGTGGTGAAGGCATAGTGAAAGCGAGGGTGAATAGCCCGATCCGCCAATCGGCGGAAATGCGCGTGGGGGCAGACCCGAAACCAGGTGATCTAACTATGAGCAGGGTGAATCCGGCAGAAATGCCGCGAGGAGGCCCGAACCGGTGTACGTTGCAATGTGCTCGGATGACTTGTGGTTAGCGGTAAAATGCCAAACGAACCTGGAGATAGCTGGTTCTCCCCGAAAGGTCTATAGGGACCGCCCTTTGGTTATTAATGCAATTGGGGTAGAGCACTGAATGGGGCATCAAGGGAAACTGAGGTGTCTCAATCAAACTCCCGAATACAATTGTGGACCCCAAAGGAGACAGACGTGCGGGGCTAAGCTCGTGCGTCGAAAGGGAAACAGCCCAGACTTTCAGTTAAGGCCTCTAAATTTACCTTAAGTTGTAAAGGAAGTTATCATCCATAGACACCCAGGAGGTTGGCTTAGAAGCAGCCATCCTTTAAAGATAGCGTAACAGCTCACTGGCCGATTGGTTGGTAGCGCCGAAGATTTATCGAGGATTAAAGGTAATGCCGAAACTAGAGATGCTTGTGCATAGCACAAGAAGTTTCAAATTCCAAATTCCAAGTATCCAAACAAATCTCAAAATTCCAAGTTTTGAAAAATGTTTGTTTCTTGTAATTTGATGATTTGGAGTTTCTCGCGCTGTGCGCGAGTGTGGTAGGGGAGCGTACTTAAAGCATTGAATCTTCACTGTAAGGTGGGGTGGAGCTTTAAGTAGTGAGAATGCCGGTATGAGTAGCGTGGAGTCTAGTGAGAATCTAGACCGCCGTATGCCCAAGGTTTCCGTCGCAACGTTCGTCGGCGACGGGTTAGTCGGCTCCTAAGACAAGGCCATAATAGGCGTAGTCGATGGATAAGGCGTTAATATTCGTCTACTTGTTTTGTATCGTTACCGCGCAAGCGGCGTCCGCAAGGACGTATTAGTTGGGGATTGACCGAGTTGGAAGTTTCAGCTCTATATTGTGAATGTAGAGGTAAGCTGTTAGATAGTGTCAACTGGAAAGTCCGTTGGCGTGTTTAATCGAGCAGTAATACAAAGGGTGTTTAAAAATATCCAATCTGAACGCTTATCAGCTTGCAAGAAAAGGTCCGCAGCAAGATACAAAGCAAGCCGTACCAACAACCGACACAGGTGGGCTGGTAGAGTATACTAAGGCGAGCGAGAGAAGGAAGGTTAAGGAACTCGGCAATAAATCTGGACGTAAGTTCGCAAGATGTCCTTCCCGCCGTTACAGGCGGGACGCAGCTAATGTTTGCCAATCGACTGTTTATCAAAAACACAGGTCCCTGCTAAAGCGAAAGCTGATGTATAGGGGCTGACGCCTGCCCAGTGCTGGTAAGTCAACCGGAGGGGTGCTTTTCAAGCCGCAAGGTTTGGGATGTTGCTCTGAAGCGAAGCTCCAGTAAACGGCAGCAGTAACTATAACTGTTCTACGGTAGCGAAGTTCCTCTAAGGGGACCCCACACCATACGTGGGGAAAACTTGGCTGTATGCTGGAACGTCTGAGTATCTCGAGCTAGTTGTTGACTTTGGGTTAACTTCGGTTAATACTGAAATTAATGCCATTTTCTTCCACTGACAATGCTTCGAGTGCAGATAATCAGCAGGCAACGAGTAAGTTTAGTAAGTTCTATTACACAGGATTCTGTGTTGGAGAGTTGAGTTGTTCGATTATTCGGGCTACTCACAAAAAGGGTAAAGGTTTTTACTTTACTCCCGATTTGACTGTTTCCAATGCAGACCTATGTCTTCTGGAAGAAGTTAATCGGGTAATTGCCTCAAAACAAGGGATTATCAGCCCAATTAAGGGAGGATATAACCTTAAGTTTAGGGGTAGAAGAAAAGTTGAGCTTGTTCTCAATTTTTTTCGAGATTATCCGGTTATTACAGGAGATATATCAATCAAAAAGCTTGAATTTTTAAAAAGAGTTTTGCCAGCAATTGGTAAATACTCAAAAGTTCAAAATAAGATTGAAGTGATAGGAAAATGTCGTCAAGGTCTTAAGAGTCTTAAGCTCAATGGTTTCGAGATGAAAAGTTTTGTAAATCGCCACAATAGCGACGCAACAGGCTTTTTCTTATCAGGAATTATGGATGCTGAAGGTTCATGCGGTTTTAAGAAATCTGGTTTACGCCAACAACCATTCTTTGCTGTAGCAATGAAGGATCGTAAGATCATCGAGTTAGCTAAAAACTTTCTTGATTGCGGTCACATTCACAAGCGTAGTAACGATGGTTTATTCCACTGGGAAGTTGGCAGCAAGTCAGGAGTTCTTAGAGTTGCAAAGATTTTTATGAACATATATCCCTCCAGATTGCCAAAAATGAAGGAGAGATTAGAAAAACTTATTCGGAGCCTCAACGACTACACGCTAAGCTCTGAAATGAATTCAGAGATAATATAGTCTGAACTGCATGGCGACATGCAGATCTTGGTAGAAATATCAAGACGCCCCGCCTCTGGCGGGGTCAGAAAAAGTAACAGATTGTGTCGGGTAAGTTCCGACCTGCACGAAAGGCGTAACGAGTTGGCAGCTGTCTTGACCTTCTGCTCGGCGAAATTGCAATGGCTGTGAAGATGCGGCCTAATTGCACCCGGACAAAAAGACCCCGTGGAGCTTTACTGTAGCTTGACATTTCCCAGCCATTTTTTGATTGCTTAGAATAGGAGGGAGTCCGTCCGCAAGGGCGAGACGCCAGTGAAATACCTCTCTTCAGAAAATGGCGGGATTACCCATAAGCCCTGGAAACGGGTTTGGGTACAGTGTTTAGCGGACAGTTTCACTGGGGCGGTGTCCTGCTAAAGAGTAACGCAGGAGCACAAAGGTTGGCTTACCACCGATGGAAACGGTGGTGGACGTGTAAGGGCATAAGCCAGCTTGACTGTGAGACTGACGGGTCGAACAGGTACGAAAGTAGGTCCTAGTGATCCTCGATAGTTTTGTGGAAGACTACGAGCTTAACGGATAAAAGCTACCCCGGGGATAACAGAGTAGTCGCGCCCGAGCGTCCATAGCGACGGCGCGGTTCGCTACCTCGATGTCGGCTCAAGTTATCCTGGGGCTGAAGAAGGTCCCAAGGGTTGGTCTGTTCGCCCATTAAAAACTTACGCGAGCTGGGTTCAGAACGTCGTGAGACAGTTGACCGTTTTAACATTTAACGGTGACAATGAGCTGTCTTCCTTCAGCGCTTTGAACTTAATTGAAATTACACATCAGGTCTCTGTTAATAAAGAAGGACTCCGAAAACGTGTTCGGAGAATAAATCTGGCTATATGCTGGAAAGACTCAAGTATCCGACAGTACCACAATTAGTTTACATAATTGTGGTGAAAATCTGATCGGCGGAGTTAATCAGCAGGAAAGACCACAATCAGTTACGTGATTGTGGAATCCTCACAGACTATACGCCGGAGTGCGTTCAGTTTACATGAACGTACAAGATATAGTCGGAACCTTGAAGCGATTCAAGGAATTATCAGGAATCCACAATAGAGGTGGAAGGTCGGAAAACCTGCTAATCATATAGAAATATATGCAACAATAATGTCGGACTCTATCCGGTGCAATCGAGGGATTTTTGAGGGGAGTTGTGCTCAGTACGAGAGGACCAGCATGAAGGAACCCCTAGTGTACCAGTTGTTTCGTCAGAAGCATCGCTGGGTAGCTACGTTCCTACGGGATAACCGCTGAAAGCATCTAAGCGGGAAGCCCACCCCAAGATTAGAAATCCACAAACCTTGTGCATAGCACAAGAAGTTTCAAATTCCAAATTCCAAGTATCCAAACAAATCTCAAAATTCCAAGTTTTGAAAAATGTTTGTTTCTTGTAATTTGATGATTTGGAGTTTCTCGCGCTGTGCGCGAGGCAGACCCGTTGGAGAATACAACGTTGATAGGCAAGTGGTGTAAGATCCGTGAGGATTTGGAGCCTACTTGTACTAATCGGTCGAATGGAACAAAAAACCAAATGAGCAAAGCGACAAGCAAACTTGTGAAGTTCTTTCTGCCTGGTGTCTCGGTCTTTAGAGCGATGTGGTCCCACCTGATCCCTTTCCGAACTCAGAAGTGAAACGCATCAGCGCGGACGGTAGTGTGGGGGCAACTCCATGTGAGAATACGTCAAGGCCGGGACAGCAGGCAGAAAAGCAGACAAAGGTATATTGGAGTTGCACTTTGAGTTCGAATGCGCTTTTGGATCGTCTAGTTTCTGAGGCTTTGCATCGGTTCTGGGTGACAGGTCAACCTGTTTCTGAGCATGATATGTATGGAGTGATGCATGCGGCTGGGGAAACGGTGGATGACCACTTTCCGAACAGAGAGAAGGTTGTGCAGGCCATACATCTTCTTCTTGATATTCCTCCAGATGTAGAATTGGTGGAGCGGAACCCCTCCGGTGAGGTGGCGAGGGTTGAAGAAGGCGTCTTGCGCAACATTGTAGAGGCTCTTGTCGAAAAGGGAATGATACACGCAGATTGGAGGGTTTTACCAGAAGATAACAAAAGAGCTGAGCAGCAAGGCTAAAAGTAGCGCCGTCAGTTGTGGCACACCGCAAGCCACGATTGGCGGTTTTTTAGTGGTTCAAATTATGATATACTATGTTACTTAAACAAGAAAGGTGGAAATGAATTTTGGCAGCAAAAACCTCGAAAATATCTCCTAAACACGCTTCCTCGATGGAGGAGCTTCTGGCAAAAACTGGCTATACTCCTCGTGGCTTGAGCCGCGGTCAGGAAGTTTCAGGGACGGTAATCTCCATAAGTTCAAAAAGTTTAGTTTTGGATATCGGCGCAAAGTCGGAAGGTTTGGTTTTAGAGAGTGAATTTGATATGGCCAAGCCTTTTATCAAAACTTTATCCCCGGGCGACAAAGTCCAGGCAATGGTTGTCGTTCCCGAGGGGGAAGGTGGTTATACTATTTTGTCTTTAAGGCAAAATGCGCAGGATTTCGTTTGGAAGACTTTAGAAGAGAAGCGGGTAAGCGGTGAGGAGGTAGAAGTTAAAGTTGAGGGTGCAACTCGTGGAGGTTTGACTACCAGCCTGTATGGTATTGGTGGTTTTGTTCCAACTTCTCACTTAAGTGGAGACCTGGTTGATAACCTCAACTCAGCAGTTGGAAAGAATTTGCAGGTAAAAATAATTGAAGCCGACCGCGCAAAAGAGCGTTTGGTTCTATCCGAAAAAGCAGTTTCTCAAAAAGAGTTTTTGGATAAACAAAAGGAAGTTTTGGCAGGGATTAAAACTGGTGAGAAATTTACAGGGAGAGTAACTAAAGTTGTCAGTTTTGGAGTATTTGTTGAGATAGTGAAGAATGATATTCCTGTTGAGGGGCTAGTTCACCTTTCTGAGATCGCCTGGAATAAAGTTGTTAATCCAGTAGAGGTTTTGGCGGAGGGAGATGAAGTTGAAGTTGTGGTGATTGGCAGAGAGGATAAGCTGGCTCTCTCGATTAAGCAAACCCAAGAAGATCCTTGGGTTGGGATTAGTGCAAAATACCACAAAGATGACCAAATAACAGGAAAAGTTGCCAAAGTTGGCGATTATGGCGCATTTATTGAGTTGGAGGCTGGAATTCAAGGTCTATTGTCTCTGGCCAAAATTCCGGCAGGCAGATCACTTGCGGAGGGTGAAGACGTTAAAGCATTCATCGAAGATATTGACGAAAAAAGTCACAAGCTTTCTTTAGGCCTTGTCTTAACCTCAGTACCTGTGGGATACAGGTAACTCCTTATTGCGCATTAGCAGAATTCATTCGTCTTTTGTCTCATTGGTTCCACGATCGTGTCAATAATGTTTCTTATAATGCCTTCAAGAAAACCACGCCTTTAGGCGCAGAGCGCGGGTGCATTTGAGAGAACCACGGCTTTAGCCGTGGGTATCTATTGTGTGGTGTATACTGCAA
The DNA here is from genome assembly GCA_964472675.1 of uncultured Gammaproteobacteria bacterium. GTDB lineage: Bacteria > Patescibacteriota > Microgenomatia > UBA8517 > UBA10165 > 01-FULL-43-15b. The sequence goes on along the minus strand of CAYYLO010000007.1, from coordinate 44,014 downwards.
ATATGCCGAAGAGTACATCTCAATATGTTTGCCAAAATTGCGGGTTTGCCACTCCGAAGTGGGTGGGGAAATGCCAAAATTGTGGGGCATGGAACTCGATGGTGGAAACCCCACTTCGCAAAAGCTCCGCGGGGCAGGCTGGTAGAGGTAAAAATTCAGCAAGGGCAGAGTTGGTGCAGTTGACCTCAATTAAAAAAGAAACTCACGGTTTGCGGACTTCTACAAAGATTGGCGAACTTGATCGGGTTTTGGGGGGAGGAATTGTGCCTGGAATGGTGACGCTTGTGGCGGGAGAACCAGGTATAGGCAAGTCCACACTTCTTCTTCAACTAGCTCACAACATTGGTGGGAGTGTTGTGTACATAGCTGGCGAAGAATCGGCCACACAAATTGCAAATAGGGCCTCAAGACTTGGAATAGTTAACTCAAAAATACAGATTCTTGAAGAAACAGATGTTGATTCAATTATTGCGATCCTTCCACAGGATGCTTCCTTAGTTATAGTGGACTCAATCCAAACCCTAACTACGGGGGATCTAACTGGAATTGCTGGGGCTGTGGGGCAGGTAAGAGAATCAGCAAACAGGCTAACGGTATACGCAAAACGGAATGGTGTGCCGATGTTTATTGTCGGACATGTGACCAAAGAGGGGACTATCGCGGGGCCAAGAGTTTTGGAACACATGGTTGATACTGTTATTTGGTTTGAGGGAGAAAGGCGCGAGCAGTTGCGTGTAATTCGCGCTATAAAAAACCGCTTTGGTCCAACAGATGAGGTGGGGATTTTTTCAATGGAAGAGTCGGGCCTTGCGGAAGTTGACAATCCCTCAAATCTTTTTCTGGGGTTGGCTGGTAAAGTTTCAGGTTCTGTGGTGACGGCAATTTTAGAAGGAACGCGGCCAATGCTGGTTGAAATTCAGGCGCTTGTGGCGCCTACAAAGCTTGCTTTCCCCAGGCGCACAAGCTCGGGGGTAGACCAGCGGCGTCTGGAACTTATAATTGCGGTTTTGGGGCGGCGCGTGGGAATTCCTTTGTGGGATTATGATATCTACGTTAATGTGGCTGGGGGAATCAAAATTGAAGAGCCTGGCGCTGATTTGGCAGTGGCACTGGCTATTGCCTCAGCTTTCCGCGACAAACCTCTCAGTCAGGGCGCTTTTGCAATCGGAGAGGTAGGGCTATTAGGGGAAATAAGAGAAGTGGCCCAGACAGAACGTAGAATAAAAGAGGCAAAAAGGTTAGAATTTAATACTCCCATCACAGCCAAGGAAGTCCCCACACTTGCGCAAGCAGTTAGCAAATATCTTGCAACTGATTAACGCTTTTTCTTCTTTTTCTTCACGGGTGGACGCATGCGCAGAGGATAGCGATTCAAGACGTAATACACCAAAGCAGCTGCAATAAGCAGGATTCCGAATGAAATCTGAGCTTGGGTTAAATAGGGAGTAAGATCAATCATAGTTTTTTTCCTCTAGCGCCTTTTCTAGCTGGATTGTAATCAGGATGGCAAATATAGCGTAGAACAAGTTAATAAGAAACGCAATAATGCTGCGGGTTAGCAACATAGCAAAAATCCATGCTGCGGCTAAGTTTGCAAAGATTGCCGACGCGACTTTTAATTGGGCTTTCGAGAGTTGCACAATTCATTCTATACGTTAGTTGAAGAGAAATTCATAATTCTTTTATCACCCTGTCAAGTGGCATTTGGCAGTCTCCACAACTTATCCACAATTATTCAAAACACCCGAAGTGTAACCATAACTTGGCCTCATATCTCTTAGAGTAATTACTATATACGAAAGAACTTTCGGGTATATGTTTCTTATAGGGTTGACAATTATTGCAAGGGAGTGGTATTATCTTTTTTAAGTTGTATGTCAAAGATATTTTTGAAGGTGTTTTCAATTTTTACTAAGGACGAAAAATCAAGAACGGGAAAGCTTGCAGAAAAAGAATTTTTAGAGCTTGGACGGTTAGGGCAGCGTTTGCTGGTAGGAATTGCTTAACTATTGCGAGGGAGACGGTTTGTAGGGCAGGCAGACTGTCTCCCATCAGAATAGTTAACGGGGACGGATGTATGCGGACATATGATTGCTTCGCCAAGAGGCTACGCAAATCATAGGGCAGGCATTTTGTCCCCCACTAGTGCTCGCGAATCAACAACCTTGCAGCGAAAAGCCGATATACTGGGTTGACAAAGAGGCCAGGTCTTGTTAGAGTAAGCAAGACTTATGGTTGCTTTGCGCGGACGCGACGCAATCATGACGGGGTAAGTCCACAGTAGTTCCCACGGTGAGTACACTTTCCGCACGTGATTTTCTAAAACTAATATTCCACTTTAAATAATGGCGTACAAGAAAGCTATGGCAACAAAACCACAATTTTCAGATGAATTTGCGCCTCGTTCTGAGCGAGGTCCAGCCCGCAATACCGGCGGGTGGTCCCGTGATGACCGTTACCGCTCCGAAGGAGGCTCTGTCTACATGTCAGATGCAAACCTGCCTACAGAATACATAGAAGGTGTTCTTGACATTGCCCAGGAAGGATCTGGCCTTTTAAGGCCCCCTTTTGGTTCCAAAGATGACAGAAATGTTTATATTTCAGGAAGCCAAATCCGCCGCTTTAATTTGCGGAGCGGTGACATTGTTGGGGGACAAGCAAGGTCTCCTAAGGAGAATGAACGTTATTGGGGGCTTTTAAAGGTTGAAAAGGTCAATGGCCAGGAGGCTCAAGAGGGAGATAGAGTAAAATTTGAAGATTTAACTCCGGTTCATCCAGATGAAAAAATAAAACTTGAAACTACAACAGATAAATTAACAACCCGTGTTATTGACCTTATTTCTCCGATTGGGTTTGGCCAGCGCGGTCTTATTGTTTCTCCGCCAAAAGCCGGCAAAACTACAATGATAAAAGATATTGCAACTGGTGTAGCTGCTAATTATCCTGATATCCATTTAATGGCTGTTTTAATTGGTGAGCGGCCTGAGGAAGTTACTGATATTGAAAAGCATATAGAAAAAGTGACTAATGGCACTGGAGAAGTTGCTTCTTCAAACTTCGACGAAGCCCCTGAAGACCAAACCCGAGTTGCGGAACTTGCTTTAGAGCGTGCCAAACGCCTGGTGGAGGAGGGCCGTCGCGTGGTTGTTCTCCTGGACTCTGTTACAAGGCTTGCGCGTGCTTACAATTTAGCTCTCCCAACTTCCGGGCGAACTTTAACTGGAGGTTTTGATCCAGTCGCCTTGTACCCCGCGAAGAAGTTCTTTGGCGCAGCTCGGAACCTAGAAGGCGAAACGGTAGACGGCAAACAGCAAACGAGTCCGTCATTAACTATTATTGGTACTTGTTTGGTTGATACGGGCTCAAGGATGGACGACCTTATTTATGAAGAGTTTAAAGGTACGGGAAATATGGAAGTACACCTTGACCGAAAGTTTGCAGACCGCCGAATTTATCCGGCAATTGATGTTACCCGCTCGGGCACGAGGCAGGAAGAACTTTTGTACGGAGAAGAGCTTTTGGTAAAAGCCCAAACTATGAGGCGCATGCTTGAACTGGTTCCCGACATGGAGAGAACGGAAACACTTCTTGAACGCCTGCGAAAGACAGAAACCAACGCGGACTTCTTTAATACATTGGCCACTGGCTGAAGACAATAGAAACTCCAAATTTCAAATTCCAAGATACAAACAAGCACCGAATCCAAAAAATTACAAACGGTTTGGAATTTGATTTTTTGTAGTTTGTTTGTTTCTTGAGATTTTGAGCTTGAAATTTTACTTAAAATTGACTTAGCTCCTCCTTTTGTGGTAATACAAAGTTCACAGAGTGTCTTCATTCCTTTCCGACCTTAAGCTATTCCTGCTTCTTTGGACAAGATATATCTCACGCCATACCAGGCGTGGCTTTTTAGGTTTTGAAAACGCGAAAGGAAACTTTGCGCAAGCTTTGTATAAGCAAAGAGGGAAGTTTGCCAGACCGTTTATCCACTCCGGGATGGTTGCCATATCAGCTGTGGGTGTAATGCTTGTTCCTGTGATTGGGGAGCAATTGCCAGGTTTGGGTAAAACTTTACACGAAAGCGCTCCTTCGGCAGTTTTGTCGGCTGCAACTGAAAATCCCGAAACACAAACTATTGTTACAGATCACCAGATTGAGATTTTTGATTACATAGTGCAAGAGGGGGATACGGTTTCTTCAATTGCGCAAAAGTTTGGGGTTTCTGAAGACACTATCCATTGGGAAAATAATCTAACTAAAAAAACTGTTATAAAGCAAGGACAGACTTTAAAGATATTGCCTGAAACTGGAGTTTCCCACAAAGTTGTCAAGGGAGAGACAATCTATTCAATTGCAAAAGCCCATCAGGCCAGCCCGCAGTCGATTATTGAATGGCCCGGGAATACATTTGTTAATGACGAGACTTTTTCTTTGGCTGTTGGGCAGGTGCTAATCGTTCCTGACGGTGTACCTGTTGCCGAGGCTCCAAGCCGTCCAGGTTTTGAAAGAAGGACTCCAGATGCCGGCTCAGTTGTTGCTTCCGGCAATTTCGTCTGGCCAACTCAAGGGACGATTACTCAAGGGTTTAAGTGGTATCACAAAGGAGTTGATATCGCCAACTCGAAGGCCCCAGACGTTTTGGCCGCAGATTCCGGAACAGTTGTCACAACAGGCTGGGATAATACCGGCTACGGCAATAAAGTTATGATTGATCACGGTAACGGGTTTATAACTTTGTATTCACATTTGCAAAAGATTTACGTTGTTTCCGGACAACGTGTTGCCCGCGGTAACGCAATTGGGCAAATGGGATCAACGGGACGCTCAACAGGGACACACCTGCATTTCGAAGTAAGAACAGTCTCGGGGCTAAAAAATCCGCTGGACTACCTGAGGTAATTTACAATTTTGCAATTTTCAATTTTCATTCAATTTCCAATGTAACATTGAAGCAATGAAAATTTATTGAAAATTAGAAATTGAGAATTGAAAATTCTTTGGGCTTGACAAGTCCGAAAGACGTGTGCTTAGATGGATCATCTCGGGGGAGACAATATTTTTTTTGCCGCCCGTGAGGCGGCTCTTTGTTCAAAGCACCAACTATGAAATCGTTAAGTACTGTCCAAAGTTACATTATCCGCAGCTTGGTTTTTTTGATGCCGCTGTTTTTTTTGCCGGTAACCTCTGACTTTTTCAATATAAATAAAATTGCCCTGCTTGTAACTTTAACTTTGGTTTTGTTAATTTTGTGGGGATTGCAAAACTTGCGGCAGCGCGAATTTTCTTTTCGGACAAATCCTTTGGATTTACCTAACCTCTTCTTTGCGGTCGCATTAGTCGTATCAGCTTTTGTGGCAACATTTAATAAGCTGGACGCATTTGCCTTTCCTGGAGTAGTTACTGTCGTTGTGGCGTCGGTTCTATTCTATTTTGTGGTTGTTCAGTACTTGACCGAAAGAGATGGGCAAAGTCCCCATCAGAATGGTAAGGAAAATATGGGAGGTAGGGTAGAAGCGATCGTGACTGCCTGGGTGACGGGAGTGATTTTGGCGTCCCTAATATTATTATTGTCAAATGTGGGAGTTTTTGGCCTTGTCTCCAAGGTTTTGCCCGTACCAGTTTGGCTTAAAACCCCGTTTTTCTCCCCGGCAGGCAGCCTTTTTGGAACGATACTTCTTTTTATAGCTTCAGCTCCGGTTGTTTTTGGGCGCGTGATGAAGTCTTTAAATGTCCCTTCTAAAGGTAGTGTGATACTCCTCTCGGGGTTAATGCTTTCAGGGTTTGTAATTTTTATAGCTTCTACCTCGTTTGCAGCTTATCAGGTTTTGCCTGGTAAAAAAGCTGCTTTTGCCAATCTTCCTTTCTCTGCGGGGTGGAGTATTGCGCTGGAGGCTTTCAAGCAGAAACCTCTTTTTGGTGTTGGACCGGGTAACTTTGTAGAAGCTTTTTCCCGCTTTCGGCCTGTAGAATACAATGCGACCAAATATTGGGATGCAGGTTTCTCAGCCTCAAGCAACTGGTATTTGGATATCTTTACAACCGCCGGTTTAGTTGGTTTGCTAGCGTTAGGGTTTATTCTTTACAGCCTGCGCAAAATATTTAAGAATGCGCCCGACTCAGGCGATATGCCATACGTTAAGGCTTCTCTTGTGATTATGCTTTTAATTTTCCTCTTTTCATCAGCGACCACGAACTTGATCTTTGTTTTCTTTGTTGCGCTGGCAATTTTAGGGGCGTATGTGGCCAAAAATGTACGCTTCGAGTTTTCGGTTTTGGGGGATAACTTAAACGGCAAAGAGGGGTCATTCAACTTAATGGCTTTGATCGTGAGTTTTGTGGCAAGTATTGCCTTAGTTTTAACGTTTGTTTTTGGCGGAAAAGTGTATATGGCTGAAGTTGCTTACAGGGATGCTTTAGATGCCGTTGCAAATCGTGGCAAGTACAAAGATGTTATGGATGCCATGAGTCGGGCAATCAATTTAAATCCCAATGCTGACAGGTATCGCATTGAGTACTCGCAAATAATGCTTGCGCTAATGCAGGAAATTGCTTCCAAAAAGGAGTTGACTGACGCGGACAAAAAGGACATTTCTCAGCTGGTTCAACAGGCGGTTGAGCAGGGGAAAGTGGGTGTAGCCTTAAACCAGAGGAGAGCTGCCAATTGGGCAAATCTTGGGGTCGTTTATCGAAACTTGATGTCAGTTGTTACTGGCGCAGACCAATTTACAATCACTGTATACCGGCAGGCGGTTTCCTTAGATCCCGTAAACCCGAATTTAAGGATTGCCCTGGGTGGGATTTTTTACGCTCTTAAAGACTATGATAATGCAATAAACGCTTTTCAACTGGCTGTTACCGCCAAACCCGATTTGGCCAATGCCCATTACAACCTGGCAATAGCTCTACGGGACGCTGGTAAAACCGCGCAAGCTGCGTCCGAGATGCAACAAGCTTTGGATTTGGTAAAGTCTGGCTCCCAGGACTTCGAACTGGCAAAGAAGGAGTTAGATTCTCTTCAGGCCAAATTAAAGCAAAAAGCAGAAGAAGAATCATCTGCTTCTAAGGCTTCGGGGCCTGCCTTGACTGGCCAGGGCCAGGCGCCATTGACTGCTCCACAACCAGCTCCTTCGCCGGTTATTACCCCGAAGCTTGAGCTACCCGCAGGCGGCCAGCCTCCTGCTACATCCGGCGCCGAGCCGCAACAATAAGTGGACCCACCGGGAATTGAACCCGGAACTTACCCATGCGAAGGGTACGGTATACCGTTTACCTACAGGCCCCAGCTAGTAAAAATTACAAATTCCAAGAAACAAACAAATTACAATTACTAAAAATTCCAATGTGTTTGTATCTTGTGATTTGGTGCTTGTTATGCTGTGGACCGCACCGGACTTGAACCGGTCACCTTACGCATGCCATGCGTACGCTCTACCAGATGAGCTAGCGGCCCTTGAGCATGAGACTAATTACAAGAGTTTTGCCAGTTCAATGAAATTACTTTCCATGTCATTCCCGCCCGCTTCGCCGCGATGCGAAACTCGTGCTAGTTTGACCCATTTGACTAATAAGTCCTGTATGCTATTCTAACATAGAATATGCCTACAAAGAAAAAAGTTCAAACAGAGGAGAAAGATGTGGCAGATGCCCCCGAAAAGCCTCTTGCAAATAGTGCCGATATGGTGCAAAATACCCCAAGTAAAGATATGGAACCACAGGAAAAAGATATAAGACGGCCCGAGTCAGGAAATCAAATGTGGTCTGATGCCCCAGGACAAAAGAAGTCGAGCGCCGGGATTTGGGTTGCTTTGGTTATTTTGCTTCTTTTAGTTGGCTTGGGGGCAGGAGGGTATTACTTTTACCTAACCCAAAATAATCAAAGCGCAAACCAAGCAGCAGAAGAGACCACTTCTGAAATTACTGAAGCACCTGTGGAACCAACGGCAACACCAACACCACAAGTGAATCGTGCAGAATGGACAATTGATGTGCAAAATGGCACTGGCACTCCGGGGTTAGCTAAAAAAGTGGCGGATGAACTGAAAACCCTGGGTTATAATATTGGCAAGGTTGGTAACGCAGACGAAAGCGATTTTACTACAAGCGAGCTTCATGTCACATCCACCGATGAAACCCGCGCAAGCTCCCTTTTGGGAGACTTTAAAACTTATGGCGTAGGACAAATCGAAGGTGATCTTAAAAAGGCCACTTCGGGTTCGGCACAGCTGATTGTTGGGGCTAACTACACCTCTAGTGGAGCTTCATCTATTACCCCAGAGGAATAAATCACAAGCACCAAGAAACAAACAAGATAACAAATTTAAAAATTACAAACTGGACTTTTTGATGATTGCCGAAAGTATATTCCTAAGCTCAATGCATTCACTCTTAAGTGATCCGAGTTCTTCCGAAAGATTTGTATTAGCCTCTATTAATAACTCTAACCAGTAAATTGTCTCTTTTGCTTCTTTTCTGGCAATCTTTAGCCTGTGTATAAAATCTTTTTTACCTAGAGCATCATTAGCCTCTCTGTAGTTGGCACCCACACTTGCACTTGACCGCACAATTTGACTTATTAAGGGAAGGTTGATTGGTGTTCTTGCGAGTTTTTGGCATAGGCGAATGGTGTATTTAGCGAATACTAGAGTTCTCTCTTCTAAATCGTATTTTTTATTTGGATTATTATTTTCTGTCATTGTTTGCGTCTTGTGATTTGTAATTTCTATATTTGTTTGTTTCTTGGTGCTTGGAATTTCCTAATCAAAATGTTTTTGGATTTAATTATTTGTCATATTGTTTGTATCTTGGAATTTGTAATTTATTGTTTTAGATCAATAATCCACCAGTTAAACTTAATATCGTACAAGGTAGGGTGGTCTATGGCGACGGCGAAGTAGCTGCCTGCCACCTTATTTAAAACATACAAAGTTTGGTTGTTGGTTGAGGATTGTGGAGTAACGTAAATAAGTGTATTGTTTGTGACGTTGGGATTGCTAATAATCAAAGTTGTTAAACCAGCTGGCATTACTGCCTGGCCTGCCGTTGAGTTAGAAATAACCTCGTTGTTGGCAATTTGTGCAGACGGTGTGGCGGTTTCTTGTGGGGCGGCTATGACCAGTTTTCTCAAAGTTGCTGAACCGCTTGCGTCCACCGCGGCAACTTCGTCGCCGGCGGAATTTTCAATATTTAAGGTATTAGCATGCAAAGTTCCGCCGACGAAGAGGTCTTTGCTAATGTATACGTCTCCACTTTGGTTGACGAGAAGAGCCCCATTCATAATATCAACTCCGTCCGAGGCCAAAATCTGCAAAGCACCCCCGAAAACAGTGATAGTATTAGTGGAGAGTGAGAGGTGGTTGGTGATGAGTGGGTCGGAAGAGGTGATGGTGATATCGCCACTGACGTAAGTATTAGCAAGCCTTGTGATTCCGAAGACGTTTGTGTCACCCAGAACGTTGAAATTGCTTGTGACATTCACCTCGGGGGAGCCCAAGCTCACCCCCGAGGTGGCAGCTGCGACAATTTCGGCACTGCCGGTTGCTGATTGCTCTAGTACTTTTTCAATCTGATTGTAGGTTGCGGTTTGGGCTGTGACTTGTTCCATCTGGTCAGAAAGTGATGCAAGCCTGTCTCGCAACTTGTCAATAACGGAAGATCGTATCTCACCAGCCTCTATTGTTTGGGCGGTGAGAGTGCCACTTACTGTGGCTTCGCCCGTGTTAACTTGTTGACTTGTTACTTTGCCTGCAACGTCCAACGTCTGCGTTTGTACATGGTTGGCGACCACTTCGTTCACTTCAAGAAGTGGTGTTATGACCTTTTGATTGGCGCGGAGGGTATCTGTAGAAATAGTTTTTGCCACAAATTCTGTCGTAACAATAATGCCTGTCTGCAGATCAGCAACAACCTCAGAAGTTAATGTTGACATTTTTTGGTCAAGTTCTTTAATAGCATTAATTGTGACAAAAAATAATCCATGCGGATTAAAACTTAGAATATCTGAATCTTGCTGATCACTTGGATTCAATTTTCCCTTGCGTGAGCGAACGAGGTATGGCGCAACCGGTTGGGCATCTTGGGCAATTAGAGAAACGCTGTGCAGGTTATCAACTGTTCCACCCAAACCGTTATAGTCAAACTCAATGGGTTTCAGTTTTTTGATCACATCCAGACCGTCTAAAAAGGCGGTAATATTTTTCTTGGTTCTGGCATCAGAAGTAGTTGTCCATGTGGTAGTGGTGGTCTTGGCCGCATCATCTGTTGACAACTCCAACTGGTGGGTTGGGTTGGTTAGCCCAATACCGACGTTTCCTGAATTTGCCTCGCTGACGAAAGCGTATTTGTTTGAAACTGTTCCGGCACCAGTTGGGGCTGCTACATAGTTTCCATACCAGTTAGTTACGGTTCCAGCAGAAGCTGTCAATCCGCTATAGTTTCCATAAACGGAAGTGACTGTGGCTGACGAGCCAGTTATATTAACTGTAGGGACAGTGTACCTTGCATGAAGGGCGGTTTGGGCTGTTGTGTCAATTCCCCCGGTTAAAGATGCTGAGATTTTGTCAATGTATTGGGTTGCTGAGGACATACCGCTTAAACCTGTTGCAATATCCAATAGCCCTCCTGGGGAAGTAGTACCAATTCCAATGCTGCCTCCTGGAGTAATTGTAAGTTTTTCAGTTCCCGAGGTTAAAAATGAAAGATTTTGAAAGTTTGTTGGATTGGCAATTTGCAAAGCGTTGACTGTAGCGAAGGGAAGGGAATAGGAACTGTTATTCGATCTCCATGAGCCAAGGCTATATCCTCCAGCCAGAGCAGTGCCAGTAGTTGCCGAACAACCAATGTTAGCACACTTCATTACCTTTAAAGCGCTGGCAGTTTGTGCCGTGTAGGCAATTATAGGCATGCCATCAGTTCCGATAGCAACTGAACTACCAGTCCCGATATCGCCGCTTGACTCAGGCCGGGCATTAGTTGCAAAACTTGAGCAAACAATGTTGGCGCAGCGTGCAACCCTTAAGTCGTAAGTGTCTCCGTCGTAATAACTTATAACTGGGATGCCATCTTTGCCAATTGCAAGAGAGAGAGTTTGTCCTGATACTGATGGAGAAGCGCCTAAACTGGTTAAAGTGTTTCCTGCAGAGCATCCTGCATCACCGCATTTTGCCACTTTTACTCTTGAGCTGGTTCCCCGATAGGCAATAAATGGCAGACCATCAGTTCCAATAGCAATTTGCGTCCAGCCGTCAACGCCTGAAGCGTCAACGGTCACGATTGTGTTAGCGCTGCAGTCGTCTGCAGTGCATCTCATAACTTTGAGTGCGCTATTGGTCACATCGCGGTATGAAACGATTGGCAGGCCATCAGTTCCTATGGTTGTTGAGGTGTAAGTTCCGACATCCCCTGTGGTATCAAGAGAATTGGTTGTGTTTCCGGAAGAGCAACTTATATTTCCGCATTTAATAACTTTTAAATTACCATTGGTAGTGTCGTAGTAGCTCACAATGGGCAAACCATCGCGGCCGACCGCAATTGAACTATACCGGCCGACAGTCGCGCTTGAATCAATGGTGGTTGTCGTATTCCCTGCAGAGCAAGCGCTGTTTCCACATTTAGTTACGATCATAAGCCCGCTATCGTAGTTGTTATAGCTAATAACAGGTAGGCCGTCAGTGCCAATAACGATTGAAAGTTCTGTAATGTTTGCTGAGCCGATTGTTGTGGTAGTATTGCCTGTTGAACAATCAGAAACCGAACACTTAACCACCCGTAGTCCGTTTGTAGCCGCGGAAGCAATAACTGGATAACCATCAGCTCCAACTGCAATAGCGTTTGCCGCACTCGCTGTTGTGTAGCTGGTTATAACAGAGGTAGCAGTTTGGGTTAGGGAAGAAATAGTTGGGGCAGTTGTGGGATTGACAAATCCGGCAACAGATAAACTGGCGGTAGGATTGGTTGTCCCAATACCAACATTTCCCGAGCCGTCAATGACAAAAGGTGTTGAGTCTGTATAAGTGCCGTCATCATTAAAGCGTGCTACATAGGCGCTGGAGCCGGTATTGCCGTTGGTAACGTTTAAGGCTACAGAGTTTCCTGAGGCAGATGTCCCTGTGATCCCAACCTTTAAAGCATTGCCAGTCAGTGATGACCCTGAATTCCCGGTTAACTCAAATTTAGCCAAATCCCCTGTTGTTGTGGTAGAGGTTGAGGTTAAGTTTATGCCTGTTCCCGAGGTGAGAGCGTTAACTTCAACATTTAAAAAGTTGCCGGTAGACAAAGAAGTGCTTTGAAGATCCAAAACTCCCGAAGTGTTTGCGCCATTGCCAATAGTTGATGCTGTGTTGTTAGTTAAGGTAAAAGTTGCTGCATCATCATCGTCTGTGATAGAAAGAGACCCGTCAGAGATGACTGCGTCTCCTGCAGTCAAAGTCAACATATTTGACCCTTCCAGTCCGGCAATGGTGGTTGCGCCATCTTCACCAACAGTAAAGACTGCTGCTCCACCTGTTGCATCCCACCCCCGCAGATAATATCCGCCGGCAAGTGTGCCTTCAGTTAGTTGCAGGTTGACAAGGGCTCCGGTAGTCAAAGACGTGGAGACAAAATTTGTTACCCCAAGCGAGGCAGAAGCTCCAATGGTTGTAGCCGTGTTATTGGTAACTGCTAGTGTGGCAGCAGTGTTGGAAGTGTTGGCAACATCCAAGGCGCTTGCAGGGCTGGTTGTTCCCACACCAATATTTCCTGAGGGAGTAATGGTTAATTTTTCCGAACCCGCAGTTAGAAATGATAAGTTTTGAAAAGTTGTCGGGTTTGAAATTTGTAAAGTATTAATAGTTTGGAATGGGGAAGAGTAGGACCTTGAATTAGCCATCCATCCTCCTAAAGAATATCCTCCGGCTAAAGCGCTACCCGTGGTTGTTGCACAATTGGTTGTGGCACATTTTAGGGTTCTTATATCGGCATTCGTCAAATCATAGTGGGCAATGATAGGTAAGGAATCCGCTCCAATAGCCATATTTACGTAGAGTCCGACACGGTTTGTAGATTCAACAGTCGTTTTGGTCGCGTTACCCGAAGTGCAAGTACCATCTCCACACTTGGCAACTTTTAAATCTCCGGTGAGGCCGGCAAGATCATAAGCAACAATAGGCAAACCATCAGTGCCAATGGCAATTGATGTACTTGTATTGCTGTTTATTGTATTGTCAAGTGTTTGAGCGCTTCCTGCAGAACACGAGACATTAGAGCACTTGTAAACTTTTAGGCCGGAGGCGATATAAGAGATTACCGGAAGACCATCTTTTCCTATGGCGATTGATGAGTTTGTGCCGTCAATTGTGTCTGGCGTCGAAATAGTAGCAGATCCAGGAGTGCAAGAGCTGTCACCACATTTGGCTACTTTAAGATCGCCGTTGCCTCCGTCCAGATAAGAAATGACCGGATAGCCATCAGTGCCAATGGCAATTGATGTTTGGTATCCAGTGTTGCCTGTGGTATCAACAGAGTTGGTAGTGTTGGTAGCGGGAGCACAGAGTATGTCCGCGCATTTAATGACTTTTAGGTCACCATTAGTAGAGTCGTTATAAGAAATGACCGGATAGCCATCAGTGCCAATGGCAATTGATGACTGGATTCCAACATCTCCGGTACTATCAATGGTGTTAGTTGTGTTGCCTGATGAACAACTGGCATTTCCGCATTTAACAATCTTTAGGTCGAAATTGGTTCCATCGTAATAAGAAATAACGGGTAAGCCATCGGTTCCAATTGTAATTGATGCATATTGACCAGCGCTCTGGCCGCTATCAACTGTGGCAGTACTGCCAGTACTGCAGGAAGTATTGCTGCATTTGTACACAGATAAAGCACCTGTACCACCATCATGATAAGCAATTACCGGATAACCATCTGTCCCGATGGCGACTGAGGCGTATCCCGAAGCGCTTGTGTCAATAGCTGTTGCCGTTTGGGTAATTGAAGTTAAAGTTGGACTGGCATTTGGCCCGATATTTCCGGCAACCTGAAGTGTGTAGGCTGCAGGGGAGGTTGTCCCAACGCCGACGTTGCCAGTGTTAAAAGTAGCAGCATAACCGCCACTTGTGTTAGTGACTGCGAGTGCAGTACCGGTTCCAGCGTTTGTGATATTAAGCACGGCACCAGTTGCTGTCGAGGTATTCTGAGTTAAAGATAGTATGTTTGATGTATCAGCAACGGTACCGCTGCCTGTTCCAGTTGTAGTAGTGAAGCTTTGGATTTGCACAACTGCACCGTTGACAGTGTAAGCCCCGGTCCCGGAAATATCCCGGGTAATTTCTCTGTCAATATCCAGCAAATTACCACTTGCGTTAGCAGCTGCTCCGGAATATGTTTGGTAAAGGTTAAAGTTAGCCAAATCCCCACTAAAGCGGGTGGAAGCTGATCCTACTGGGGCGACATATAAAGCTGTGCCAGTAGTCAGTGAACTGTTGCGGATGTCTAAATTGGCAGTTGGGCTGGTTGTTCCAATGCCAACATTTCCCACGGCTGTACCAGAGGAGTTAACAGCAAGTAAAGTATTTCCTACTGTTCCTGATCCGGTTTTGGCTCCGCCATATACATAGACATTTCCGCCGTTATTATCACCAGTTCCGCCCCCGTCTCCGCCAATTAGATAGATACTTCCTCCAGCTGCTCCGGTAGTAGCGGTAGAACCTGCCCCGCCGATTAATTTAAAATCCGACCCGACAGTCCCGGCAGTACTTCCTCCCGAGGAGTGGAGAGAAAAGGTAGTAGGAGTAGCAGTGGTTACACCTCTGCCTAAGTATCCGTCTGTGATATAGCCATTGGCATTATCCGCTCCGATAAGAAGCTGGTTGTTAGCTGTGGCTGCTGCTGCATAACCTAGGGCAATGGAGGAACTGACGTCGGAAGTAGCGATAGCAGAAGTCCCTACAAAAGTATTATAGCTGCCCGATCCACCGGAAGTTTCGGAGTAGTAACCGATATAAACGTTTCCGACCCCAGTATTGTTATCCGTACCGGCATAACTTCCAAAAAAAGAATTCTGGTTTCCACTGTTGACACTGGGGATACCGCCTGATCCTCCTGATGCATAGCCGTAGTAAGCGTTATCATTACCCGTTGCTACTAATCCGGCTGACATTCCTGTGTAAGTATTGCGGGTTCCCGAAACATTGTTGCCACCAGCAGAGGTGCCAATAAAAGTATTGGCTGAACCAGTAGTAGTTACCCCGCCTGCACCAGCTCCAAAAAATGAGTTGGCAAGAGCTGCAGTGTTTGAACTTCCGGCACTGGAACCAAAGAAAGCATTGGAACTGCCGGAAGTAACACTTGAACCTGCATTGTAGCCAAAAAAGGCGTTACCAGTTCCTGTCATAGTCAAATTTCCGCTGCTTATACCGACAAAAGCATTATTTGAACCATAATTATGAATAAATCTGTTAGTGCCGGCATAGATAATACCGGTGGTGGTTGTTGTTGCCGGGAGTTTGAAATTTCCTGTAATTTCCAGTTGTTGGCCCGGGCTGGCTGTTCCAATTCCCACTTTGCCGTTCGTGTCAATTGCTCCTGTTGTCCAGGTAAAGGTTTTTCCTGCAGCAAGCGTGGTGTTGGCGCTTAAAGAGATTGATGCGCTGCTGTCGGAGGTGTTTAAAGTAAGGTTGCCTGTGCCGCCTGAGGCTATGGTTAAGGCGCCGGAGTCTGCAATATTGTTTGTAGTGAATGTTTGTGAGCCGATTGTGGTTCCTGTGATAAAAGTGCCAATCCCGGCGTTTGAGATACGTGTTGTCCCCCCGACTTTTAAAGAACCGTCTGATAAGTCTAAATCTGCTACCTGGCTTGTGGTTGAGTTAAGAACAGTTAAAGTTCTTGTGGCCGCTCCTGTTACGTCAATAGTTTTGTTCCCGCCGGCAAGGGTTAAAGTTGCCGGATTGACTGTTAAAGTATCGGAGGTTGCATCTCCAAGAGTGGTGTTGCCTTCAACAGCCAGATCTCCTGAGACAGTTTGATTTCCCACCGAAGTAGATCCAGTAAGTACTAAATTTTTACCGTAAATATCACCTTCTGCGTCCACCGCAAACCTTACATTGCCTCCTACTGCCAGGCCCAGAAGGTTTGCGTCCGCAGTAGCAGAAGAAGGGTTTATATATGCCGTAGAGTCAGAAACATTCCAGGTTGACGAATCTATAGCCCATGTGCCTGTATGAGCAGAGGTTGGAGCGCGTGTTGCTGTTAATTGTCCTGCTGCTGTTGTGGTTCCGAGCGTAGTTGCACCAGTAACGCTTAGTGTGGAGGAGAGTGTGGTAGCGCCGGTAACGGTTAAAGTTGAAGAAAGTGTGGTAGCGCCGGTAACACTTAGGGAGGCAGCTGTAAGACCTCCTGTTCCGCCTGTTGTAAGTGTGCCAGTGATACTGACATTTCCTTCGAAATTAGCATTGCCTGATTTAACATCGAGAGCGTAACCAGTCGAGCCGGCATTATTGCGCTCTAAAACTAGTGTGTCATAGTTTGAGGTGGTTGTGTTGGTTTCGTTAAGAGTTAGGGTTAAAACATCAGCGGATGAGGGGCCCTGAGAGGAAGTGGGAAATTTGGTGATGCGGGCAGAATCCGGAGAACCCTGGTCAATTGCGAAAAGGCCCGAATCCTGGTAGTAACCGGTGATTGATGCCAGTCTTCCAAATGAATTTAGTCTTGTGACACCGCCAACCGCTAAATTTCCGCTAAGATTGATCTGTTTTGTGGAAACACTGCTGCTCGCGATGTTGCCATCCACATAGGTGTTGCCGAGAGCATCGACAGAGAATCTTTCAACGGGAGCTGAGCCAGATGAGAGGTAGAGGAGATTGTAAGATGTGGAATTATTACCAACGTAGCCGGAAACAAGATCTCCAGTTGCCAGATTAGCGTTTGTTATAGAAAAGCTATCTTGTGATGTAGTTGAGGAGTGAATTTTGACTTGGCCTAAACCGTCGGGGGCAAGAACAATATCGCCGTCCGAGGTGGGTTCGGTAACAAAAGAAAGCGCGCCGCCGATACCTTTGATAATTTGGGTGGTCAGGGTGTCAAATGATTCAACACTTCGGTAAGTCGGAGAAGTCGGCACGTCAGTTGGCAGGAGCGCTGGAGTACCGGTAAGCTGATTTGCCGGTTCACCGTATGGCCGGTTATCCGACTGGCTGGCTTGCTGACCTTCTGACACACTCGTTATCTGTGCCAGGCTTTTCAAGGCTACGAAGACTGAATTTTTGCCTACGGGTAAGCGGGTAGACATGAGGACTGCTAGCACTATTACTGCAATAGTGCTAAATCCGAGGCTGGACAGAACAAAGATGCGGGTGGCCGGAGAGCTCGGTCTGTCAGGGTGTCGGACGGTCGGCACTCCGGAAGGCCGGTGATCCGGCACGTCAGTGTTCTGGTTTACCGGTAAACCAGTTTGCTGGTTTGCTGAGCTCTCTGAGCCCCTGAACGGATTACTCGCAAAATGCCCCTCTTTGTGTGCCCAGGAGAAGAAATGTCTTAAAGAGGAATTTTTGCGCAAGGCAGTGGCGGGGGAATTGAGCTTTGTGATGTGCCCCTGATATTTTTTTAATACTTCTTCTGATATGTGAGGCAGCGTGACCATTTCTTCCCTTGTGGGGGAGTGGTACAATTAACATGTTCTACGGGTGGCCGTTGGAAATTAGTTAAAAGTGTCTCCCCCAGACAACTTATTTTTTCTAACGGCCACTTTTTTGTCTTCAATGTCATTCCTGCGCAGGCAGGAATCTATACGAATTCAGTTTGCTCGGGGTCCTGTCGGGAGCTCGTCCCACCCGACGTCCTCGGTCGACAAGCTCCCTGCGGTCACTCGGTGGGACTCCCTCCGCTCCCGCCACCCCTCGCCTAACTACTTACTTTGGACAAGCGCATACTCAAAAAACTGGTTTACATCCGATAGATAGTTTTTCAATGTAGACTTGGAAACTCCCTGCTTTTCCAAATGCCTTCTAAATTCAGCCAGCATTTTTTCTAATTTGTCCTCAGGAATTGGCTTTTGAGCATTTTTTATAACTGTTGTGGGATTGGAAGTAATAAGCCCCAACCCAAGCAGGAATTGAGAAAAATTTCTCAAAGTAGACAGACGGCGATTGATGGTACTGGTTTGTACACCCTCTGTAGTTTGTCCTGCTTTGTATTTTTTTACGAGCCTATTGTTAAAGTGGGGTAGAAGTTCTTCAACATTGTTGGTTGATGTTTGGATTAGCGCGAAGTTGGCAAAGTGGGCAAGATCACAGCGGTAGTTGCGCAAAGTTTTGCGCGAAACATGTTTTTTTGTAAGCAGATACTGTTCAAACTGGGCAGTGATTGACATTTTGTTTCACAGACCGTCAGCCTTAAATTATCCATGATTAGACACCATTAGACGGTACACAGTTACTATAATAATAATCAAAGAGGTGTGTCAATAGCCATTTACAACGTCATTGCGAGCGGAGCGAAGCAATCTTCTGCTCGGGGCCCTGTCGCGCTCCTCCCCCGTGCGACGTCCTCAGCCGGCAAGCTCCTTGCGGGCGCTCCACGGGGGTCCCCCTCCGCTTGCCACCCCTCGCTGGGTAATACAAGTCCCGGCCATACAACATCTTTCACAGCTGTTTACACGGAGTTTGCGGAAATAAACTTAGCTTACCTAAAGAGATACAAATACATCAAGGGCAAGGAAATTTTCCCTGATGCGGTATGATGGGGTCATTGAAGTTATCAATTAGGCAGCCCTCTCTTTGCCCTCCCTATTTATCTGTCATTCCTGCGCAAGCAGGAATCTACAGGAATTCTTTTTTATAGATCCCCGATCAAGTCGGGGATGACAGCTTAACAGACTCCGCATCAAGGGATGACACTTTTCCTTATGGAAAGCCCTGTTTAGCAAATGTTGAAGGAGAGTGATAACGGCTTTTTTAGGGAAAATGGATTGAAATATCTATCTAAATGAGAAAATTGTCAACAAACGGAAAGAGTTTCGAAAGAAAGGGGCGCCTTCACTTATTGTAAGTTTTGCAACGATGGGATGGGGGTGCTAGAATTAGCCATAATGACAGAGCAAAAAATTGGAAAATACACCCCCTCCAATATTGAACCTAAATGGCAAGAAAAGTGGGATCAAGAGGGTTTGTATTCAACTCCTAAAAACCCCAAGGACAAGAAGTACGTCCTGGATATGTATCCTTACCCTTCCGGGGCTACTATGCACGTTGGCCATTTGGAAGGATATGTCGGTACGGACATTATTAGCCGCTATTTGCGCATGCGTGGGCATGATGTATTGCACCCGATGGGTTGGGATTCGTTCGGTTTACCAGCGGAAAACTATGCAGTCAAAACTGGCATACACCCGGAAGAGTCGACTGCTGGGAATATTGAAACATTTAAGAGGCAACTGGCCAGTGCCGGCTTGTCTTATGATTGGAACCGCGAAATTACCTCAAGTGATCCAAACTATTACAAATGGAATCAATGGCTGTTTACTTTGCTGTTTAAGAAAGGTTTAGCGTATAAAAAGAAGGCAGATGTGAACTGGTGCCCGTCATGCGAGACAGTTTTGGCCAATGAACAAGTTGTTGACGGAAAATGTGAGCGATGCGAAACACCAGTTGTCTTAAAAAAGTTGGATCAGTGGTTTTTGAAAATAACAGCGTATGCTGATAGGTTAATATCTGGTTTGGAGGGGATTGATTGGCTTAATGAGGTTAAAGTGCAGCAGAAGAATTGGATTGGCAGAAAAGAGGGGATTGAAATTGAATATCCTATCCAAGGTAGCAAAGAGACTATTCGTGTTTTTACGACAAGACCAGATACCAATTTTGGCGCAACATTTGTTGTTATCGCTCCAGAACATCCGTTAGTCGCTTCGCTCCTGAATTCTCAATTCTCAATTTCCAATTTCCAAATAAATGAGATAAAAAACTATGTCGAAATAACTAAAAAGAAGTCAGAAGAGGATAGGATTGCGGAGGGAAGAAAGAAAACAGGTGTGTTTACGGGAGTTTATGCTGTAAACCAGCTTAACGAGGAGAGAATGCCCATATGGGTATCAGACTTTGTCTTGATGGAGTTTGGCACTGGAGCGGTTGTGGGTGTTCCAGGACACGATCTTCGTGATTTTGAGTTTGCGCAAGAGTTTGGACTGCCAGTTATTCGAGTTGTTGTAGGTTCAGATGGTGACACTTCTTCTATAGCCGAAGCCAGGCAAGTCCAGGAAAAAGAAGGAACAATGATCAACTCCGGCTTTCTAAACAATATGGACATTAACCTCGCGATCGAGAAGATAATGGACTATTTAGAAGAAAAAGGTTGGGGGACAAGAGTGACTACATATCATCTTCGCGATTGGTTGATTTCCAGACAGCGCTACTGGGGAACGCCTATCCCAATGGTTTTTTGCGAAAAGTGCGCATTGGACGGAAAAGGCGAGAGGGAAGATATGCAGGGTTGGTATACAGTACCTGATTCAGATTTACCAGTTTTGTTACCGAAAGATGTAGATTTCAAGCCGACTGGAGAGTCGCCGATTGCCCGATCCAAGTCGTTCCATGAAGGTGTTGTTTGCCCAATCTGTGGTGGGCCGGCACGGCGAGAAGTTGACACAATGGATGGTTATGTTGATTCTTCCTGGTATTTTATCCGGTTTGCAGACCCAAAAAACGATAAAGAGTTTGCCAGCCAGGAAGCTATCCGCAAATGGTTGCCGGTTGATATTTATGTGGGCGGCGGACATGTTGTCCAGCATCTGCTTTTTGCCAGATTTTTTTGGAAGTTCTTGTATGATGAAGGGTTAATTGACAAAACTTTGGGGGATGAACCTTTCTTAAAGTTGCGCGCGCCAGGCTGGATTTTGGGCCCGGATTCAAGAAAAATGAGCAAAAGATGGGGAAATGTTGTCACGCCTGACGATATTATTCCAAAATACGGGGCAGATACTTTGCGCATGTATGAGATGTTTATGGGGCCTTTTGATGCAGCCAAACCTTGGAGTATGACTGGAGTTGAAGGGATGAGCAGGTTTATAAAGCGTGTATGGAGGCTTAATGAGGAAATTTTCAATTTTCAATTTGCAATTTTCAATGAAGAAGATAGCCGAAAAGTCTACAAACAAATGCATCAAACTATAAAAAAGGTGACAGAAGATATAGAAGGTTTAAAGTTCAACACAGCAATAGCCACACTTATGGAATATGTAAATTTTTTGGAGGATTTGATTGGGCGGCTGGAAGGCCATGGAGATCAAAGGCCGGCTGGAGCGGCTAAAGTTAAGTGTGCGGAACTTGAGGAGACATGCAGAGTTTTATTGCTTTTGTTGGCCCCGTTCGCTCCATACATGACTGAAGAACTGTACCAGCGCATCATTGCGAGACCACAAAGTGACGAGTTTGTGTCTATTCATCAGCAACAATGGCCGGAGTATGACCCCGAACTGGTCCAAGATGTAATTGTGCAAATCCCCATACAAGTAAATGGCAAATTGAGGGGTACGATACAGGTGCAAAGTGAACAAGCAGTAAGTGAGCAAGTAGTTGTTGATAAGGCCAAAGGAGAAAAAAGTGTGGCAAAGTATTTAGATGGGAAGAATGTAGCCAAGGTTATTTTTATCCCCGGTAAGTTAGTGAATTTTGTACTTATTTGATTTTTGCCTACTCCGGCAGACTGGTAAACTTCCTTGTTTGATAAATTCCTTAAAATTGCAAATTAGCCTTGCATTATTTTCCGCGATCGCGATCTTTCCGGCAATTTGTGTAAGAAAAGAGGGTGGGGTGCGTGGCAATTTGACAATAGTAATTTGACATCGGTGGCGGGTTAGGAAGACACTAGATGCGTGGAAGGGGAAACTCTCTTACAATCTTTGGAAGCCTGGTTGTACACCAACCGCAAATTAGCTTCTTTGGTCCTCTTTGGGCTCTTGTTTTTAGGAGTTGGCCTTTTTTTATTCCGCTCGGGAGTTTTAGATTCAACGGAGGTTAAGGTGTTGAGCGCTAACAGAGGAGATTCCTCGCTGCCGCTCGGAATGACGGGGGAGGGGTTCGGAATGACGGTGGAAATATCAGGAAGTGTACTCAAACCTGGAGTTTATCATCTGGAAGCTGGTGCACGGATAGACGATTTACTAATAATGGCTGGCGGACTGTCAGCCGCGGCGGATCGGAATTGGGTGGCTAGGAATTTAAATCGTGCAGCCAGGGTCTCTGATGGCCAAAAGGTTTATATTCCGAAAGTTGGGGAAGTGGATCGAGGTGTCGGTGGATCAGGAGATCAGGTGATCGGTGTACCGGGGAATCAGAGCCTGCTTAATTTAAACACCGCTTCCTTAAAAGAATTAGACGCGTTGCCGGGAATTGGGGGAACAAGAGCTCAGGGCATTATTGCCGGCCGTCCATATTCAAGTGTGGAAGAATTGCTGACCCGCAAAATCCTGCCAAAGAGCGTATACGAGAAGATAAAAGGGAGCGTAATCGCCCCCTAATTTTCAAACGCTTGGAAAAATGAAGCCTTGAAAATTCATTGAAAATTTCTATGAAACTCCTCTTTGCCTATATACTTATACCTGCTTCTTTCCTTGGCATTTATCTTTTTCGTTTAAACTCAGTTCGTTATACTTTGCACCAGGGTGATCGGGTGCAGATTACAGGCACTATTTCTGACCAGCCCAAAATTTATAGAAATCAACAAGGGATCATAGTGGGGGAGTTTTCATTCTTTGTTTCGGCAGGGCAGGATTTGCAATACGGCGATAAAGTTCAAGTTGTGGGAACGGCCAAGTCTAGTGGCCGATATTGGAACATAGAAGAACCCGTGGTAGAAAAAATCAACACTTCCCAAAGTCTTGTTGTTGCCTATATCTTGCGGGAACGAATAGCTAGTTTTTATAACAAAGTGTTACCAGTAAAACACGCGGCACTCCTTTCCGGGATAGTATTGGGTACAAAATCCAGCCTCGATTTTTCGTTTTTTGATGCCTTGAGGAACACTGGTACTCTACATGTTGTCGTTGCCTCGGGGACTAATATTTCTCTTTTTGCAGGCAGCGTTTTATCCATTCTTGCAGGTTGGTTAAAAAGGAGATGGGCGATTGCTGTGACGGTAGTTCTCGTGTGGCTTTATATCTTAGTGATTGGCTGGCAGCCCCCGATTGTCCGCGCAGGAGCTATGGCTTCTGTTGCGTTTCTTGCTCAAGGGACAGGGAGGGAGGGTAGCAGCATTCGGGCGTTAGTGCTGACAGCAGTTTTGATGCTGTTTGTTCAGCCATTGTGGTTGTTTGACCTTGGCTTCCAGCTTTCTTTTTTAGCAACGGCCGGGGTGATTTTGTTGGGGGGAAGAATTGTAGAGAAAATAGGGGAAGTAAGGGGAATAAGGGGTTTGCCCAAAGTAATCCAGAGCGACTTGGGAACAAGTTTGGGTGCCCAGATTGCTGTAGACCCTTTGATCTTTTGGAAATTTGGGAGCATATCCTGGAGTGCGCCGCTTGTTAATCCTCTAGTATTATGGACTATTCCGCCGATTATGGCGGGAGGAATGGTGTTGGGGGTAATAGGGGGAATTTCGGAAGTAGGGAAAATAGGGGTAATGGGGGGTTTGGGAAGAATTTTAGCCTGGTTTCTGTGGCTCCCGCTCGAATACTTCATCCGGATAGTTGAACTGTTTGGTTAGGATTTGTGTGTCATTACTGTCGTTCGGGATGACGAGAAGCATGAATAAACTTTGGCGTTATTATTTTATCTTTTTGGCCTTAACGGTTGTTTTGTTTGCCGCGGGTATAGTTTACACACCCGACAATAATCTCCATATGGTCTTTTGTGACGTAGGGCAAGGGGACGGTATATTAATATATCAAAAGGATAAGCAAGCTGTCGTTGATGGCGGCCCAAATGATGCAATATTATCCTGTATGAGCCGTTATCTCCCATTTTGGGATAGAAAAGTAGAGGTTGTAATTTTGACCAATCCGGATACCGATCACTATACCGGACTGGTTAGTATCTTGAAAAATTATAAGGTCGAAAACTATGTTGCGCCTCAATTGTCAAAAGATGATGCGTCTTTTGCCGCTTTACAACAGGTAGTGCAAACACAAGAAAAGAAAGGAATGCTTGTGCATTATGGCTATGCCGGCCAAAAAGTGGAGCTAGCCTCAAAAGGCTCAACCTTTCGAGGCTGGGAGATGGAGGAGGTTTGGCCAACAAGGGAGTTTTTTGTAGAGGAAGTACTCGCAGGAACAGCAAAGGAGGGGGTTGGGATGACAGGGAGTGGTGAGGTTTTGGCCGCTTCAACCGGCACAGAGACAAATGAGCTTTCTTTAGTTTACCTATTAAAATTCGGGAACTTTAAAGCGCTTTTGACTGGAGACTTGCAGCCGCCGGCTACAGATGAACTAGCCGCGCTTTTGTCATTTTTGAGACCCATTTCCGTTCTCAAAGTCCCTCATCACGGTTCAAAAAACGGTTTAACCGAAAATCTTCTAAAAGCGGTAAGCCCTCAACTGGCGGTAATTTCGGTGGGTCGCAACAACCGTTTTGGCCACCCAAGTCCTGAAACTCTAAATCTTTTGAAAGGAGTACAAACTTTACGCACCGACAGGGAAGGGGATATTGAAGTGGTAACAGACGGGGAAAAGTGGTGGGTGAAGGACTTCTAGCGTGATTTGACAAAAATTACGGAAAAGAATATACATTGACTTGCAGCCTTGACAAAAACATGACAGCAGAAAGACTTTCAAACGGGTCTCCTGGTTATTTTCGAGAATTTGCTGGAAGAGGCGAGCGTTTGTTTTATGAGCGGACGTGTTCCGGGTTGACCATTCAAGTTGGCAGAATAGGCGCGTTTGACAGGGGGGTAATTAGCTCATTTATAGAAGCGGCCGCTTTAGCTTATGTGCAGGAGGGGACGATGGGGCCTCTCCCTGATGGCTCAACGGTAGCCGAACTGATTGAGACATTTAGTTCGGGGTTTGCTCCTGACCATACTTTTATAATTGTAAGCACAAACATTGGTGGCCAAAGGCAAATTGCTGGTGGATGCACAGTCGTTCCCGGAAAGAGCAGCCGCACTGTTGGTGAGGTAGTGGGGAGGCCTGATGCCACAATCCCAACCTTAAGATCTTTGAGGTTTAGTTTCCCTGGTTGTTGTGGTGGCATGACCTTAGAAAGTCAAGCTTTTGGCGTATCCCGTTTATTTAGGGCAAGTAACTTACCTTCCGGGACACCGAATAATGTAGTTTTAGAAGTTCTTGCGCATATTGAGGTTGCAAGGGAGGGGTTAGAAAGAGTACTGGGCAGAAAGCTGGTATTGGGTGTGGCAGATATTTCCAACAGGGCTCTTCTGACGCTGGGCGAGAGTTTTGGTTGGCAAGAAGTGACTTCGGAGGTTGTTCCCACGGAAACAGTTTTGGAGTCGGTACTGTCGCACCACTACAAACACTTTACAACTGACGGGAGGGAAATAATTGTGGTTAGTGTTCCAGCTTCCCTGTTAAGAGGTTTTTCGCGACGTCGTTTGTCACAGTTAGAAAGTAGCGACCAGACACCCCTGGTAGCCAAAAGTGAGAAGGGGCGGAGAAGAAGGCAGCAAGAGTATCTGAAACAGTTAAACTCGTTGGCAGCTAGCCCACGTCGGTTTGAAATGGACAATTACGGGGATGTTTGTGCCTACTCGGAGTTTCTGGGGGGGAATGCTTGCGAGCTTATAGACACAAGACTTCTTGACTTGCGAGCCTTGTATCACCGTTTCCATCCGCGCGATCCAGAGAATAATGGTTTTAAAAAGTGGCTTAGGGAAAACGGTTTTGGCGTGCCCTTCAGTGATAAAGGTATGCGTCTGGCTATTCCTGCCGGGGAAGTTGGTGGACGAGCGATGTGGAAAGTTTTTAGCGTTTTGCCTGAACCGTTACAAAGACAGTTGCGGGAAGCAAGTGCCTGGAAAATGATTGACTCGCCTGATGGCAAGGTAAACACGCGGGATATTTTATATAACGATGTTGATTTGGTTGTTGTGGGGGCGAGTGTCGGGTCTGTTATCGCGTCTACTTTAGTTTCTGCATTGGGAGTAAATAATGTTACCCTGGTTGATCCGGATATACAGGATGGAATTGGAGATTCACGCACTGATGATCCAGGAATGTCTCACCATGGGAAGCTTAAGGTTGTTAAGTGGCTGGCAGGTGCGCTTGAGGTTGCTCCATATCTTCGCTACAGAATTTTTCCCCAAAGGATAAATGCGGAGAATCTGGAAGAAATCTTAAAAGGTGTTATGCCGGAAAATCCGGACAGAAGGCTGGTTGTAGTTGAGGAGGTTGACGACACTGGAGCAAAAGATTTATTAAGAAGAAGGATAAGGGAAATATATGGTCGGGACGAAAGGGTTGTTGTTATGTCAATAGCTGATGTCGGGAGAACCCGTGTAAGCGGTGTTTTTGAGAGACTGGAAGATGCGCCGTATGCAGGGTTGGCGTATAGCATAACAGGTGATCCTTATGGAAATACTGGAGTGTCAGGTTGGGAAAGAGAGAAGGGGCCGAAAGCTGGTGCGATGGCAAGGTTAGCTAAAATTATGGCTACTTATGGTTTGGTAAGTAACGGACAGCCGCGAATTCCTATTGAGCTTGCTCGTGCGCTAAACCATTTATTATCAGGGCAAATTGGGAGTTTTGAACAAAGTGGCCTGGCGACACGGCTTGGTGGATTGGTAGTAGGGGCAGCACTCCTTTCCTGGATTGAAGATTCTTTGAACGTTAGTGAGTTGACTGTCGACTTGTCAGCTCTTGTTGATAAACGTCTAAACACAGAAAGATTTTCGAGAGAACTTCGTAAAGAAATTACCGCTTTGCAACAAACTCTTCGTATCGGGAATTGATAAAAATCAACAAGCAAAGTATCTTTAAAGGTGTATGCCTTTGGCAATTGTTCTTTTAACAAGCATTATCAACTTACTTATCGGGAGTGCTGTTTTTTACAACAATAGGAAATCTGCTTCAAATATTCTTCTTGCCCTGCTTTGCTTTATTAATGTACTTTGGACTATTTTTACCTACCTTGCGCTTTTTTCTCTTGAAGCCGAGACAAGACTTTTCTGGGTGAGGACTGTGATGGTTGCAACAAGTCCTTATGGTCCTGTTATTTACCTTTTGGCAAGTGTATTTCCAGGTCAGGAGTTTAAAGTTAAGCAGTCTGTGTTGATGATTGTTTCGGCGCTGTCTGTTTCATCTGCCCTGGTCTCTATAACACCCGCAATGTTTTCCAGACTAGAAAACTTGCCTGGCGGAAACTTCAATCTTGTGCCGGGAGCAGGGGTTTTACTATATGGGGTGACCTTGCTGGTTTTTATGGTTTGGGGATTTTGGAAAATTGTTCTAAGGTTTAAAAAAAGTCGAGGTTTATTACGCAAACAAATAGGTTATTTTTTGCTGGGACTGGTAGTTACTTTTACACTAGGTGCTATTACCAACTTTGGCGCAGTTGTTGTTTTTAACACAATTCGTTATGCCTACCTGGGGCCACCTTTAACGCTTATTTTTGTAGGGCTTGTCAGTTGGGCAATTGTTAAACACAAGCTCTTCGATGTCAGGTTTATTGTAGGCAGGGCAGTTTCGTATACGCTGCTTTTAGTTGTCGTAATTATGGGTTATACACTGGCCCTGTTTGCCTTAACGGAGGCTTTGCCGGCGGATATAAATAGAGTTGTTGCTTTTACAATTCCCACTTTGGTAGTTGCCTTTACTTTTAGTTCTTTGCGCCGTTTTTTGGAAAAGATTACCGACAGAATATTCTTTAAGGGAAAATACGACACCGAAGCCCTACTTCTAAGTTTGACTCATGTAATGATTCAAGAAATTGACATAGAAAAATTATGTCAGAGGTTACTTGACGAATTGCTTGTGCAGGTAAGAATTACCAGAGGTGCATTTTTAGTTCTAGAGAACAGAAGGATTAAAAGTATCGAGTCCAGGGGATTTAGTGATGCGCAGGCACAGAAGAGCAACGATGACGTTTGGAATCAGTTATTGGAAAAAGACAGGGAACTTTATATCTTTGATGACTTGACGGAGGGACAAGTTAAGGATTTGTTCAGAAAGCTGGAAATTGCCTTAGCATTTGTTCTTAGAGTTCAGGAAGAACCTGTGGCAATACTTATTTTGGGGCACAAAATGTCTGGTGACATGTACGAGGAGCAAGACCTGGACTTGCTACAGATATTTGCTTCTCAGGCAGGAGTTGCTTTGCAAAATGCTGTTTCTTACCGTGAGATTTATGAACTCAGCAAAACTCTTGAGAAAAAGGTAGAAAATAGGACCAAAAAGCTTAAAGAAGCGCAGGAGAAGGAACTCTCCAAAGCGCGACAGCTTCTAAAAATGAAAGATGAGTTTGTCTTTGTGGCGACCCATGATTTGAAAGCCCCAGTGGCTGCTATTGGTGGTTATATCGACTTATTGAAAAAAAGCAAGTCGAAGTTTTCTATAGACGCTAAACGCAGGTTTGAAGCAATAGTTGAAGCTAACGGCCGGTTAAACCAGTTGATAAATGACCTTTTGCAAGTTGCAAGATCTGACTCGGGAATTATAAAAGTAGTACCTTCTCCTGTGAATGTGCCCGACCTTATATCTGAGGGAGTAAAAATTTTGAAACCTGCTTTGGACAAGCGTTGTTTGAAAATCAATTTTGATTTTGACAGGAAACATAAAATAGCTATGGCTGACTCTGAAAAGTTCGAAGAGGTTTTCGAGAATCTTCTTTCTAACTCAGTCAAATATAATCGCGAAAAGGGAAGTGTCACTATTAGTACTAAAGCAGAAAAGGGATTTTTGAAGGTAAGCATCTTAGACACTGGCTTTGGAATTCCCAAAAAGCAACAATCCCAATTATTCCAGAAGTTTTTCCGCGCGCACCAGCCGGGCACTGAAAATGTATCAGGTACAGGCTTGGGGCTATTTATTGTTAGAATGCTGGTTGAGAAGATGAGAGGCAGGATATCTTTTGTTTCAGAAGAGAACAAGGGCTCAACCTTTACATTTACACTACCACTGGCTTGAAAAAGCCTTTTTTGGGGTATTTACAAGGCACTTATAGTGTATTAAAGTTAAAATGACAATGGCAGCAAAAAAGAAAATTTTATTGGTTGACGATGACCTTTATATAAGAGACCTGTACGAGGAAATATTAAAAAGCGCAGGTTATATTGTCGAGTGTGCCATAGATGGCGAGGAAGGGTTGCAAAAGGCTCAAGTGGGGGGTTACAACTTGATTCTTCTTGATATTATGATGCCCAAAAGGGACGGTTTGGGAGTTTTGAGAGGTTTAGTTCAGTCTCCGCCCAAAAGGAAAAATGGCCCCGTGGTTTTGTTAACCAATATGGCTCATGACGACGTTATCGAAGAAGGATTGAAACTTGGCGCTTCAAGCTACATTATTAAAACGGATGTGGATGGAGATAAGTTGGTCGAAGAGGTGGAAAAACACATCAACTGAAGCTGCGTAGCTCGTGCCTGTCGGAAGGTGTCCGGAGAAGTTTTTTGCCTGTTGTGTTTTCTTCAAACTCTTTCAAAAGACCTAATGCTTCCTGGCTTGAAATAAGTATTCTTTCCGTAACTTTCTTAACGTTTTGTTTTTCCTTAACTCTACTTAAGTGAGCAGTTAGTTGTTTGATGTCATTTAGGGGTTGGCGGAGGGTGGCTGCAAAGTTTGTAACCTTGTTTGAGAGGACTTTTTGTAATTTGTCTGTGACAACCTCTTCTTTATTTAAAATAAGGATGTCTTTTTGGTTTTCCCGAATTTTTAAATATTCTCTTCGAAGATAGATACTTAGGGGAATTACTGTTAAGAGTGAAAGAACGACCAGAAAGTCATAAACGATATCTACCTCGCCAATACTAAAAGAAAATAAAGCCACAAGAGTAATAATAAAAGCAGTAGATACCGAATTGGAAAACACAAAAGCCAGTATTATACCCAAAAGATAAAGAGTGAAGAAGAATGGAGAGAAAAACCACCCGGTTGCCGCAACAAGAAAGAGCACGAATGTAATTAAAACATAGGTAAACTTCCGGATATCGGCATTGTCCTTTTTTCTCTGTGTGATTGAATAGGTAACAAAAAAGAGCAAAGCGACCAAGGCCATATAAAGTTTGAGGCTACCGGTAAGAGGGTTTTTAGTAAGAAAAAAAGTAGCAACAGTCAAAAGAAGAATTGGCAGGATGGGCTTGAAATTTTTCATTGGGCGCCTAACTTTCAGGATATCTCAAGAATTGGTTCAAAATCAAGGACTCTTTGTTTCGAAGCTGTAGAAAGCATC
This sequence comes from uncultured Gammaproteobacteria bacterium, assembly GCA_964472675.1. Lineage (GTDB taxonomy): Bacteria > Patescibacteriota > Microgenomatia > UBA8517 > UBA10165 > 01-FULL-43-15b. The sequence continues at coordinate 13,717 of CAYYLO010000007.1, read as the reverse complement.
GTATGTATAAGTTTTACCTTGAGACATGACTTCAAAGTAATATCTTGTTCCAGATTTTAGACCTGTTAGTTTGGCAACATGATGTTTTCCTAAACTGTTTAGAAATACTTCCTTACCGTAAGCTAAGTCCTCACCATAATTGACTTTGCCTGTAGAAAAGTGGTTTGTGTTCCAGGAGACTACCATGTAGTCAGTGCCAATTTCCTCAATTGTCACGTCAGCAATTTGTGTGGGATTTGGGTCTATAACTATAGAGTTGAAGGAAAGGAGCCAAATTCTTGTCCTGTCCAAATACCCTGCTGCAGTAAGATAGGTTCCTCCCAGACGGTTTGCCTGATCTTTGAGAACTTGTGAGGCTTGTGTTGCGATTTGGGCAGCGTTTTTATTGATTTGATCTTGTGACTGGCGGATCGTCCCCCGGGTATTTGCTTCGTAATTTGTGGCTGTTTGGTCAAGCAGGGAATTTACGTCTTGAGCTAGCGTGCTTGACGAGGAAGCAAGTTCTCTTATCTTTTTGTTTGTTTGGGTCATAGCAACAAAAACTTCTTGGGTTGACTCTTCAGCTAGATTAAGAGTTTTATCGGACGATTGCTGTATGGCCTGCAGGCTTTTTTCTGAGGCGGTATCTAAGGCTTTTTGGGAGGTAAGTATTGGACCCTCCAATTTGTCTGGCAGGCTTGATATGATGACGTTTGCTCTCAAGTTCGCTCTGGTTGCTGTGTCAAAAACCTGTTGGAAGGCCTGGCTTCCCTTTTCTGCCATAAAGACTGCGGCTTTTTCAGTTTGTACCCTTATCGCCTCATATGAGCCTTCTACTTGTCTTGTCAGTTCCAAAGAAGCAAGTTTTGTATTTTGTCTGGGCTTATTGGCAAGATTAGCCATAAGCCGTTTTTGATAGCTATTAGCAAGTTGAGTAAAGTTTGCCAATTCTTGAGTTTGTTGCGTGATAGTTATCGTGGCAGTTTGAGTTGTCTTGGATAAGAATGGTGTCACATTAATTGTTGGTATTGTTGGCATAGAGATTTGCGGAATCTCAATTTCTGGCACTTTCGGGAGGCTAATTGGCGGGAAGTAGGCAAGAGGAATATTGACTGATGGTAAAGATAATTTTGGCAGGGACAGGCCAGATACGGACAAAGATGCCAGTTTGTTTTGAACCGGTAAGATCATTTGAAGGAAAGCGTCGCTAAACGATCGCGCATTTTGTCTTAACACGCGGCGCAGCTCGGCAAATTCCTGTGCCTGTTTTTCTACTCTTACTTTTGCCTGCTTTTCTAAAGCGGGGAGAGAAATCTTAGATTTTTCTTTAAGTTTTTCGGCCTTTTCCTCGTCCCTTCTTCTCAAAAATTCTTCTGCTTTTTCCTGGCTTAGTATTTGGACGATAAAGATTTTTTCTTCGGACGAGTTACCGGCCTTGTCAAGAATTTTAACTTTGAGTTGGTATTTGCCGTAGCCAGCTTCATTGTTGGCTGTTATTTTGAAGGGGAAAGTTGAACTTTGGTCATTATTCCCAAGAGTAACCGTTTGCTGGTTTGTGAGAAGCTCGGTTATTTTAAGTCCAAGTATGCTGACGCGTTTGTAAAAGGAAAGTTCAATGCTGTGGGGGAAGAGATTATCTTTTGCCTCTCCGTGCATCTTTGGTTTTAGGTCTGTTAGTAAAAGATAGTTATCATAATCACCCAAGTTTTCAAGAGACAGGACGGGCAAGGTTGGATTGGTAAAGTCTCCATATAAAGTTCTTGAGGCGGTGTTTGAATTGCTGGCGTTATCTTTGGCAGTTATTTTCCAGGTATTTTTGCCCTCGGCTATTTTCCCGTAGTTTTCTCCACTGCTCCAGGCAGAGGTGTCTTTAAGGGTTATGGTAATGTAGTTATTTGATGAGTCGGAATCAGAGAAGTTTTCGTAAGAAGCGGTGTATTTTTCAGCCGAATAATCAGAAGTCCTGGAAGGAGGGATATCACCAAGACTAAAGGAAGTGCTGTTTGCGTTAGTTACCTCCAGTGTGTAGGAAGAAATTCCGGAAGTGGCATCTGGTGTTGATGCTGCTTTAAAACGGAAAGTTGGCCTTGTTTGGTTGGTATAAAAATTGTCTTCCGGAGATTCAAGCGATACGCTATTTGGTGTTGTGCCGTCATAAACTATTGTATCCGAGTAAATTGTTGATTCGTTATCCGAAGAGTCTTTAAACCTTATATAAACAGTTTTGGTACCGTCTGTAGAACTTAATGTAAACGATTTGGATGTCGCGTATGTTTCATAGCTGGCGCCGGAAAGACTGGAGTTTTCCGAAACCTTCATTTGGATAAGGGAGGCAGGGTCCGCGTCATCGGCCGCGGAAATGGTTAGAGTAGCCGACCTGGAATTGGTGTAAGAGCTGCCGGAGTTAATGGAAATAGAACCAGTGGGAGCAGCGTTATTGGCTCCGATTAAAATTGAGGCAGTGTTGGAGTCAGAGGAAACATTTAATAAAATGTCTTTTGCCGTTGCTTTGAAATACCAGGTGGTGTTTTCGGTTAAGGCAGTGGGAATACTATAAGAAGTATCTGTTGTGGTAACAGAACTGGCTCCGGTAAAACCTGAGTTGGATGCCCAGTAAAATGTATATGGGGCGCTGGCATGCATGCCTACCCCGGAATCTGTGGAGCCTGTCCAGGTAATTGTCGGGGTGGTATCCGAGGCCTCGGTAGTAACCTGGAGACTGCTTGGGGCAGAAGGGGCAGTCGCGTCAATTACAACACTGCCGTTTGACGACCAGTTGGAGATTTTACCTAAAGAATCAGTTGACTTAACCCTAAAATACCAGGTCCCGTCCGAAAGGGCAGCGTTGGTATAAGAGGTACTGGTTGCCGGTGAAGGGTTGGCTGTATTGCCGGAGCAGGTGGTATCCCAATTGCTGGTTGAGGTGCACCAATGGACAGTATAAGAAGTTATGGTGGCAGGACCGGATGGGGTGGAAGCGCTCCAGCTCCAGGAGGGGGTGGTATCGGTTGTCGGAGTAGTGGCAACGGATGGAGTTCCGGGTGTTGTTGGCAGTGTAGTATCAATTGTAGTCGAGCTGCTGGTTGCCCAGCTGGAAGTATTGCCTGCCAGATCCCGCCCTCTTACCCTAAAATACCAGGTCCCGTCTGCCAAAGAACTGGTATTGGTATAGCTGATTGTGCCTGTTGCGGTATTATCAACTGTGCTGGTGTAGCTACTGCAACCTCCCGAGCCAAAACTGCCGGTTGAGGTACACCACTGGACATCATAAGTACTGGTTGATGCAAGCCCCACCCCCGCGTCAGTCGAGGCTGTCCAGCTCCAGGTTGGAGTGTTGTCCGGAGAAGGGTTTTCCGCGCTAGACGGAGTACCCGGGTCAACCGGGGCAACTGTTTCGATAGTTACAGCCGAAGAATTAACATAAGAAGAGGTTAAACTCACACTATCCACTGCCCTGACCTGAAAATACCAGACTCCCTGGGCAAGTTCCGAACCTCCGGGAACTGTAAAAGTAGTGGTGCCGGAACTGCCGGTTCCGGTGATAGTGCCAAAGTTGGAGTCCTGGGACCAGTTGACTGTGTAAGAAGCAATGCCTGAGGCAGGGGACGGGTCTGTGGCTGCAGAATAGGTAATATCAGGGGTAGTGTCATTTATATACGCGGACGACGCAGCCGGAGTGCCGGGGTTACCCGGGGCGGTTGTATCCACCCGGTATTGGGCAGTTGTATAGTTGGATGTGTTACTGACACTATCAGCAGCTCTTACCAGGAAATACCAAAGATTGTCTGCCAAATTAACAGTATGGGTATAAGCGTTAGTTAAAGCAGTGGTAGTAAAAGTCGGGCAATCAACTCCGTAGTTTTCGCTGGTGCACCAAAATAAAGTATACGGGGTGGCGGCAAGCCCGGATAATGTATCAACAGCTGCAGTCCAGCTCCAGGCAGGTTTTGTTGTCTGGGAAGGGGAGGTTGGATTGGAAGCAGGCGTGCCGGAAACAGTCGGGCCCCCGGTATCTATATAAAATGGTCCCAGATGTACCGCAGACCCTGCATTGCCTGCACTGTCTATTGCCCGGATATGAAAGTAGTGGGAATTGCCATCAGACAGCGACCCTGATGTTACAGTAGTAACTCCCGCGATATCCTGGGTAGTATCGGGTGTGGTGTCTGAGGTCGTATCAAAAGTATAAGAATACCCGCTCAAACCGCTGCTTGGATCTGTTGCAGCTGTCCAGGTTACGTCTACTGTATTATCACTGCTCCAGGTGGAGGCGGTGTGTGAAGAAGATGCTAAATTAGTCGGACCGGTTGGCGCTGTAACATCCACCTTAAAAGCAATTGCCCCTGAATTGGCAGTGGAGTAAGAAGAAGTCGCGGAGTTTATGTCTGTTGCCATCACCCTCCAATAATAGCTGCCGTCTGAGAGGGTTTGTCCTTCTGACCCTGTGGTATAAGTGCCTGACCCGGCAGCCTGTCCGACAGTAAAGGAAGCAGCTCCCTGGGCAGCCAAGGCAGAAGTATAGTCAACTACCGGGGAAGAAAAGTTTGAAGTGTCATCTATCTGGATTTTGTATTGTACCGTATCCAGGGTGTTTGAATCAGAAAGGGAAAAAGTGAGACTGGGTGTATTATCTGTTCCAGCGCTGCCATTAACCAGAGCAGTCGACCCCAGGCTGGTTGGGTCACTGGGTGACTGGTTTAAGTTGATTGAATTAAACTGAAGATTGGCGTTACCAGAAAAGCTGTTGTTTAAAAAATCTGTCCAAAAGACGTAAATTTTTGGGATGCTGGCTGTGCCTTTGGGTGTAACTATGTGGTGTTCCCTGAGCATAGAAGAAAATTGCGAGCCAACAGGGGAGGTTGGAGAATAATTAGCAGTTACCCTGGCTCGGACATAATAATAAGCTGTTTGTTCACTATTAACAGTAGTTGTTTGCCAGTTGTTATTTGTGCCATCGGGCAAAACAGGGTTAAACCAGACGCCGCAAGCGCCTGTTGATGAGATTGTACAGGTTGAAGTATAGTTAGGTGTCATTGTTCCTGTTAAGGACAACGCCGTCCAATTGCTGCCATCCCAATATTCGTACGTAACTGTACCTCCAGTGCTTCCGGCAACTGAGGTATACGCGCTAACCCCCCTGAAAGGTTGCGACATGCCAAAATAAAGGATATCACCGCTATTTGTAAACATTTGCGTGTCTCCTGTGTCAGAATCTCCCGCGTCAGTTGTGTCGTCCGTATAAGCGCCTCCGACGTAGCTCCAAACCTTATCAAAAATTTTATCGTACGGATTTAGGGCGGTGGCATTGGCATCAAAGTTTCCCGAGGCAAACGGCGACACTCCTTTTTTATACGCAATGCTGCCAACGCTCGTGGCGCCACTCCAGCCGGTTCTGTCTACCCAAAAAACCCACACAGACAAACCATCTGTTGTTATCTGCATTGTTGCGGTACCAGATGCTTGAAAGTTTGAAGAAGCCAGTGTTACCGCTGATGACCAGGATGTGCCGTTGTAGTAAGAGTAGTTTAAAGGCCCTGGGCTGCTGTTTTGTCCGTTTAACATCGCGATAGCATGGATGTTATTACTGTTGTCCACTGTTACGGAAAATATACTGCCAACTGTGCCGGTTGTCCCTGCCAAAACAGTAGCCTCAGCTCCGCTCCAGGTATCAGGGTTGTCAGCGTCAGCCCGGGTGCGCCAGTACAAACTATTCGATCTTGCGTAGAGCACCCCAAAATTAGTGCCAAAACGGATGATTGTCGGTATATGGTCGGTATTTACCGTATCCGCAGTGTCCATGGTGGCGATACTGGTGGAAAAAGTGGCAGTTGCAGTCAAATTATTTGAAACATAAGTACTTACCTGATAGTTGGTTCCGTCGTAGTACCGCGCTGCCATCCAAAGTCTGGTGGTGCCTTCTATTTCTATGGTTACGTAAGAATAACCTGTTGTGGAAGCTGTAGAATCAAATTCGGTTACGGCATTTTCCAAAGTCCAGGTAGAACCTGCCCCTTTTGTTAACTTCCGGTAAAAAATGTCATTTGAGGTAGACCCTCCAGTCGTAATTATTGAATAAACTGCATAAATGTTATCGGACGAGTCTGCAACTGCTGATGCATGAAAGCCTATATTAGCATTCAGTTGCCCTTGGCATGTCCAAGTACTCCCGTTGTCCGTGGATGTCACCCAAAGCAGGCCGGCTTTTGCTCCTGAAGGCGATGGTTGTGCGCAGGTCATAGTTACGGTGCTGCCTGTTTGGATAAAAGCATGCACAGTTCCTTCGGAAGTCCGGACAATTTTGCGCTGGTTCATAGCTGCGGTTGCGGTTGTCCTGGTTGATGGTGTGACAACTGTCGGGTCGATGGTTACCGGGTAAGAAGCGGACTTAAGAAAGTCTGAATCTACATTTAAAGAAGCAGAAGAGGGAGCAATATCCAGGCTAATTGTACCTTTGTTTCCTTTACTGTCTTCGAGTGTTGGGGCAGGCAGAGACCAATAGACTGAGCCATCCTTGGATTTAAAAGTATATTCCTGTCCTGTAGTTTCCATTTCCAGGTCTTGAGTACTTATTTCAAACGGTATTTCCAGTTTATTTTCTGAAAGCTTATCTAACACTTCTTCATAGGGCTTTTCCTGGATAATGAACTCTTCTTTTACCCTATTTTCCTCGACTGTATATTTTAATGTCATGGGTATCCCATAAAGAGTAACGGGAAATTCGATTTTATTGCCATTTATTTGCGGTTTGGCTCCCTCAGAACCTTTTAAGAAAAACCTGAGTTTGTAGTTGTAATCTTTATCGGCTATAGCAAAGCTGGCCCTGTTAGTTCTTTTGTCCAGGAAATGGGCAGTTGTGCCGTTTCCAAGCTCGATTTTGTGGTTAAAAAGAAACTCATTGTCTTTTGAAATGTCTTCGAAGTTGGCGCTAACCTTTGCCGAAGAAGTACTCTCTCCTAAAACATCATTATTCAAGCCTAAAAATTTATTTAAACCTGCTGATGCGCTGGCTTCCCAGGGCTGCTGGTTCAAGGATGCTGAACTTGTAGCTTCAGAAATCATATTCTGGTTTTCGCCTGTATGATGTAAGGAGGCAAGATAGGGAGCAGGGTCGATAAAGCCAAAATGGCCGTTATCATTATCGGGATTTTGAGGTTTAATTCCAAAATGCAAATGCGGTCCGGTTGAGATACCAGTTGACCCAGAAAGAGCAATAGTTTGACCTTTTGCTACCTTGTTACCTGGTTTTAGACTTTCTTTTATGTTTGTATCGCTTAAATGCCCGTACACACTTTCTCCCCAAAGATGTTTGATAACTAAAGTGTTCCCAAAATCTCCCTCTCCAGCTTTAACGACCTCTCCATCATCAACAGCCAAAACGGGTGTTTTGTCGGGAACGAAAAAATCAATACCGTTATGCCCGTTCTTTTCCATCTCATAAAGCTTGTCAGAAACGTCTAAATCCGCCCTTTTCTCGCCGAAGCTGGAGGTTATTTGGTAACTAATACTGGCCTCAAAAGGCAAAGGTAGCAGAGGAGGATCTCTTGGTTCAAATGCAAAAACCGGTTGGGCGGAAGGGAGAAGGATAAGAAAGCTTAAGAAGCAGGTAAGAAAACGCTTTAAGAGCAAGCGGCAGGTTTTACTTGACATGGCAATGTATACTGGCTACTTTTAGAATACAAGTTTTTGGGCAATTCAAGCAATAGGGATTTTCCCCAGGTCCAAAGCGGATTCCTGAGTTTTGGTTTACTCCTGTCATTCCGAGGGCTTTAGCCCCATATCGTCATCCTGGAACAGTTCTTGTCACCAATTGTCATCCTGGAGCCGAAAGCTATAGCGTCATTCTGGAAGCCACGAAGTGGCTGATAGAATCTGATTAGAGATCCTATCGCCTACGTTCGGCTCCAGGATGACGGCGCACATCATGGTGCTTTGGTACTCAAGGAGTACCAGTCGAAGGACCATACCTTATCCCGCTGTTTTGGTTATAGAGGAGCTTTATAATTTGAAATTTACAATTTGAAATTTGAAATCAATTCTTAATGACACAATGCTTAAATTTTCAAACTAGCCATTTTTAGTAGAAAAAGCTATCTTTGAAAAAATTAAAGTTAATTCTTTCGCTTCTTGCCAAAGTTTCCTGCATTCTTCTTCTAGCTTTTCATCATCCAGCGCCCGACCCATGAGTTTAAACCAATACAAGGTTTCCTTAGCCTCCTTTTTACAAATGAATATTTTATTTTGAAAGTCTTTTTTACTGGAAGCACCATTTGCCTCGCAATAATTTGCGCCAATGCTTGTACCAGATCGAAGTCCTTGGTTAATTAAAGGTATTGTTATTACATTCTTTGGACACTTTTTGTAGAAGTCAATTAAATTTTCAGAAAATATAGTTGTCCTTTCTTCCAGATTGTAATTGTTTCTAAATTCAGTCATTTAAAATTTAATATTGATTAAAAATTAAAAATTTCAAATTAAAAATTACTCTTATGGTGCGCCTGTACTAGGGCCAAACCTAACCCCTGAGTTTTGGTTGTAGAGGAGTTTTACTTGTAACGGGGTCAGGGCATAGTTATATACCCGGACATCATCTAGTTGGCCATTCCAATAGTATGCTTGGTTGTTCCTTGAACCAATTGTAGGCGTAATATTATTTAAAATTGAAGAAGATAGGTTGTTGATTGCTGTTGATTTAGATATAAGTATTCCATCTATATAGAAATTGACTCCACTAGCGCTACTTGAACCATCGTAAGTAACAATTACTTGATGCCAGGATCCATCGTTTACAGTTTTCGTAGATTGCGTATCAATAGTACTAGTTGAGTATGTATTTATCAGTAAAAACCTGGGAACCCCAGTATTTAAAATATGAAAATCAAAACCAGTATAAGGATCCGTGTTTGCCATTTTTGCAAAAATCATCTGTGTGTTACTGCTGGAAGTTTTGACCCATGCTCCGATAGTAAAAGCGTTTGTTCTTTCAAAATCAAAGTTAGACTCGTTTGCAACGCTCACATAATCAGCACTTCCGTTAAAAGTCGGGGCATAGTTAAATTTACCTGCTCCTGTCCCTAAACTTCCTCCCCAGAAAGTAGAAGCAGTAGTACATTTACCTAAAGTAGAAGTAGCAGTAATAGTCCCATGGTTAGCATTACCTGATGAGTCATGGACAGTAGTTCCCTGGCACTCATCCATCTTCCAATGCCCAATAGGAGCCCCCCTGTTATAATCCCAGGCTATTTGTGCAGCACTCCGGGCATAGTTAAAAATCCGGACTTGGTCAACAAGACCATTCCAGAAAGTACCGCCAACAATATTAGTACCAATTGAAACAGTAGGAGACGCAGGGTTATTAATGGACCCAGTATAAGAAGTAGATCCAACTTGCACGCCGTTTCTGTAAATATACATATTCGACCCATTATAAGTAGCAACGACATGTTCCCAGACACCACCTGGATTCCATCCGGTTGAACTGGCAGTTCTCCACGCTCCGTCTATATAAGCGTAGAAATTCATTCCGTATCCTGCAACTGGTTCTAGGGAAACACCGCCAACATTTCCTGCAGTTCTTCTGTTGAAAATTGATGGACCATTAACCCATGTATTAACTTTAAACCAAGCCTCAATTGTGATATTTGAGACATTGAGGCCTGAGTTATCGGAGATGCTTACATAATTATTACTCCCATTAAAATTCCCACTAGCACCTATCTTTCCTGGTTTCCATTGATTGCCTAAGGTGCCGTTCCAGGTACCGGTATTATTATTGCCTGATTTATCATTAACAGTAGATCCGGTATTTTCATCAAAGTCCCATCTGCCTACAGGAGCAGCACAGGAAGTAGTATCTCCAGGGATACAATATTCATGGTCTGCTCCCTGGACAGAACTACTAGAAGTAAAAGAAGAAGATGAATTATCTGATAAGGCTCCGAGAACCTGGCTAGATCCTTTGTTATAGTCTAGCTTTACTTCATCAGCAGTGAGAGCATAAGGGTAGATTTTAACCTCGTCGAGGGAGCCTTTATACCAACTAGCGAAATAATCAAGACCGATTACGTAAGTACCTCCTCCTGAATTTAACGTTGCTAGACTCCCCTGTGTGCTAACTACCTTTGCATCACGATAAAAAGTCAGTGTTCCACTAGAATACGTTACTGCAGCATGATGCCAACCGTCAGTAACAGAGGTTATATTGCTGGAGTAAACCTCTCCTGTCCCAACGGAATACCATTCAAACCCTGTGTGGGTTAAGTAATTATTAGGTACGCACACTTGAAAGTTTCGATTAGTTGAACTTCCGCTTGATATAACGCAATTAGGAGAACCCGATGTTGCTGTAGTGTTGTACCAAAAACTTATTGTCAAGGCTGATAGGTTGCTGAATCCTGTATTTACACCAGTTACATAATCATCCGTCCCGTCAAAGTTTAACCCTCTCCCAAACTTCCCACTCTGGGTCCAGCCAGAGGTGGAAGTGGCAGGGGAGGCCATGGAGGTGAGTGTCCCATTTAAGGCAGATCCTCCTGAACCTGAGTTATTGGCAGTGGTGCCGTATCCTTCGTCGAATTTCCAATAGCCGACTGGGCCGCCACCCCTAGATCCTATCGCTCCGGCTGCGCCTGCGCTCCAGGATGACGTGCCCAGGACATTGGGTCCACCTCCCCCCATGTCCTCTGTCACTTGTTTCTGTGTCCTGGCATAGTTATAGAATTTAAAATCATCAGTATCTCCTGTTAGGTTGGAATAAGGAGTAGCGCTAGATGAGTCCTGGCCAAGGAGGATAGCATTGGCAGTATCATCAATAGTAGCTGTTAAGGTATTAGAATTAGCTAATACTCCGTTAACATAAATTTTTAATGTAGCCTTATCATAGCTACATGCCACATGGTTCCAACTATTTAGAGTTAAGGCAGTAGTACCGGTAGAGGCAGTCTGCCAGGTGGTGGATTTAATTTGACATCCGGCATAACCGGAAGCATCTGTAAAAACCCGTAGTTCTTCTGCTTTCCCGACCAAAGCCTGGGAAGCAATAGAAGATGTAGGTCTGACCCAAAGAGAAACAGTAAAGATCCCGGAATTGGCAGCGGAAACCCTGGAGGGAATACAGATTAATAAAGTCAGCAAGAAACCTAGAGTTAGTACTATCCTAATAGTAAAGATTTTCGCGGATAAAAAGCAGATTCTCACGGATGATCTCCTGTCCAAACTAAACGTTTAATTACCAACCTAGGTGAGCCAAAGTTAACTAATAATCCTAATTGGTGAGCAGTAGTTTTTAAATAATGTAATAATTGAGTTTCAAAAGTCTTGGGCATAAATTCTACAGCTTTTAACTCGATAATTACCTTGCCTTCAACTACAAAATCAGGTCTGTAGTTACCCACTACCTCATCTTTATATTCAACATCTAAACTAACTTCCCTTTTAAAAGGAATGTTTTCTTCCTGAAATTGCCTGGCTAAAGCTTTTTGATATACTTGTTCTTTATGTCCAAACCCCAGACTATTAAATACTACAAAGATAGCCCCACGTATTTTGTAGGTCAGATCCGCGTAAATCAGCTTTTTATCTGTGTTAATCGATTTTATTGACAAAAGTTGGTTCATATGGTAATATATTTTCACTAAAGATTGGGAGGGATAGGGAATCCTCTGTATTCCACTTAGGTGCATCTATCCGACAAGCTCCCGATCTTTTTTTATGGCAAATCTAAACAATTTCTGCCAAAACCTCCTTTTTTGAAACTGTGATACCCGGCTTAATATTTCCTCTTAAAACACCAATTGCTAATTTGTGACAGCTATGTTTTTTACCAACCAGTACAAAGGAGATATCTTCAGTTTTAAGATTGCTGCCATGCTTTCTTAAAATCTCAAGCAAGAGATTCTTAATAATACTTTCTTGGCCTGCGTATTCTTTATCTATGGCAATTTGTTGGATTTTATCAAGGTAATCTTTAATAAGAAGATAGATTAGGATAGCAAAGGTTTTGTAGACAAAAATATATGGTTTGCCTGCTGTCCGGAAAACTTTTTGAACTTCTCTTTTATCTTGAGCTTTAATTAAAATAGTTTTTTGTTTTCCGTTTGAAAAAGCAACAACAGTGTTGCTTTTGGTGTATTCAATTTTCCCTGACTGATCAATTAGTATTTTCATATCAGTACCCAAAATCCGGGATAGAGACATCAGACCCTGTTGTCCCATTAACCTTTACTCCTTTTCCATATTTACCAGGTACCCATGTCCCTGTATTAACAGTCCCATTATTAGCATTGCCTGATGAATCATTGGCAGCAGTGCCGGTCCCTTCATCTAATTTAAGATAAACCTTTGGCCCAGGGGCAAAGTTGTAGAGGCTAGAGACTTCTGATGGGGAAAGAGCTCGGTTGTAGATCCGGACTTCATCAATCTGGCCACTTAAATAATGGCTGTTCGTATCTCTCCCGAATTCATTTGTATTTCCTACTCCTCCAGCAGTACCGATGTTTGCAGTAACCGCAAGAGGTGATCCGTTGATGTAAATTTGATAAGAACTACTTAAATTCTTGTCTCCACCTGTGTAAACGAAGCTGTACAAATTCCATTGATTTTTTTGTGCAGTGCCGTAGTTATTAAGGGTACCATACCATTGAGTGTTACCTCTGAATACATTCCATAGAAGGATACTTCCGGAGTTGTTGTAAAAGACAACAAACCACTCTGTGGTTTGCTTTAATCGAATAGGCATAAACCAATCCCCACTTGAACTAAGAGTGTTAGAGGGATTTATCCATGCTACTACAGTAAAAGGACTAGTTCCTTGTGGCAAGATGTTTGCACTACCAATACTCACATAATCATCACTTCCATTAAAACCCCCACCATTACCAAACTTACCAGAAGTATAGTGGGAAGTACCAGTTCCATTCCAGGTTCCTGTATTAGAATTACCAGAAGCATCGGCTAAAGTACCGGAACTTTCATCCATTTTCCAGTAACCGATTAGCCCATCGGCTAATCGCCCTGAGCCTGTCGAAGGGCTACCTAATTGAGCGCTTGCCCCTTCATTATTTGACCTGGAATTATAATCCGCGAGAATCTGAGCTGCCGAGCGGGCATAAGGATAAACCTTAACCTCATCCATAAAGCCTTTAAAATAAGTAGAACCTGATAAACCTAAGGTTAAAGAAGCAGTAGAAGCAAAGGAAGTTCCGGTAGTTACTTCCAAATGATTCCACCTGTTGGCTACCAGAGTCGGAGTAGTGGTAGAGAGCCCATTAAGATAATAGGTTGGAGAAGTAAAGCCATTGGCTGTTACTACCCCTGAGGAATTAGTAGTTAAGGTATGAGTCCCGCCATCAAAATCAGCCAAAGCAATAGAAGCAATAGTATTGGGTCTGACCCAAATACTGACTGTCTGGACAGAAGGTAATACTTTAGCCACAGTTACTTTGGAAGTTGACCCGTCAAAATAAAGACATTTTCCGGAAACACATAAGTCTTCTTCTTTCCAGGAAGGGACAGTAGTACCTGCTAATGTCCCGTCAGCGTTATTAGTAGTACTATCCTGGGCATTAGTTCCCTGCCCGTCATCAAACTTCCAGTAGGCTATAGGGGAGGGGGCTTTTTCAGCATTGGCATCTGTGGGGATCGAAGTGGTGGGGATAACAGTAGTAGGGGCAGTAGAGGCTATAGTTAAGGTCTGGCCATTAGGCAGTTTGTTGTTATAGTCATTTAAGATCTGGGCAGCAGT
>CAYYLO010000006.1:61445-64149 GCA_964472675.1 uncultured Gammaproteobacteria bacterium | reverse complement strand
GGGTTTCTCCTCTAAAGGAGAATGACATATCAGAATCCAATTCATCTCCGGACTGGAAGTCCGGAGTTTTCTTGGGTTCTGTTATAATATGTTATACAGTGGGCAGTCCAATATTGCGGCGTTGTAAGTTATATTGCGTTTCCGTTTTCCTCCTCGCATTTGTGTTTAGACTTGCTTTGTCTCCTCTGGCCTTCCATGCGGACTTGCTAACACTTGCCGAGTGGGGGCAATGGATTTATGAACATAGCTCGCAAGAATTTTACGCAAACCGTGTTTGGATTTATGCCTGGCCCACGCAAACTCCCCTTTTTAACTTAATTTTAAAGTTTAACTACTACCTGTATTTTGACAAACTTACCTGGCTTTTTTCGTATGTATCAGCAGTTTTGCAAAACCACAATATTTTACCCGGTTTTGAATTGTGGAGCAGAAATTTCGTTAACTGGTGGGGACATAGTTTTTATTCAGATACTCCGTTTACCTGGGGGCAATTGATTGCCATAAAGATTCCAGTAATTTTGGCGGATTTATTGATCGGATTGCTGGTTTGGCGGACGGTTTTGAAAACACACATGGCGCGTCCTTTGTTGTGGACAGCTGTTTACTTGTTCTCCCCGTTCTCGTGGTATTTATCTTCTGTTTGGGGACAGTATGACCAGGTTAGTGTCTTGTTTCTTTTACTGGCTTTTATTTTGGCGTTTTCTGAAAGTAGCCTGTCTTTTCTTGCAATGCCATTTTTGGCTGCAAGTGTTGCAGTAAAACCTACTACATTAATTTTTGTTCCATTGTTTGTTTTCATTCTATTTATTAAAAAAGTAAAGCCAATATATATTGTGGCCGGTTTACTTTCGGCAGCAGTTGTCCTTTTTGCCCCTCTTGTACAATTTACTCATGATAATGTTTTACATTTTGCTTTAAACGATTTAAAAAGAATTGTTTTTGATAAATCTGAGATGCGCCTGACTACTAACTCGTTCAATTTTTGGCATATATTCGTCGGTAATAAAGCTTTGGGGCAGAACGCAAAGTTTTTGCTAATTCCGGCAAACATTTGGGGATACCTGTCGGTTGCAATTTTGAACGTCTGGGCTGTTAAAAAGCTTAAAATACGTTCCTTGGAAAATTTGTTTTTGGCAATATTTATTGTGGGATTTGGGAGCTGGTTATTTTTAGCAAATATGCTTGAGCGCTACATTTTGGGTGGAATTGTGGCGGGGTTTCTTTTAACAATTTACAGGCCACAGTTGCTTAAATACTGGCTAATATTAAGCGCTATTTTTTTGCTGAATCTTTATCATGGCTTTTGGTTTCCACATTTACCATTTTTGCAGAGTGTGCTAAAAGTTAACGAAGGAGTTTTGACTCGCTTCTTGTCTTTGTTGAATGTTATTCTGTTTTTTATATTTTTGCGGAAAGCTACAATCCGAGACTAAAAATCCCGTTAGCGTTTTTCCAGAAGACTAATTCTTTTTCTTCTTCAGTCATTTCTAAGCTTTTAACGGCTTCAACGTATTCTTTTTGGTTATATATTGGCCAGTCTGTGCCAAAGATACATTTTTTATAGTTACCAACAAAGTCCTTAATGCATGCCACACTCTTTTTAAAATCTTCGACCTCTTCCGGAGCAATAGGTACCCATTCTGTAAAATAACCCGATAAATCAGCATAGACATTAGGATTTTTAAGTAGTATTGCGGCGGTGTCGGCGATCCACGGATTTCCCATATGCGCAATAATAATTTTTAAATCCGGAAAGTAATAAGCCACACTATCAACATTTAAAGGGTGGGAATTTTTAAGCATTCCGCGCTCTCCAATAAGTAGCGCACCTGTGTGGAAAATAACCGGTTTGTTTGTCTTTTGGCAAAATTCGTACAGAGGGAAAAGCTGCTTGTCGGTTGCCGAATAATCTTCATATCCCAGATAGAACTTTACACCATGTATTTGTCCGGATTCCAGATATTTTTTTAAGTTTTCTGTTTGTGGCGCAATTGGTGCTCCAAATTCAATATGCCCGATGGCTAGAATCCGCGGATATTTTTTGCCAATTTCTATAGCATCATTTGTGCTGATATGGACACCTTTGCGCTGATTAGCCAAAAGAAGAGAGTAGTCAATACCAGCCACGTCCATGGATTTTATAAGATCGTCGGGCGTAACAATTCGTGGCGATCCGGACAAAGTGATGTGGGTATGTGAGTCAATAATCATCTATATTGTGGAAATTTTACTGTAAAACAGGCTGCTTGCGCAAGAACGGGATGAGGCGGCGGAGATCGGTAAAAACTTTTCTTACGAAGGTGGCGAAGCTAAACCACCTATCCTGCCCGAGCGTGTACGGTGGTTTAGGCAGCGCATCTTCGGATCTTGAGGCACTGGAGGGTACGTTTGGGGAGGGTGAAGGGGAAGTTTTTGTGCCTAAAACACCTTGGGCGAAACCTTCAGCGGGTATGGTGAATTGACGACCTCCCACAGTTGCCGATAACTCATTAGAGAAATCTCCCGGCGCGCAATTGTTGCCGGCGCGGACTTTAAAGTAATATTTACCTGCAGAAAGTCCACTTACCGTATAGCTTGTTTCCAACCCCACATTCGGGTTGCCGTATTGCAGGATGCCCGGGGACGTTCCATACGCAACCAGGTAATAAGTTGCCGGTCCGGCAGTGGGTAGCCAGGTTAAATTAACACTGTTTGGGCCTCCTGG